>JANPBJ010000223.1:0-3027 GCA_031430375.1 Acidimicrobiia bacterium
CCACCCGAGTGGTGCAAGTTGGGGGAGAGGTACGCGAGCTTCACGAAGTTTTCGAAGTCGGCAAGGGTTGCGTACCGCCGGCCCTGGTCCAGGTCTTGGACGAAGGGTGACCCGTAGTTCGGGGCGAAGACCGTGGCGTCGCCGCCGATCTGCACGTTGTTCGCCGGGTTGCGTGCGTGTTGGATGTAGGTGCGGGGTGCCGTTGCCTGGACAAGCTGGCGGCACAGGCCGCGCGGGAAGCGGACTCGGGTGCCCGAGACGTCGGCGCCCGCACCGGTGAACAGTTCGATCGCCAGGGGATAGTCGCGGACTTCGATGCCGACCTCTTCGAGGATGGTGTCTGCGTTGTGTTCGAGAGTCTCGAGGCCCTCGATAGACACGAGCTCGTACGGCATGAGTGCACGGGTGAGGAACGGCTCGCGCTCCACCACGTGCGCGGCCCGCACCGCTTGACGCCCGGCTCGTCCCCCGCTCCGCCGTCCTCTGGATTCCGACATCAGATCCCTTTCATGTTTGCGGCCGCCGGCCGCGGCGACGAGCGGATGTGGGCACTCGGGGCTCCGGCAGATCGACCAGAGCAGAAAGATTCGGGGTTGGTGCGGTGGTGTGCGGGAATCCCATCGCGGCGATGAACAGTTCTTGGAACCGAGGTTCGATCGCAGTTTCCACCTTGACGACGCGCTTGACCGCCTCCTCCATCTCCCGGCGCTGCTGACCGGAGACGAGCGCCCGCACTGCGCCCGCGCCTGCGGCGTTGCCGACGCCGCGCACCGCGTCCAACGGAGTATCGGGTATGAGGCCCAACACCATCGCGTACAGGGGGTCGATGTGTGCACCGAACGCACCCGCGAGGCGGACATCCTTGATCTCCGTGAGACCCGCGTGCTCCATCAACAGGTCGATCCCGGCGCGCAGCGCGGCTTTCGCGAGTTGGATGGCGCGGACATCGTTCTGAGTAATGAGCAGGCGTGTGGCATCCGATTCGAACAGGACGTAGGCGAAGGTACGGCCATCCGCGATCACGCGATCGGTGACCCCCGCCGATTCACCCCGGATGGTTCCGTCGGCATCGATGACACCCGCAAGGAAGAGTTCGGCGATCGCTTCCACGATCCCCGACCCGCAGACGCCCGTGACTGCGGGTGCGGCCGCGGTGAAGTCGGGATCGTCGCTCCACAGGTCCGAGCCGATGACCTTCGCCCGCGGCGAGAGCGTGGCCCGATCGATGCGCACTCGCTCGATCGCGCCCACGCTCGCACGTTGGCCACAACTGATCTGTGCGCCTTCGAACGCCGGTCCGGTAGGACTCGATGCCGCGAAAACAGCGTCGACCGAGCCGAGAACGATCTCCGCGTTCGTACCGATGTCCACGAGGAGTTGTGGATCTTCCGATCGATAGGGGCCTTCGGAGAGCATCGCCGCCGCAGTGTCGGCGCCGACGTGACCCGCGATGCACGGCCCCACGTAGACCGCGGCATTCAGCAGGTCGAGATCGAGTGCATGAGCCGACGTCTGCACGGCTTCGTCGGTCGCGAGTTCGAAGGGTGCGGTGCCGAGCGGGGTGGGGTCGAGACCCAAGACCAAATGATGCATGATCGGATTGCCGACGATCACGACGTCGAGAATATGAGCGCGTTCGATTCCCGTAGCGGAACAGAGTTCGCCCACGAGTTCGTCGAGCGCCTGGCGCACCGCCGCAGTGAGCGCCACCTCGCCACCCGGATTCATCATCACGTAGGACACGCGACTCATGAGGTCTTCGCCGAACCGAATCTGGGGATTCATGCGGCCGTAGGAACCCAGCACCTCACCGGAACCGAGATGGCAAAGGTGACCGGCGATCGTGGTGGAGCCGACGTCGATTGCGATGCCGTATGCGGCGTCGGTGAATCCAGGGAATGCTGCGACCAACCGAAGGGGACCGATGGGATCGACGTGGCGGAGCGCCACGGTTCCCGCACGCGGGTCACCCGCGAACGCGGATTGCAGCTGATGCAGGGCCGACGGATCGACGGCACCGATGACCAACCCGTGTTGGGCACGCAACGCGTGACGCAGCGCACTCACGAGACTGGTGCCATCCAATTCCGGTGGAGCCAGTTCCAGGTAGGCGAGCGTCACCAGGGGATCGACGGTCAGGTTCCCGAGGGTTACCGACTTGCGGACCACCTGGCGATGCACCTGGCTCGTGGCGGGGACATCGATCACCGCATCGCGGTGGATCGTTGCGGCGCAACCAAGCCGCGCGCCCGCGGCGATCGGTCGCGCCGTGCGCGGATCCGTCTCGAGATCACCGGGTTGGCTGAGGGCGTCGGTCGTGGCGGTGATCGACCACTTCGCGAAGGATCCGATGGTCGGGACTACCTGGCAATGGCCGCAAATCCCGCGGCCCCCACAGACGGAATCGAGGTCGACACCGAACGCGCGCGCCGTGTCCAACACCGTGGTGCCGGCCTCGACCTCACCGCTCAAGCCCGACGGAGTGAACACCACCCGGCACGAAGCGTTGCCCGGGTTCATGCGGACGGTTCCGGGTCGTAGCCGCGGTTCGTGGCGATGGCGATGAGTCGTTCACGCGAGTACGAAGCGTCGAACCTTGCCGCGGCGGCGTCGGCCGCGGCTTGGAGCTCCGCGGGGGAAGCCGAGCTGGAAATCGGCACGGATTCGCGTCGCCATTCCGCCACGTAGCCCGAAGCTTGGGTGAGTTCGGCAGCCATGGCGGCTTCGTCCACGGCGCGCTGAAACCGCCGGGGGAGGATGGACTGGTAGCGGGTACGGCCCGACTGTGCGTTCACCTGCGTGGGGATATCACGCCACCAGATCGTGACGAGTTGCGTGGCCACGTCAGGCCACCGCATCGGTATGCGCAGTAGCGGCGGGCGCAGGAGCGGTGAGCGCGGTGGACACGGCCGCGGCGAACGGCCCCAGCCCCACGTGGCGATGAACGAAGGCGAGGCCCAGCTGCTCCGCGGCGCGGCGGCCGAAGCCGAGGAGCCCCGGATCGTCGGACTGCGACAGCAACACCAC
>JANPBJ010000224.1:0-20527 GCA_031430375.1 Acidimicrobiia bacterium
GGGCAGGCCGCCCTCGACGTGCTGGGTGACGACGGTGATTTCGTACCGTGCATCCACTCCCTCGGGGCGCCGCTCGCCGCCGATGTGGCCGACGTCACGTGGCCATGCAACGCGACCGAGGAGTACATCGTTCACTTCCCCGACACACGCGAGATCTGGTCCTACGGCTCCGGCTACGGCGGGAACGCGCTGCTCGGCAAAAAGTGCTTCGCGTTGCGGATCGCGTCGGTCATCGCGCGCGACGAAGGCTGGCTCGCAGAGCACATGCTCATCCTGAAACTCACGAACCCGGCCGGCGCGGTTCGCTTCGTGGCCGCGGCATTCCCCTCCGCGTGCGGCAAGACCAACCTCGCGATGCTCATCCCGTCGATCCCAGGGTGGAAGGCCGAGACCATTGGTGACGACATCGCCTGGATGAAGTTCGGACCCAACGGTCAGCTGCATGCGATCAATCCCGAGTTTGGATTCTTCGGCGTTGCCCCCGGCACGAACATGGAGACCAATCCCAACGCGATGCTCACGTTGGGGAGCAACACGGTCTTCACCAACGTCGCGCTCACCGACGACGGCGACGTGTGGTGGGAAGGGATCGACGGCCCCACTCCCGCCCATCTCACCGATTGGAAACGCCAGGACTGGACGCCGGCATCCGAAGCACCGGCAGCGCACCCGAACTCGCGCTTCTGCGCACCGGCGGCGCAGTGTCCCGTAGTTGCCGACGAGTGGCAGGACCCTGCGGGCGTGCCGATTTCGGCCATTCTGTTTGGCGGGCGACGCGCCACCACCGTTCCGCTCGTGTACGAGTCGCGCGACTGGCGTCACGGTGTATTCGTGGGCGCAACCATGGGCTCGGAGAAGACCGCCGCGGCGTTCGGCGGCCTGGGCGACCTCCGTCACGACCCGTTCGCCATGCTGCCGTTCTGCGGCTACCACATGGGGGACTACTTCGCGCACTGGCTCTCCATGACGGATCACACCGAGGAGTCGAAGTTGCCGCGCATCTACGGCGTCAACTGGTTCCGCAAGGACGCGGACGGCAAGTTCCTCTGGCCCGGCTACGGCGAGAACTCACGCGTACTGGCGTGGATCTTCGGTCGTCTCGAAGGTACCGCCGGCGGCGATGAGACGCCGATCGGCGTGGTCCCTCGCGTCGAAGATCTCGATCTGCGCGGACTCGACGTCTCCGCCGTTGCCGTAGGGGCGGCGCTGGTGGTAGATCCCGAGCAGTGGGCGGCCGAGTGCGCGAGCACGCACGGTCATTTCGAGTCCTTCGGTACTCACCTCCCCGACGCTCTCGTGGAAGAACTCACCGCTCTCGAATCTCGCCTCAGTTAGCCAAACCCCGAACGAGCTATCAAGGCGTTGGAAGTGACGACGGTGGTCCGGCGCGGAGAGACTCAAACCCATGACTCCATGGAGTGACCTAGCACTCGTTGATCTGACCGCCGCCGTGGCCGGAACCGACCTCTGGAACACCCCAGGGATTCCCGAGCACGGACTCCCGCCCATGCGGGTCACCGATGGACCCAACGGCGCCCGCGGTCCCAGCTTCACCGGCGTCCCCAGCGCATGTTTCCCCTGCGGCACTGCGCTCGGCGCCACCTGGGACCCGAATCTGGTAGAGGCCATCGGCGTAGCGATCGGTGAGGAGGCCCGCACCAAGGGCGCCCACGTACTCCTCGCTCCTACCGTGAACCTGCATCGCCATCCACTCGCGGGGCGCAACTTCGAGTGTTACTCCGAAGACCCCCATCTCACTGCACAACTGGCGGTGGGTTTTGTGCGCGGCGTGCAGTCCGTTGGAATCGGTACCACGGTCAAGCATTTCGTGGCCAACGATTCCGAGTTCGAACGCATGACCATGAGCTCCGACGTCGACGAGGCCGCATTGCGCGAGCTGTACCTGGTGCCGTTCGAGGCGGCCGTCAAGGAAGGCCGCGCGTGGGGAATCATGTCGGCGTACAACCGGCTCAACGGCACGTATTGCAGCGAACACGAGTGGCTCCTCAGCACCGTGCTGCGCGATGAGTGGGGCTTCGACGGCTTCGTCATCTCGGATTGGTTCGGAACACATAGCACCGCGGCCGCGGCGAACGCGGGTCTCGATCTCGAGATGCCGGGACCACCGCAATGGTTCGGTGCATCTCTGGTCACCGCAGTCGAACGCGGCGAGGTACCACGCGCCACCGTTGAGCGGATGGTCGAGCGGCTCCAGCTCTTGGCGAATCGCACCGGCGCCACCGCTGGCATGGGCAACGGAGCCCCGAGTTCGGAGGACAACCCACGGCATCGGGCGCTCATTCGCGAGACCGCGGCGGCGAGCTTCGTGCTCTTGCGGAACGAGAACGCGCTCCTTCCCCTCGACCGCTCCGTATTGCAGCGGGTCGCGCTCATCGGGACCGCGGCGGATACGGCTTGGATCATGGGGGGCGGCAGTGCGGCGCTCGATCCGCATCCCCCGGTGACTCCCCGAGCCGGACTCGCGGCTGCACTCGCGCCGGAGACCCTGCTCAGCTTCTCCCGCGGCCCTGCCGCCACCGACACCATCCCCGTGCTCGATGCATCCGCGCTCGCGGGCCGCATCGACCTGGAAGTGTTCGCCAGCACCGACCTCAGCGGGGACCCGGCAATTACCACGTCATTGCGGACAGCCCGCGCGTTGTGGCTGGGTGAGTTCACCGACGTGCTCGACCCTCGTCACTTCTCGGCCCGGCTGCGCGGGACCGTTCGGGTCACGGAGGCCGGCGACTGGACGTTCGGACTCTCCGCGACTGGGTCGTGTCGAGTCTCCCTCGACGGCGAAGTACTCATCGACGCATGGGACCACACTGAACGTGGCACCACCTTCTTCGGTTTCGGCCGCGCCGAGCTCCGGAGTGCTCGTTCACTCGACGCCGACCGCGACTACCTGCTCGAGATCGAGTTCTCGGGAGGATCAGGGGCCATGGTCAGCGGGCTCGAGTTCGGTGCCGCACCACCATCGCCCGCCGACGCGATCGAGCGAGCGGTCGCGGTCGCGCGCGAGGCCGACGTCGCCATCGTCGTGGTCGGGACCGGCCCCACCTTGGACACCGAGGGCCAAGATCGACCCACGATGAGCCTCCCCGGCGCTCAGGACGACCTCATCCGGGCGGTGGCGGCGGCTAACCCCCGCACGATCGTGTGTGTGAACGCCGGATCACCAGTAAACATGGACTGGGCCCACACCGTTCCCGGGTTACTGCAGTGCTGGCTCCCCGGCGCGGAGTGGGGCAACGCGCTCGCAGACGTACTCCTCGGGGATCGCGAACCGGGCGGTCGATTGCCCACCACCTTCCCGGTCAGGGTGGAGGACTCGCCCGCGCACACCACGTACCCCGGTGCCGACGGTCACGTCGAATACGCCGATGGCCTGCTCATGGGCTACCGCGGGTACGACCGCGCCGGAACCGAACCACGCTTCTGTTTCGGTCACGGCCTTTCGTACACCACGTTCGAATACGGTGCCGTCACCGTCGAGGGTCGCACCGTGAGGGTGGAGGTCACCAACACTGGCCAACGCACGGGTGCCGAGGTGCTGCAGATCTATGTGCACCGTCCCGCGGCACCCAGAACACGGCCCGAGCAGGAGTTGCGCGCGTTCAAGAAGGTCACCATCGCGCCGGGGTCCACTGAAAACATCGACTTCGACCTCGGCGACCGCTGCTTCTCCGAGTGGCACGACGGCTGGCAACTCATGCCCGGCCCGTACGAACTTCGCATTGGTCGATCCTCACGCGACATCCGCTTGACCGCGACCATCACGCCGTAACTTGCGTCACGTTCACCCTTGAGGCCGCCCACCGTCACGGTGGGAACGTGACGCAGGTTCGGGGTTAGCGCTGGCGGCCGGCGCGCTCGGCGCGGCGGGCATGGCGTTCGATGGCCAGCTCGATCAGCCGGTCGAGCAGGGCGGGGTAAGCCAGCCCGCTCACTTCCCAGAGCCTCGGGTACATAGAAATCGGCGTGAACCCCGGGATGCTATTGACCTCGTTGACCAGGAACCCCGGGCCTGCTTCGTCGTAGAAGAAGTCGACGCGCGCCATGCCATCGCACCGGCACGCCAGGAACGCCCGCAACGCGAGCGAACGGACCTCGTCGATCGCCGCCTCGGACAGCGGCGCGGGCGCGAGCAATGTTGCCGCGCCATCTTCGTACTTGTCGGCATAGGAGTAGAACTCCGCTCCGGGGATCACTTCACCCGGCAGCGACGCCTTGGGGTGCAGTGACCCGAGCACGGCCACCTCGATCTCTCGTCCCGAGATCATCTCTTCCACCACGATGTCTTCGTCGTAGCTCAGCGCGGTCGCGATCGCCGCGTCGAGTTCCGTATCGTCGTGCGCCTTGCTGACGCCCACCGATGAACCCATGTTCGCGGGCTTCACAAAACACGGCAGGCCGAGATTGCCCAACACTCGGGCGCGGAAGCTCGCAAGGTCGTGGCCATCACGGTGCTCGAGATACCGACCTTGGGGAAGACCCGCCGCCGCGAACATCTGCTTCATCGCGCCCTTGTGCATACTCAGTGCGGAACCGAGCACACCGGAACCGACGTACGGAATATCGGCAAGCTCCAGCAGACCCTGCACTGTGCCGTCTTCGCCGTACGGTCCGTGCAGAAGCGGGAGCACCACATCCACATCGAGACCACGTCTGCCGGCACTCGCAACCACGGCGCCGAGTGACTCGAGCTCGGTCCCACCGACGGGAAACGCCGCAGGCAGCGCGTCCGGTCCCGCGGCCAGGAGCGTGGCGGCTTCTTCTGCCGCGAGCCAGCGACCGTCGGTCGTGATCGCGACGGGCACCACTTTGTAGCGCCGCGGGTCAAGCGCTTTCGCGACCGCGACCGCGGTCACGCGTGAAACGTCGTGCTCCGCGGAGCGGCCCCCGAAGATCACCATGACGCGGGTGCGACGAGCCGGAGCAGTCATGAACCCACCTGCAACACAGCGCGGATGCCGAGCCCCATGATGAACAAACCGCCGAGTCCGTAGAGCAACTCGAGTCGACCCTTCATCTGAGCACGGTACCCATACAGCAGACCGACGGTGATGAAGATCACGAATCCGTAGAACATATGGAAACGCGGGACCGACTTCGCATAGCCCTTGTCTCCCGCCACGAGCGCTATCCCCAGGCCAATCTGGACGAGTACTGCGACTTCAGCCGCGGCAGTGACGACCCATACGGGCTTGCCCCGCAAGCCCTTCCACCTCCACGCCGCGAGGCAGTAGAAGCCCGCGACTCCGTTCACCACGATTGAGACGTAGCCCCAGAACCGATGGAAGTCGACGATCGTCTGCAACCGAAAACCTCAGAGCACCGCGTCGTCGGCAACACCCGGAGCGAAGGCAGAGTCGGTGCCATCGCCGCGGAGCATTTGCTTGAGAATCTTGCCCGCCGGGTTGCGCGGGAGCGGCTCCGAGCGGAACTCCACGTACTCCGGGACCTTGAACGCCGCGAGGTGGGTGGAGCAATGCTCGCGCAGGTCCTCGACGGTGGCGGTCGATCCCGAGCGGAGCTGCACCACCGCTTTCACTTCCTCGCCGAGCACCCGATGGGGAACGCCCACCAGTGCCGCATCGAGCACGTCGGGATGGTCGAACAGGATGTTCTCCACCTCCACGCAGTAGATGTTCTCGCCAGCGCGGATGATCATGTCCTTGGCCCGGTCGACGAGGAACACGAACCCCTCATCGTCGATACGCGCCACGTCGCCAGTCCGAAACCAACCACCCGAGAGGAACACTGATTCGGTCGCGTCAGGCCGATTCCAATAGCCGCGCATCATGATGGTGGGACCCCGCAACGCCAACTCGCCGGTGGATCCCGCGGGCTGCGGATTGCCATCCTCGTCGATCACCATGGCCTCGACCGTTGGCACCGGACGACCCACCGAGTTCGGACGCGCGAAGTAATCGTCACCTGCGATCGCGGTAGCCACCGAAGCACTCTCGGTCAGTCCGTAAGCAGTGGAGAGTGAATCGCGCACCTGTGGGAACGCGGCCTTGATGCGTTCGACGAGTTCCGGCGCGGCGGGGGCGCCGCCATAACCAATCCGAGTGACCGATGTGAGGTCGAAGTCGGCGAAGTTGTCGGCCTCCACGATGCGCCACATCACGGTGGGCACACCACCGATAGAGCTGACCTTCTCACGTTCGATGGTGGCCATCGCGTGATCCGGATCGAAGCGACCGGGCGGCATCAATACAAGTTTCGAACCCGCCGCGTACGCCGTGATCATCGTGGAGCAGGTTCCGGTCACGTGGAAGAGCGGCACGATGAGGAGCGCCGCGGCCTGGTGTTCGGACCGCTGTTCGCCCTTGCCGTCGCCGGCCGACACCGCGCTCAGCAACGCAAGGTTCTGAAGGTTCGCGATTGCCTGGCGGTGCGTGATCGTGGCGCCCTTCGGCTTGCCCGTGGTGCCGGACGTATAGAGGATCGCCATGACGTCGTCCTCGTGCACACCAACATCCGGAAGCACCCCGGGATCCGGGGCCACGAGTAGATCATCCATGGACCGCGCCCGGCCATCGGTACCTTCGAGGCCGATCACAAACACCTGCTCGAGCGAGGGGATCGTCTCGACGATCTCGCGCACGATGGCCCAACGCTTCGCGTCACAGACCAGGATTTTCGCGCCGGAATCGCGCAGGGCGAAGTCGAGCTCCTCGCCTTTCCACCAGGCGTTCAGGGGTACGCACGCAGCGCCGATGCCCGCGCAGCCCCAGAACATCACCAGCCACTCAATCGTGTTCGCAGTGAGCACCGCTACGCGATCGCCGTTGACGATGCCGAGTTCCCGTAACGACACCGACACCTGACGAGCTTGCGCGTTGTGCTCACCGAACGTGAGGCGCCGATCACCCTGCACCACCCAGTCGACATCGGGACGAGCATCCCCGAACGCGAGCACATCCCGCATCGACGAGAACCGCTTCCGATAGACCTGCAGCGGAACGTCAAGCACGTGCTCTTCCACGATCTCAAACTGCGCGCCGGGGGCGGTCAACTGCTCAAGGGTGCTCATCGACGCTCCGCTCCTCCTGCTTCCGCCTGGCGAACGGGTCACGTTACCGGGAGGGCGTGAGGTGCTTCGATCCGTTGGGCTCGTCGGGACTGTCACTTCTTGGGACCGTCAGTACCCTGAGCGGGCAGGGAAAGACCCGAGAATCGAACTCTGCGACGCGATTAGCTCTCGTCGCGCAGGAATCGCTCGATCTCACGGGCGAGGTCATCGCCGGACGGAAGTTCCTCGGTCCCGCCCACCTCTTCGAGTTGGCGCACCAACGCGGCAACATCGGGGCGCTCGGCGAGCCCGGACTCCACCTGCTCGGCGTAGGCATCGGCCTGGTCGTCGAGGGCGCGCAGATCAACCTCGAGGCGCGTCAATTCGCGCATCCGTTCGAGGATGGCGCGGATCGCGGGCGGCGACGGCGTTCCGGCCACGTAGTGCGGCACTTGGGCCCATAGCCCGACGGTTGGAATTCCCGCTGCGCCCAGCGCAATCTGGAGCACAGTCTGAATCCCGGTAGGCCCGAGATAATCGCCGCGCATGGCACCTGACTCCTGGGCGACGGACCGACTCGATGCGGTGGCCAATACCGAGATCGGCCGGCGATGCGAGACTGGTGACGGCATCCCCCCGAGCGTCACACACTGGCTGACGCCGGCAGAGTTCGCGAAGCCGACAATCTCATCGACCACTGCCTTCCAACGCACCGACGGCTCAGGTCCG
The DNA here is from genome assembly GCA_031430375.1 of Acidimicrobiia bacterium. Taxonomy (GTDB): domain Bacteria; phylum Actinomycetota; class Acidimicrobiia; order IMCC26256; family JAENVU01; genus JAENVU01. The sequence goes on from JANPBJ010000224.1 coordinate 7,757, forward strand.
GTGACCACCAACACATCACGTCCGGCAACTCCCGCAACGAACTCGACCGTGGGCCAGTGAACGCGCCGTACCTCTCCCTCAACGAGGCTCACCGTGGGTCGAGTCTGTTGAAGGTCAACGGTGTCGGCGAGGTCCAAGGTTGCGCAGGTGCGCGACGATTGGAGCTGCTCCAGCAACACCGCCGCGGCGCCAGCTCCTGCGAGTCCACCGTCGACCCATCCCGTGAACGACACGATCATCACGGGGTCGTGCAACTCGGGCCATTGCTCGATCGCCAGCATCCAGCCACCTTACGGGCCGCCCTCAGGAATCCAGGTGTCGTCGAACTCCCGAACTGGCTTCCCGCTCTCGATCGCTCCGCTCACGCGCCGCTCGGGCCACCTGACGAGCCGCCGTCAGAAATCCAGGTGTCGTCGACGCACCGATAGAGTCCGATCCGTGCGATTCGGAGTACATACCGGCCTTCAGAACACCACCATTGCGGAGCTGCAATCTCTGTGGCGCCGCATCGAGAACCATGGATTCGAATGGATCTCGATCTGGGATCACTTCTACTCGGCCGATGCCACGGGCAACCCGCATTGTCTCGAAGCGGTCGCCAGCCATGCGGCGCTTGCGGCAGCCACCGAGAAGGTGCGGTGCGGGAGTCTGGTGTACTCCGTGGGGTACCGGCATCCTGCCGTGATCGCGAACGCGATGGCCACCCTCGACCAAATCGCGCAAGGTCGCATCACCCTCGGCATGGGCGGCGGTTGGATGGCCAACGAGTATGACGTCTACGGGATGCCATTCCCGTCGGCGGGGGTTCGGCTCCGCCAGGTGAACGAAGCGATTCAGTGTGTACGCGGCCTGCTCACCCAACAACACACGAACTTCGACGGCGAGTTCTTCACGATGCGCGACGCTCAGTGCGAGCCGAAGCCGCTGCAAGAACGCTTGCCCATCTGGATCGGCGGCGGCGGGGAGAAGGTCACGCTGCGCATTGCCGCCGAACATGCCGACGGCTGGAACGTGCCGTTCATCGCGCCCGATGCCTTCGCCCACAAAGTTGGCGTGCTGAGCAACCACTGCGACGCGGTAGGACGCGACCCCGCCACGATCGAACGGGCAATCAACGTGGGAATCGCGATGCGACCCGGTGACCTCGAGGCACAGTTCGGTGCGATGGCGAACTACGTGGGGCCCGGCGTGTTGCAAGGGAGCGTGCAAGAGATTGTGGACCGCGTCGGCGCGTACCACGACGCCGGTGCCGACTGGCTCATCCTCGCGATGCGCGCACCTTTCGATCTTGACGGCCTCGACATGTTCGCATCCGAGGTCCTCCCTCACCTGTGAGTGAGGCACCGACTCCGATGAACCGGCCCGCGGTCGCCGAACCGGGCCTGACCGACCTGTCCGCAAGGCGAATCGCTCAGAATGACGAGGATCACTCCCACGAGTTGCGGCTTGATCCGCTCACGAGGGAGTGGGTGGCGATTGTTGGGGCGCGCCAAGACCGTCCGAACCAACCAACGGTCGGGTGTCCATTCTGCGTTGGCGGGGTCGAAGCCCCGGAGCCTTACTCTGTGCGCGCCTTCGCCAACCGATGGCCGCCGCTCGTCCCCGGTCCTGAGATCGATCTGGCGGTTCCTGACCCTGCCGGTCACTTCCTCACGAGACCGGCACGCGGCGCCGCGGAGGTTGTGCTCTACACCTCGGAGCACACCGGCTCCTTGGCCACGGTGGGGATCAAGGGTGTCCGCGCCGTCATCGATCTGTGGGCTGACCGCACGACCGAGCTGATGGCGCGCGCCGCGATCGAATACGTACTGATCTTCGAGAATCGTGGTGCCGAAGTAGGCGCGACGATCCCTCACCCGCACGGTCAGATCTACGGCTTCCCTACGATTCCCCCGCTCCCGGCCCGAGAAGAAGCGGTCGCCAACGCCCATGGGTGCCCGTTGTGCACGGTCGTTCCGGCGGAGATCGAAGCCAAGGATCGGGTGATCTACGACGGTGGCGACTGGGTGACCCACGTTCCCTTTGCCGCTGGCCATCCGTTTGCGACGCTGCTCGCCCCGCGCCGACACGTTCACGACCTGGCGATGCTCGACGACGCCGGCCGCGACGGGCTCGCGACCGCGCTGGTCGACATCGTGAGTCGGTATGACCGCATGTATGACGAGCCGGTGCCGTACCTCATGTGGATCCACCAAGGCGTGCACGTGCACGCGCACTTCGCCCCGATGCACCGCGCGCCCGGCGTGCTCCGCTATGTGGCTTCGGCTGAAGTCGGCAGCGCGATGCTGTCGAACCCGGTCAGCCCCGAAGCCGCGGCGGAGCAACTCCGCCGCGCGTGACTCAGCGCCCGAACGCGCCCATCTTTTTCTTGGGTCCGAAGGCGTTCTCAATGTCAACCGACCCAAACGCGGCCGGGACCTGGCCATCCACGGCGTACCGGTAGAGGGCGGTCCGATAAATCCCGCTCAGCGCCGCGATAATCACCTGACCCACGATGATGATGAGCACGGCGATTGCTACACACACGATGCCGATCACGGCAATGCCGGACGCAACGCCGAGCACACCAATCAACAGGGCCGGAAGAAAGAAGATGATGCCTAGCGCGCTCATACCAACCTGCGCGGCAAGGTTCTCTCCCCAGGTTTGCTTGAACAGCACGCCGGAGCGCTTGAGCGCGTTCACCGGACCGAGGTCTTCAAACATGATGATCGGTACCGCGAGGAAGGTGAGAATGTTGAACGCGGCCCCGAGAAATCCAGAAATAATCGGTCCGAGGAATCCCGCGCGGTCTTCAATCGCCCGGAGGATCACCGACACCGTTGCCAGCACGATCGACCACCCGAAAATCCGCGAGATACGCGACGATGCCACCGCGAGCGATTGGCTCATCGATGAGTCCCGACCCTGGAGACGTTCGTTCGCGCCCACCACCAGGGCGGAGAGAAAGTAGGTCTGAGCGAAGGCGACCCCGAGGTAGCCGACACCGACGATCACATAGGTCGCAACGTTGGCGGTATACGCCTCGTTGCCACCGGTACCGCTCTTCCCGAGGGTGAACCACCCGATCGCAGCCAACACGAGTATCACGACCAACGAAGCCATTGCGCCGAAGACCGGGAACATCGCGAGCGAGCGTTCCGACTTCAGCACGGCCCAGCTGGCTTTGGCGAGTTCAATCGAGCGTTTGATGCGTCCCATAGCCCCAGTATCGTCTAGCAGCGCGGCGAAATGAAGGACAACATCAATGGTGAACCGAATCCCAACCGTGCGCGCGCCCGGCCGCGTCAACCTGATTGGCGAGCACACCGACTATTCGCACGGTTTCTGCCTTCCCGTCGCGATTGACCGCGACTGTCGCATCAGGGTCACCCTCACCGATTCCCACGCGGTCCGCGCCACGTCCCACCAGCTCAGTGGTGCCGCAGAGGTGTCCACACGAACCGCGAACATCAGCAAGGACTCCGCACCCTGGGGGAAGTTCATCGCCGGCGCGGTCCGTGTGATCACCGACCGCGGACACACCGTGACGGGTGCCGATCTCGACATCAACTCCACCGTCCCCGCCGGTTCCGGGTTGTCGTCATCGTCCGCACTTTCGATCGCGCTCGTGCTGAGCCTGCTCCCTCCCGGCGCCCCGGAACGCGCCGACCGGCGAGAGATTGCGAAACTCGCGCTCGCGGCCGAGGTTCACGCGACCGGAGTACCCGGTGGCCTGCTCGACCAAATGGCCTCACTCTTCGGACAGGCGGGCCATGCGCTGCTCCTCGATTGCCGATCCCTCGCCGTCGAGCCGGTGCCGCTTCCCGACTCACTTCGAATTGTCGTCGTCCACTCCGGTCTTCCTCGCGAACTCGCGAACTCCGAGTACGGGCAGCGCCGCGCCGCGTGCGAAGCAGCCGCCGCGCGGCTCGGCCTCGTCGCCCTCCGTGACGCCACGGCCGAACAGGTGGCGGACGATCCGTTCGCCCGCCATGTGGTGAGCGAAAACGTCCGGGTCTTGGACTTCGTGGCTGCGCTGCGCACCGGTGAGCTCGACCGCCTCGGCCCGATTTTGCTCGCCGGCCATGCCAGCCTGCGGGACGATTTTCGGGTCTCCACTCCCGAACTGGACCTCCTGGTGGAGTTGCTGGTCGAGTTCGGCGCCATCGGTGCCCGACTCACCGGCGCCGGTTTCGGAGGATGTGTCCTCGGGCTCGTTCCCGCTGAACTCGACCGGGAGTGCCTCGCCGCCACCAGAGCTGCATATTCTCAACGCACTGATCGCCGACCGCAGGGATTCACGGTCGGAGCCGTGGACGGTGCCGGAGACGCCTCCTGGTGAGCCCGGCTGGGGCTCAAGACGCCCGCCCGCCTGGTCGATGGAAGGGCAGGACTCACCGTGAGTCTCATGGGTCGGGTACGAGGTTGCGATGGAGACGACAGCGACGCCCGCATTGGGCGGTGAACCACTACACACGACGCGTTCGATGACCGTCTTGTTCGCGATCGGCTTCGCGTGCATCGCGGCCAATGCCTTCGGTCTCCTTGGTCCGCTGTCGCCCGCCCTATTCCCGGCCCTCACCCTCGCCGCGTTCATGGCCACCATCGTCGGCGTCCGCCGCTATGACCCCGAGGTCAGGTGGCCCTGGTACACGTTGGCGTTCGGTTTCGCGCTGTTTTTCGCGGGCGGGATCGCACGCGAAGCAACGGATTCGCTCGGAGTACTCACCGTGCATCGTTCACTCGCGCCGGACCTCATCACGATTCCGGGGTACGTGTTGGTCACCGTCGGACTCTTCGGATTCGCCAAAGCGCGGATCCGCGACACGGTTGCCCGGATTGACATCGCATTGGATGCCGGGGTCGCGGCCCTCGCCGCGCTCACCGTCGCGTGGCTCTTCCTCCTGAATCCTGCAGTGTTCACCGCGGAGAACGTTCCGCTCCAGGTCCGCCTACTCGTTGCTGCATACGTCCCCCTCTCGGTGTTCCTCGTCGCGAGTACCGCGGGGCTCGCCTTCGCCGCCGGCGGCCAGCAGCTCGTGGCCGACAAACTCCGCCTGGGCGCGATGACGTTTCTGCTCATTGGCGACGTGATCTTCATGCTGCTGGAGACCCAAACCGTTGCGATCCCGAAGCACATCGTGGAAGTCCCGTACGCACTGGCCTACCTGTCGTACATCGCCAGCGTGTTGCACCCGTCGATGCGAGCACAGACTGAGCCCAACCCGGTCCGGCGGTCTGGAGCGACCGTGGGTCGAGTATCGGTCATCGCATTGGCCCTCGCAATACCCGGCATGGCCAGCGTGTTTCGGCTCAGCGCCCCAACCCGCGATCGCCTGGTCCTGGGTGGCATCGTGCTCACGCTCACTTCATTGGCGATCCTCCGTCTGGTTCGCGCCCTCCGGAGCAACGCCCGTTCCGAGGCGCTCCTCACGTACCAGTCAACCCACGACTCGCTGACCGGGCTGCCCAACCGAGTCGGCCTGCATCACGAGATCATCGAACGGATCGAATCGGCGAGGGCCTCATCGTCGATGGTCGCGGTGTTCCTATGCGACATCGACCGCTTCAAACTGATCAACGACAGCTACGGCCACAACTTTGGAGACGCCTTCCTCGAACAGGTGGGCGATCGGCTGCGGGCGGGGATCCGTCCGACCGACGTTGTGGCACGTATCGGTGGCGACGAGTTCGTCGTCGTTCTCTCGCACCTCCACGTGGAGAGCGAGGCACTCGAACTCGCGCATCGCACCCAGCAGATCTTCGCCACTCCGTTCACCGTGCACGGCGCGGAGATCGCGTCATCAGTATCCGTCGGAGTGGCGATCGGCGACCCCAGCGATGTGACCACAACACCCGAGGCGCTGATTCGCGACGCCGACATCGCCGTCTACCAAGCCAAGGACTCCGGACGGAACACCGCGGTGGTCTTCGACGCATCCATGCGCGATCGCATTTCGCATCGCCTGGCCGTTGAACGAGATCTCCGTCATGCACTCGAACGGCATGAACTTGCGGTCCACTATCAGCCGATCGTCGACCTCACGTCCGGACGGGTCTCCGGCTTCGAAGCATTGCTTCGGTGGTCACACCCCACATGGGGTCAGGTTGCCCCGATGTCGTTCATCCCGGTCGCGGAAGACACGGGGCTCATCATCGACATTGGAGCCTGGGTGCTGGAACAGGCCTGCGGCCAACTCGCGGAGTGGCGGGCCACCTTGCCTCGCTCGAACCGTCTCCAAATGTCGGTGAACCTCTCGGCCTGCCAACTCCGTGATTCCGCGATTGTGGAACAGGTGCGGCGAGTGTTGGTCGAATCTGGTCTTCCCCAAGATGCGTTGACTCTTGAACTCACCGAGTCAACCCTGATGGAGAATCCGGCCGCGGCGGCGGAACTACTCAATCGCTTGAAGAGTCTCGGAATAGGACTGTCGATCGACGACTTCGGCACCGGCTATTCATCGCTCGCGTATCTGCGCCGGTTCCCGGTCGACGTCGTCAAGATCGATCGCGCCTTCGTGATGGATCTCGAGGATGAGGACACATCGGATGCCACCCTCGTGGCCGCCATCGTCGCGATGGCCGGTGCGCTGGGAATCGGCACCGTCGCGGAGGGCGTGGAGACCATGGGCCAGGCGCGGCGACTCACCGATCTCGGCTGCGACCTGGGCCAGGGCTACCTCTACTCACGCCCAATCGAAGCGGCGTTGATCCCCGCCGCCATCAATCGCATCGAGGCCGAGGCCCGTGGTCGACTCCAAGCCGTCCGCACCGAGAAGAGCGCCTGACGCTCGTTGCATCATGATCGGGCGCGCCGCTTCATCCGGTCACGCGCCCTGACCCGCGCCTCTCTCGATCAGACCAAGACGACCGAGTTGGGGATTCGTGCCGCGATCTTCCGTGGCGTCTCGAACGACGGCTCCCGGACCACCGCTTCGATCCCCACGCCTCGGAACAAGATTCCGTGCATCCCGGGATCGGCGGCCTCCAATCGAGGTTCGTACTCGTTGAAGTCGCAGTAGAAGGGCGCGCTCAACGGTGAGTCGAGGTAGTTCATTGGTTCGACGCCAACAAACTCGTGGAACGGCTGCGTCGTCAGGTCCTGCATCAGTTTCACAACGTGGAGATCGAGCACCGCCACGAATTGACGGGCGCCGCCCGCGTGCAGCGACCGCACGACCGCCTGGTAGAGCGCCAGGCTGATCATGCCGTCAGTCGCCTTTCCCCGATAGTCGGCATGCACGGTCATCGTCACAATGTCCCAGACCTCGCGCATGTCCCAGTGGACTCCGGTTCGAGCGAGCACATCTGCGGTCCGTTGCTTCCACACTCCCTCAATATCCGCGAAGGTCTTGAGTCCACGCTCCGACGGGGCCGTCACCCGAATCGCTCCTGCGGGAAGTGACCGAAGGTGATCCAACACACAGATGAAGTACGTGGACGGGTCATACATCGCATACTCGGCTTCGAGGAGTTCGGGAGTGTTGCCGAACCACTCGGCGAACACCGAGTGCTCCACCGACCGACCAAGTTCGGCCTCGGGTTCCTGCGCGGCAATCAGATACACCCCAAAGGGTTCTGGCGGGTTCCCGGCGCGTTGGATCACGCCGCGGGCCATCTCTCGGAGTTCTTCTCGGACCAGATCGAGCTCCGCCATCAGAACGCCTTCGCCACGATGTGGGCGGCTCGAAAAAATCGATCGGTGTACGCGGCGGCGGCCTCCGGGTCGAACCGCTTACAGGTATAGATATCCACGCTGAAGAACAAGCGTGGTGACTCCCAGGCGTAGAAATGCGCGCCTGAAGTCTCCCAGTGGATCCACCCCGCCCAGCCGAACTTATCGGACCGATGCGTCACGGGATCGAGCAAGGTGACCATGCCGCACGTGGCACTGAGTCCGTGGAGGTACTCGACAATTGCCGCCGCGGTTATTGGCTCTGCCGGGACACCTTCGATCACCAAGCGTTGGCGATGGATCTCCGGTGCAAGATCGAGCATGGGCGTGTTGGGTACCACGATCTCGACCGCGGGCAACGGTGCTTCGTGCGACGGAATGACGCCTCCCAAGGTGTCCCCAAGCAGCTTGCATTCCATGCTTCGAATCAGACGTCGTATCCATACGACGAATCGGACATTCTACTGCGCTCCCTACCAGGAGCGAACCTGGCATCACCCGAGGCACGCGCTGATCCGCTCGATCGCGGTCGCGGTTCGTATGCCCCACCAAAACAGATCGCGTCCATCCACGCGGACGATGCGAGCGGTTGGGATCGCGTCAGCGACTTCGGGGACGTGGCGTTCCCCGAAAGGGTACGGCTCGCTGGGGAGCAGCACCACATCGGGGGCCGAAGTCACCAACTCCGAAAGGTCGACCACGGGGTATCGATCGCCCGCATCGGCGAAGGGATTGGTGAATCCCACCCAGGCCAGGACCGACGATCCGTACGTGTCACCCGCTTGCGTCATCCAAGGGCGGCGCCAAGTCATCGCCACCGCGGTACCCCGATGCGCGTAGGGCGCAGGGAGTTCGAAGTCAGGCAACGCCACGCCCAGTCGTTCGGCAAGCACCACGATGGAGGGACCGACATCTGCCACCGATCGCGGCGACATCGAGTGAACTGCGATCCCCGCTCCGATGAGCGCGTCGGCATCCTCGCGTCGATTCTCTTCATCGTTGACCACCACCAGATCCGGTGCGAGGGTAATGATCGCCTCGACGTCCGGGTCTTTGGTTCCGCCCACCGTCGCAATTGTCGGCTGCTCGCAGAACCGCGTGCACGCAACCGGAACGACACCGAGCGCGAGCACGGTTTCGGTCGCGGACGGCACCAACGACACCACCCGAGACGCAGGCCCAGGCCCCACCGTGCTCAGCTACATCCGGTCGAGCAGCTCGGCCTTCTTCGCTTCGAACTCCTCGGACGTGATCGCACCCTGATCCCGCAGGGTCGCAAGCTTCGTGATCTGATCGGCCGCGTCCGGTGCGGCCGGTGCAGCCGGTGCAGCCGGTCCCGCCGCGGTGGGGGCGCCTTGGGTCCCCGGATGATTCGCAATCGCATCGGCCTGCCACCCGGCGTGGCGACGGCTGTTCACTTCCATCTGACGGTAGACCTCTTGTTGGACCATGTCCGGGTGACGCACGTTCTGGAAGTGACTCTGGCCGTCCTTGCCCGCGGACTCGATCGAAAGATCGCCGGCGCCGATGACTCGTTCCCAGATCTTCTGCGCGAAGTCGATGTTGTTCACTCGATCGAGGGGAATCTCAGTCCCTCGCTTCGAGATGATGCCCGAACGCGAAATCACCCGTCGGTCGGTGAGCACAAAGTGGGTGTAGGTCCACGTGAGGTACTTGATGATCACGAAGACCGCGTACACCCCGATCGCTGCCGCGAGCACGTACCCGCCGAACTTCGGCGGTTTGTTCAACGCCGCCGTCCACACAATTCCCACGATCAGGAGCCCTGCCCCTGATGCGATGTGCTTCCAGAAGAACCACCAGTGGGGCTTGAGGTCGAGGACGACGGTCTCGCCCTCATTGATGAGTTTGGCTGGGTACACAGGCATGCTGCGAGCCTACGAGCCGCGCTCCCTACCCCGGTTGATACTCGTCAAGCGCCTGCGTTCACCATGCCCACCGAACCGGAGCGCAGCGGAGGTGAGCCGCGAGGCAGCGTCCCGACCGAGAGGCGCCCACAGCATCCGAGCGAACGAGCCATCAGGCGGTCGCAGCCCTTCGGTAGGTTGCACGTATGCCGTCGGAAACCGAAACGCGCTTGCTCGCCGATCTCGACGCGTCACAGCGGCGCGCCGTAGTGGAGGAACGTCTCCCGCTCGCGATCCTCGCGCCCGCCGGTTCGGGCAAGACGCGAGTCCTCACACGGCGCATCGCGTGGCAGATCGCCACAGAGGTCATCGAACCGAGTCATGTCCTCGCGCTCACGTTCACCCGCAAAGCCGCCGCGGAGCTGCGCGGGCGGCTCCGGCGCCTCGGCGTACGTGACGGTCTTACCGCCGGCACGTTCCATGCGATTGCCCTCGCCCAACTGCGGGCGCTGCACGAACACCGCTCCACCTCCATGCCCGCGCTCCTCGAACGCAAAGCCCGGGTCCTCGCGCCACTCGTCGGCGGCGGCCGCGGGCCGAAACTCACGATGGCGATCACCGAAGTCGCGGGCGAGATCGAATGGGCCCAAGCGCGGCTGATCGGACCGGCGTCGTACGCCACCGCGGCCGAGAGTGCGGGGCGTGCGCCGTCAATGTCCATCGCGCGTGTGGCCGAGATCTACCGCAAGTACCAAGACGAGAAACGCAAGAAACATGTGATCGACTTCGACGACCTCGTGCGCCTCAGCGCCCACGCCCTCGAACAAGATGTGGAGTTCGCGGCCACCCAACGATGGCGATTTCGCCACCTCTTCGTGGACGAGTTCCAAGACGTGAGCCGCGCCCAGTTACGGCTACTGCGGGCCTGGCTCGGCGAACGCGACGACCTCTGCGTGGTCGGCGATCCCGACCAGGCCATCTACGCGTTCGCGGGTGCGGATCCCGGATACCTCACCCAGATCGCGGATCACTTCCCCGGCGCCACCACCGTCCGCCTCGATGTCAACTACCGCTCCACCCCCGAGATCGTGGCGGCGGCCCGCGCGGTCCTGCCCACGAGTGAACGCGCTGAGGTGCACGCCGTCGGCGCGAGTGGACCCTCGCCCACCGTGACGAAATACCCCGACGGCGACGCCGAGGCCAAGGGCGTCGCGACGGCACTGCGTGCCGGACACACCCCGAATCGACCGTGGTCGTCAATGGCTGTCCTGTATCGCGTCAACGCACAGTCCGCGCCGTTCGAGGAGGCATTGCGCCGGTCCGGCATCCCGTTTCGCGTCCGCGGCGATGCCGCGTTCCTCGATCGCCCGGAGGTCAAGCACGCGCTCGACTCACTGCACCATCTGGCGAGCGAAGCACCCGGACGCGATTTTGCCGAACATCTCACCGACCTCGTTGCCGACGCGGCCGACGCGTCCGAGGAATCGCGCTCGCACCGCGAAGCCGTCGCCCAGTTGGGGCGGGAGTACTTGGCCGTGGCGAGCGGCCGCGGATCCGTCACGGAGTTCCTCGAGTTCCTGCGTACGTCACTGCGCGGCCAGGACGACGGCGGTATCGCCACTGACGCAGTGGATCTCCTCACCTTCCATCGGGCCAAAGGTTTGGAGTGGGACACCGTCTTCGTCACCGGTCTCGAACGCGGGCTCATCCCCATCTCGCACTCGCAAGGCGATCCCGGCGCAGTCGCGGAGGAACGTCGGCTGCTCTATGTGGGTCTGAGCCGCGCCCAACGCGCGCTCCACGTGTCCTGGGCCGCGCAGCGTCACCGCGGCGGTCGGCTCAGTAGCCGAACCCCCAGCCCGTACCTCGCGGAGATCGAACGCTCGATCAGCGGAGCCGAGGAGCCCACTCCCGACGTCGAGGTCAATCGTCGCGGGGCGCGCGCGGCGCGTGCTCGATTGCAGACCGTGGCCGATCAGGACCTCGGACCGCTCGACCGGCCGGTGTACGACGCGCTGGTGGCCTGGCGGCGCGATACCGCACGCGCTGCGGCGGTCCCCGCGTTCGTGGTGTTCGATAACAAGGTGTTGCGCGCGGTTGCGGGCGCCCGACCCGAAACCAGTGTCGATCTGTTGGAAATCGCGGGAATCGGCCCGGTCAAGCTCGACCGCTACGGCGCCGCCGTCCTCGAGATCATCGCCAACCACGCGGCCGACGTCGACCTCACTCGCTGACGGCTCCTGGGTTCGTCGCCAGCGGACCTGTCACGTCAATGGTTCTCGCATGCTACCTTTTATGGCATGACTCGGGTGCGAATCTCTACCACAGTAGATGGCGAGCGGCTGGAGCGAGCACGGCGACGGTTGGGCTTGCGCGACTCCGAACTCTTCGATGTTGCCCTCGAGGCGGCGCTGCGAGAATCCATCATCGCGAGCGAGCTCGCCACACTCGAACGCCTTCCCTATTCCTCTGACCCTGAACTCGCGCGGCCCGACCTGCCCGGCGATGATCGCAACGCGTTTCCCTACGACGGTGACGTGCCGGCCCGTGTGCGGGAGCTCGCGAAGCAGCGCAGGTCGGCGCGGCGTTCGCTCCCGTCGAAGCCGTGACCGAGGTCGGTCATGGCCAGCTGTGGTGGGCCGACCTCGAAGGCGACAAGATCCGGCCGGTGCTCGTGCTCACACGGTCATGGATCGCCCCAAAGCTCGCTCGGGTCTTGGTCGCACCGATCACCACCACAGTGCGCAATATCCCCTGCGAGGTCGCACTCGACGCCAGCGATGGCGTACCGAAGCACTGCGTTGCCAACCTCGACAACATCGGGCTCATCGAGTCGGAGCGCCTGCTCGAGCACATCGGGAACATCCCACCCAACCGCTGGCCCGAAGTCTGCGCCGCGATGGCCCACGTCATCGCCTGCTGAACCGATCGCGGTTAGACCGCGGTCAAGCTCTTCGAACTGGCAGACCGCGGCCTCGCGAATGGGATCACGGTAGCGACGCCGGACTCACAACCAAGCTCCCATGGGCCACCGCATGACCCCCGGACACGATCAGTTGTCCCTGAAATCCGAAGAGCCTCATAACCGCTGGGCCACCAAACGGGGACCAAACCGTCAAGACCTCACCGGCCAGATCCGCGGCTGGAAACAGATCTTGAACACGCTCACCATGCACTACGGCGACCGCATCGCAGCCGCCGGCTACTAATGACCATCACGACCGTTTACACAAAGAATCTGACAGA
>JANPBJ010000225.1:0-17416 GCA_031430375.1 Acidimicrobiia bacterium
GAGTCGGTGGTGTTCACCGACTGGCCGCCCGGGCCTTGCGATCGGTAGGTGTCGACGGTGAGGTCGTGGAGATCGATCGTAATGTCGACCTCCTCGGCCTCGGGTAATATCGCTACCGTTGCCGCGCTCGTGTGAATGCGACCCTGACTCTCCGTCGTCGGGACCCGCTGCACGCGATGCGGCCCGGCCTCATGTTTGAGCCATGACCACGCGTCAGCGCCGCGCACCACGAACGTGACATCTCGGAACCCGCCCATGTCCGACGGTTGACTCGACAGCAGTTCGGTCTTCCATCGATGACGTTCCGCGAAGCGTTCGTACATCCGGAAAAGGTCTCCGGCCCAGAGGTTCGCTTCGTCGCCACCCTCAGCGCCGCGAATCTCGACGATGACGTTCTTCCCGTCGTTGGGATCTTTCGGGATCAGCAACTCTTTGAGCTCAGCCTCGAGCTCGCGACGGCGCTGCTCCTTCTCATCGATTTCGGCGCGCAGGTAGGCCTTCATTTCCAGCTCGGACTCGGCGGCCACGAGTTCCTGCGCGTCGCGGAGGTCCGCTTCGGTGGCCTGATACTTCGTGTGGAGTTCCACTACGGGCCGGAGCTCCGCAATCCTGCGCCCGGCATCGGCCGCGCCGCGTTGGTCCCCCGCCGCGTACATCTCGGGCAATTGCGCTTCGAGCTTGTCGAGCTCGCGAGCGAGGTCAGTGAGGCGTTCGAACATCGCCGATCACAGTACCGGCGCAACGCGAGAGGCCTCGGGCCCAGCCGCGCAACCGGTCAACCGATGAGGTCGCGCATCGGGTTGTTGCCCGCGGCGGACTGATCGGCAAACGAATCCAGCCATGCATGGAAGTCATCGGAGCCCGATCGGTCTGCCATCACCCGCGGAATGGCCGGGAACGAGTAGTCCGGCGTGGGCAGGGGTGGATGATCTTCGGCCGGCTTGCGCGGCATCACGATCTCGGTTGCCTGCTCTGTGCGACGGCGACGATCGTGGACGGCGCGCTCCTCGCGTTCCATGAACTCGGGCAACACCTCGAGGCCGAACAGCTCCAGGCTCTCCATCACATGTTCGTGGCGGTTCTTGCCGGCCTGCGCGGTGAGAATCACCTGGTCCACGCCGGCCTCTTCGTAACGCCGCAAGTATTCACGGATCTGGTCCGGAGTCCCGACCGCACCCCGCAGACCGGCGACGCCTTCTTCCACGATCTTGGCGCCGAGCCGCTGATCGTTCACCGCGGCCGCCGCGACCGCTTCGGGATCAAACCCTTGCTCAGTGCACCGCTGTCTGTATTCCTGCCACACGTCGGTCACGCCGGGCTGATGACGACCGAACACGTAATAGTGCGCGAGCGAATAGCCGAAGAAGTTCGCGCCCGCGATGCCCCGCGCGAGCGCGGTCTCCTCATCCTCGTGACACATGAATGTGGTCACGCAAGCGACCTCAGAGTTCACGGCGTCGCCGATGGGGACACCCTCGGCCAGCATCGTCTGGTGATAGTCGGTCACCCATTGACGCGCTTCTTCGGGGTCCACGAACGCGAACGCCAGCGCGCCGATTGCCTTCTGCGCCGCGAGCAAGATGGTGTCGCGGCGGCTACAAGCGACCCACACCGGAGGATGGGGTTGCTGCATGGGCTTCGGGACCACATTGCGCGGCGGCATAGTGACGTACTGACCCGCGTGACCGGTGAAGGGAGTTTCGGCGAGACACCGCAGGGCCACTCGCAATCCCTCTTCCCACATCGCCCGCTTCTCGAGGGGTTCGACCAGGAATCCACCGAGCTCGGCCTCCGAACTCGATTCGCCGGTACCGAAATCGACTCGCCCGCTCGACACGAGGTCGAGCATGGCAATCCGCTCGGCGATCCGGGCCGGATGATTGAACGGCGGCGGGGTCTGAACGATTCCGTGGCCGAGCCGAATCCGCTTCGTTCGTTGCGAGACCGCGGCGAGAAACACCTCTGGCGCGCTCGAGTGCGAATACTCCTCAAGGAAGTGGTGCTCGACCTCCCAGACGTAGTCGATGCCGAGCGAATCTGCGAGTTCGATCTGCTCGAGCGCGTCCTGGATCAGCTGATGTTCGCTCCCGGGTTCCCAGGGACGCGGGTGCTGGTGCTCGTAGAAAATCCCGAACTTCATGCGCTGGCCTCGATCGACTCGACCGTGGCGAGCGCGTTGTACCTCTCGATGATCTCGTCTCGTCGCGAATGACCGACGAGCGCGTCCTCGAGCTCGGTATGGGCGAGGCGGAGATTGTTCTCGCGCCGCGCTCCGGTGGAATCAGCCAGACCGCGTTCCCACATCGTGGCGATGACATCGCCGCCGCGCAGCAACTGGGCCGACTCGCCGAGGAAGGTTCGATCACGCATCTCACTCAGCGCCGTCCGCAAATACTCCACGTGCGGTGATTCGTCCTGCCGGATATAGGCAACGAGACGAGCGGCTTCACCGTCGCCGGCAACGAGTTCGGTATCCGCGAGGAGTTCCTCGGCCCACGAGAAGAGATGCGCGGCTGAAATCTCGATGAAGAGCAGCCCGATCATGCGCTGGATGAGTGCCTCGACCTCGAGGGGAAGATCACCAAAGATCTGAGCCTCGCGCTGGCGGCGGCGAATCTCCTCCGGGCTGGGTAACGCTGCGCCCGGGGCGCTCGTGACTCCGAGCCGGAACAGCATCAACTCCGTCATGTCCTCCACCGGAGGATGCTCGAACGCGACATCACGGGCCGCGAACCACATGTGTTGATGTCCGTACTCAGCCTCCCAGCCCGCCTCGTCACGAGCTTGGGGTTCGAACATGCCGCGGCCAAGATGCGCCAGCGTGGTGCCATCAATGGATTCCACGAAGAAACGCTGAAGATCTTCCACATTCCACATCCGCATCGCCGCGCCGAAGCCTTCCACGGTTCCAATGCGGGTCAGGGACGAGATGACCGGATCCCGGACACCCTCGCCGAGCAGGTACCGAGACTGCGACACATTCGGGGTCGCGGCCGGCCATGTGTCGAGTCCGATGTCGAGCAGGTCGGTGCCAAAGTCGTCAGAGTGCTTCGTCTGCCATGCTGCAATCGCGGGAAGGCGGAACCGGCTGCGGGGAGACCGGTAGTTCCCGTCACCGTCGAACCCTCCATGACACCGGTATCCGGCGACGATGAGCGGCTCAAGATTCGGCTCATCGGCCAGCAGTTCGGTCTCGCTCCAATGGACCTGCATCACACACCGCTCCCTGTCCGACGAGCCAGCATCTTCACCCGGCTTCACGCTCGCGAACGAGCCGTGCCTGCGGTCAGGCGGCGATGCGGGAATCGACCTCGGTCGACTGCTCCGCAGTGAACACCGCCCGGAGTGCCGCTATCGCGACTTCGATCTGCGCCAGCGTGGGCTCACGAGTCGTAAGTTTCTGCAAGGCGAGACCCGGAATCATCGCGACCCGCACCCATCGCTTGTCCATATTGCGCGCCGCGAACCGGATCAGCTCGTAGGCGGTCCCGGCGATGATCGGAATCAACACGATGCGCGAAAGCACCAGGTAGGGAAGTGCCGGACGGCCAATGAACGAATAACAGATGATCGCGATGGTCAAGACCGTGAGCAGAAAGTTTGTGCCGCATCGAACGTGCGCGGTCGTGAACTTCTGCGCGGACTCTGGCGTGAGCGGTACGTCGTTCTCGTAGGCGGCGATGGACTTGTGCTCGGCCCCGTGGTACTGAAACACCTTCCTGATCTCGGCCATGCGACCGATCGCCAACAAGTAACCGAGGAACAAGCTGAGGACCAGGACACCCTCCATCGCGTGGAAAGCGACACCCGTGATCCCGAACACGCTGCCGAGCCCGCGGGCGCCCAGCGCCGGCAAGAGGATGAACAGGCCCATGAACAGCGACATCGATACCGCCATGGTGATACCCATTGCCCGGCGCGAGAGCCGCTCTTCCTCTGGTATCTGTAGATTCGCGGAGAACGACAGCGCACGCATGCCAAGCGACAACGACTCCCCGAGGTTCATCACGCCGCGGACCAACGGGATCTTGTTGTAGCGCGCCGCCCACCCTGGGACATCGTGGACGTCGACTTCGATTCCTCCCTCGGGAGTCCGAACTGCAACTGCCCAAGTGGTGGCGCCGCGCATCATCACGCCTTCGACGACGGCCTGGCCACCCATGTACTGCGGCTGCTCACTCATCGAGTCCCTTGGTTTACTTCTTGGTTCCGTATCGCTTGTTGAAGCGTTCAACGCGGCCACCGGTGTCAACGAGCTTCTGCTTGCCCGTGTAAAAGGGGTGGCACTCCGAGCAGAGTTCGACGCGCAGCTCGCTGACGGTCGATCGGGTCACAAACTCATTCCCGCAGGAACAGTGGACCTTGCATTCGGAATAGGTGGGATGAATGTCGGTTTTCATGATCAATCCAGTCTAGGTATGTTCGCCGTACCTTTCCCAACGCCGGCGTATTCCCGGCGAGGAGTGCGGCGATTTATCCCCCGCTCGGGGCCTTGGCGATCTCATCGAGGAACTCGTCGTTGCTCTTCGTGGTCTTGAGCTTGTCGATCAACAGTTCCAGGCCGGGAGCCGAGGAACCCTCTTGGGCCAACGCACTCAGCACGCGTCGCAGCTTCCACACCTGGCTGAGCTGGTGTCGATCGAACAGCAGCTCTTCGTGCCGTGTGCTCGATGCGTTCACGTCGATCGCCGGGAAGAGCCGTCGCTCTGCAAGTTTGCGGTCCAGCTTCAGTTCCCAGTTCCCGGTCCCCTTGAACTCCTCGAAGATGTGCTCATCCATCTTGGAGTTCGTCTCGACCAGCGCGGTGGCGATGATGGTGAGCGAGCCGCCCTCCTCCACATTGCGGGCCGAACCGAAGAACCGCTTCGGTGGATACAGGGCGCCGGCATCAATACCACCGGTCATTATCCGGCCCGTAGCCGGGGCAGACAGGTTGTACGCACGAGCGAGCCGCGTGATGCCGTCCAACAGGATGACCACGTCTTTCCCCATCTCCACCAAGCGTTTCGCGCGTTCAATCGTGAGTTCAGAAACATGAGTGTGTTCGTCCGACGGCCGGTCGAAGGTGGAGGCAATCACTTCGCCGCGTTGCACGTGGCGCTTCATGTCGGTGACCTCTTCAGGACGCTCCCCCACGAGTAACACCATCAGGTGAACCTCGGGGTTGTTGCGTTCAATGGCACCCACGATCTGCTTCATGATCGTGGTCTTGCCCGCCTTCGGCGGCGACACGATCATCCCGCGCTGACCTTTGCCGATCGGAGCAAGCAGATCCACGATCCGCCCTGTGAGTAACGCGGGATCGTCGAGTATCTCCAAGCGAAGTCGCTCATCCGGGAACAGTGCTGTGAGGTCCTCGAACCGAATCCGCTCCCGGGCCGCGTCAGGGTGCAGGCCATTGATCTCGTCGACCCGCAGCAGCGCTGGATATTTCTCGTTGCTTGCCGGCGGCCGAGTCTGGCCCTTGACGAAGTCGCCCTTGCGGAGCGCGAAGCGCCGGACCTGTGACGCCGAGACGTAGACGTCGTTGCGACCCGCGAGGTAGCTCTTGGTGCGCAGAAAGCCGTAGCCCTCATCACGAAGATCCAAAAGGCCCTCGACGTCTATTGCCTCGGCCAGATCGTCGCGATCGGTTTCGCCCGATCGATCACCGCGCTCGTTCCCGCGGTTCTCGTTCCCGCGGTTCGGGCCGCGGTTCTCGTTCCCGCGGTTCTCGTTCCCGCGGTTGTCGCTACGAGGCTCGTTGCCGCGCGGCTCGCCGCCTCGGTCACGCCCACGGCGCCGACGCCGCCGTCCCGGTCGGTTGCCTTCGCCGAACGATGCCTGCTCATCGTCGGAGTCGGGTGAGCTCGTCGCGGGTCCGGTGCTCCGACCCTCCGACCGGCCTTCGGTGCGGCCACGGGGCTGCCCACCAGCCGCGCCCGTCGACGATGCGACGTCGGTTGGCGCCGCGGCGGCGGAGCCTTCTGCGGCCTGGGCACCGGATTCACCGGCCGTCGTCGCCAACGCCGCGCCTCCCGCGGTGGACTTCACGGGGCGGGTGCGCCGAACGGGTCCCGGCGCGCCCTCCGCGCCGTCGCCACTCGCCAGGCCGTCTTCCTCCGCCGCCAGCGCCGCGAGGCCGCCGTCATCAGCGGCCAACTCAGAAGCGCGTTTCGAACGAACCGCGCGGCGGGCCGGGGCGGAAGCCGACGCGGTCGCGGAGTCCGAGGCGGATCCGTCAGCACTCGGCGCAGTCGCCTTCGGCTTGGTCGATTTGCTGGGCCTGGTGGCCTTCGCGGCCTTGCTGGTCGCCGCGCCGGTCGCACTTCCATTCGACGACTTGGCCGCATCGCCGTTGCCGGTGGCACCGCCGGCGGTCGCGCCACTCGTGGCGGCGTCGAGGATCGCGCCGACGAGATCGGCCTTGCGGAGGCGGGTGACACCCTTGATGCCCATCGCGCCGGCGATCGCGTGCAGTTGCTCACGATCCTTGCCGTCGAGCATCGAACGGTCGAGCACTTGGTCTGCCATGGAGGTTCTCCTTGGGTCGGGGGGACCACTGAGGATGGAATCCGACTCGGGGATCCGGTCGGAGTGCGAAGAGGCAAGCCCTTCGCGATGAGAAGGAACTCGTTCGGAGCGAACTTCCGATCCAAACGGGAAGGGGCTTCCTGGGAAGGAAACCGGCGCACGCACAACGGCTCGGTCCAGCGAGGCTGGAGGGGGCCGACGGGTTGCGCCGCTGGCACTATAGGACAGATCTCAGGCCGACGTGACCATCCGGGCCAGAAGAGTGTGGGCGGCGACCGCAGGGCAGTCGGCCGTGGCCGATTCGGTATAGGCCCGCCCGGTCACCACCGACCCGCTGTCGTACAGGAGGTAGGGCACCGGATCTGAGGTGTGGGTCCCGAGGTTGACCGGGGTGGCATGGTCCGGCATCAGCAGGATCCGAAACGGTCCGAACGCGGGAAGGGCGTCGAGTAACGGTCCAATGATTTCCCGGTCCCAGGACTCGAGCGCCGCGACCTTGGCCGCGGCGTTCTGCTGATGACCAGCCTCGTCGGTGGCCTCCACATGGAGCAGAAAAAAGTCACGATCGCCAAGCGAGTCGATGCAGGCAATCCGTTGTGCGGTGTAGTCGTTGTCGAACCCGGCGCTCGCACCTGGAACATCGAGTACTTCGATGCCCGCGAGGACTCCGAGGCCCCGCACGAGATCGACCGCAGAAGTCAGACGACCCGTCACGCCATAGCGGTTGGAGAAATCAGGGAGCTGCGGTCGAGTGCCCTGGCCCCACAGCCAGATCTGTGTGGCCGTCGAATCAACCTCGCCCGCCACCTGCGTCACGATGGCTCGGGAAGCGTTCATGAGCGACTGCAGTCGGGGCGAGGCCGCGCCCGTGGGCCAAATCGCGGTCTGGCCCGTGAGGTCGTGGGGCGGCACACACTCTGCGTCGCCCCACTCCGCCGGGACCACCAACAGATGGCGATACTCCACCCCGGGGTAGAACCGAACGCCGTCGCGGCCGTTGCCCAACTCCGCGTCGAGCGCCGCGATGATCGGATGACTCTGCTCGCTACTGAGGTGACCGGCGGCGAAGTCGACCATCGTGTCGGCGGCGCCAATCGTGACGAGGTTGCACCGATAGGCGATCTCCCCCGGCGCCAGATCCACCCCCATCGCCGCGGCTTCGATCGGCGCCCGGCCGGTGTGAAACACCTCGGGGTCGTATCCCAGGATCGAGAGGTTGCCTACATCGCTCCCAGGCGGCAGGCCCGCCGGGATCACCGCGGCGCGCCCTACCTCACTGCGCAGCGCCAGGGCTTGGAGATGCGGAAGACGGGCGGCTTCGAGCGGCGTCCTGTCGCCGAGCGATGCGATTGGTTCATCGGCACAACCGTCGGGCACGAGTACTACGTATTTCACAATCCGGGATCGTAGGTGACCCGTTGCGCCCCGCCGGGCTCGGTACCGTGCTGGATGCGTCGATCTCCGGTCTTCCTTCTCGTCTCAGTGCTCACGCTCGGTGCCTGCAGCTCAAGCGCACCGGACGCGGGCCCAAAGCCCAAACCAACCACACCGAGTCGGCCGACCGGGTCGAGCTCCAGCTCATCGACTGCCGCGATCGCGCCCCCCAATCCACGCGAAGCTCGGTTTCGGCTCGCGCCGGTCGCCAAGGTGGATCAGCCAACCGCAATGGCCGTGCGCAAGAACGACGAGAGTCTGTTCGTAGCCGAGCAGGCCGGCCGAGTGCGCGCCATCCGCAACGGCTCGCTGGATCCGACGCCGGTCCTCGACCTCCGGGACACGATCGCCGCGGGAGGTGAGCGCGGCCTCCTCGGTCTCACGTTCTCACCCGATGGCACCACCCTCTATGTCGACTACACCAACCGAGACGGCGATACACGGGTCGACGCCTATCCGATGCGCGCCGACGGCAGCGCCGATCGTTCGGGCCGCCGAGAACTCCTCGCAATCGACCAGCCGCAAAGCAACCACAACGGCGGCAACATCGTCACGGGACCCGATGGCATGCTCTGGATCGGAACCGGCGACGGCGGCGCTGCCGGTGATGTGGGCAACGGGCACGCAGCCGGGGGGAATGGTCAATCGCTCGACACCCTCCTCGGGAAGATGTTGCGGATCAATCCGACTCCGACCGCGGCAGCGCCCTATGCGATTCCCGCTGACAACCCATTCGTCGACGGCGGCGGTCGCCCTGAAATCTGGGCCTATGGCCTCCGAAACCCGTGGAAATTCTCGTTCGACACTGTGACGCACGCGTTACTGATCGGTGACGTTGGACAGAACGCGTGGGAAGAAATCGATTGGGTCGGCGCTACCGCGAAGCCGCCATTGAACTTTGGTTGGAACAAGCGCGAGGGGAACCACAACTTTCGCAGCGACGACGCTTCGGGAACGGTGGGTCCCATTCTCGAATATCCCCATGACGGCCGTTGTTCGATCACCGGCGGCTATGTCTACCGGGGTACCAAGATCCCCAACCTGGTCGGCACCTATCTGTTCGCCGACTTCTGCGACGGCAAGCTGCGCGGCACGCCGGTCGGAGATGGCGTGGTCGGTGAGGACATCGACTTCGGGATCGACGCGAACGCAGTTGCCGGGTTTGGCCAGGACCACGCCGGCGAGCTCTACGTTCTGTCGCAGGCCGACGGCGTCCTCCGCATCGACCCCGCGTAGCCAAGAACTACTTTTCGGCGCGCTTCACCACCGCGGCGGCGATGCGTCGGGTGATTCCACTCGGCGCGGTCGCGCTGAACCCCGCAGTCGCGCGGTTGAGCGCCCCCGGCACACAGACCGCCTTGCCCTTGTCGAACGATTTCATCGCGTGCTCCACGACCTCTGCAGCGGACTGCCACAGGAAGTCCGGGATCTCGGCCGAATCAACCCCTGCTCGCGCCTGAAACTCGGTGCGAGTGAATCCGGGACAGAGCGATAGGCATTTCACGCCGGTGCCCTTCAGCTCCTCATGGATCGCCTGGGTAAAGCTGTTGACGAAGGCTTTGGTTGCGCCGTAGACCGCATTCGCGGGAGTCGGCTGCATCGCGGCGATCGAAGCAACGTTGATGACGCCGCCGTCGCGGCGCTCGACCATGTTGGGGAGCGCCGCATGGGTCAGGCGCACGAGCGCCACCACATTGAGCTGGATCTCTTGCTCCTCGCGGTCGAGCGGCATCGTGTGGAACTTCCCCCAGGTGCCGAAGCCTGCGTTGTTCACCACGACCTCAACCGGACGATCCCGGTCTGAGAGACGCGCCTCGACCGTGGCCAACGCGACCGGATCGGAGAGATCCGCGGTCAAGACCTCGGTGGTGGTTCCATGCGCGGCTTCAAGTTCCTTGGCGAGCGCCTCGAGACGAGCGGTATCGCGGGCGACGACGATGAGGTCGTACTGACGGGCGGCAAATGCCTCGGCAAATGCCCGACCGATTCCCGCGGAAGCGCCGGTGACGAGAGCAACGGGTCGAGACATGACGAACCTCCATGATTGGGTTCCATCAGTCTCGCGCGCGGTGTATCCGCTCGCCCTCTGAGTGCGGCAGCTACAAACCGAGTTCGGCCGCCACGGCCGCGAGATCGGCGGCGACAGGGTCCGCCAACGCCACCTGGCCGATCGCGGTCTGCGGGTCCTTCAGGCCGTGGCCAGTCACCGTGCAGACGACGCGCTCGCCGGGCTCGACCATCCCCAGCTCAGACCCTCGGATCAACCCCGCCACCGAAGCTGCCGACGCCGGCTCCACGAACACACCCTCGGTCGCGGCCAGCAATCGATACGCAGCAAGGATTTCTTCGTCGCTCACCATGTCGATCGCGCCACCCGACTCGTCACGCGCTGCGATCGCCGCGTCCCAACTCGCCGGATTGCCAATCCGGATCGCCGTCGCGATGGTCTCGGGATGCAGCACCGGTGCTCCGAGCACGAGCGGAGCTGCACCCTGCGCCTGCCACCCCAACATGCGGGGCGCGCGCTTGGCGTGTCCGAGTTCTTCGTACTCGCGGTAGCCCTTCCAGTACGCAGTGATGTTTCCCGCGTTGCCCACGGGGATGCAGTGGACATCCGGCGCGTCACCGAGCACCTCGATGATCTCGAAGGCTGCGGTCTTCTGACCCTCGATCCGGAACGGGTTGATCGAGTTCACCACGGTGACGCCGTCGACATCACCGAGGGCCCGCACCACATCGAGTGCCTGGTCGAAGTTGCCGCGGATTTGGACGACCTTGGCACCGTGAATCACAGCCTGGGCCAGCTTGCCGAGCGCGATCTTGCCCTCGGGTATCACGACACCACAGGTGAGGCCGGCACGAGCGGCGTACGCCGCGGCACTCGCGGAGGTGTTCCCCGTCGAAGCGCACACCACCACCTGCGCGTCCGCTTCGAGGGCCTTGGTGATCGCCATCGTCATGCCGCGATCCTTGAACGAACCGGTGGGGTTCGCGCCCTCGACCTTGAGGTAGATATCGAGCCCGAGCTCCTCGGATAGTCGCGGTGCAGGAATCAGCGGCGTGTTGCCCTCGAGCAGGGTCACCACGGGCGTTGCGTCCGTGACCGGCAGGAACTCGCGGTACGTCTCGATCAGGCCGGGCCAACTGCTTGCACTCTTCGGGTACGGCGGGGTCTGGCTCACCCCTCGTCACCCATGACCCGCAGCACCGAACCAACTCGGTGAACGGCGGGAACGTTGCGTAGCTCGTGGATCGTGGCCCGAACGTCAGCCTCTCGGGCGAGGTGGGTGATAAAGATCAAGCGGGCGCCATCTCCGATCCCCACCTGTTGCATTGACTTGATCGAGACCCGATGACTTCCGAACTGTTCGGCGATCGCGGCGAGCACGCCGGGCTCATCAGCCACTTCAAGTTGGAGGTAGAACTGACTCTCGACCTCGTCGATCGGTCGGATCGTCTTCCGAGCCAGCGTCCCGATGGTGGCGCCGCGCGCCCCGCTGACCACGTTCTTCGCCGCATCAATCACGTCACCCAGTACCGCACTCGCCGTAGGCATCCCCCCGGCGCCGCGGCCATAGAACATCAGCTCGCCCACCGCGTCGGCCTCGATGAACAAGGCGTTGAACGAATCGTTGACCGACGCGAGAGGGTGCGCCAGCGGCAGCATCGTCGGGTGCACTCGGACGGCGACGCCCCGCTCCGACTCCTCCGCCACCGCCAAGAGCTTCACCACATACCCGAGTTCACGAGCGGAGGCGATATCGGCGTCGGACAACTCGCTGATGCCTTCGCGGTAGACGTCGCCGGCGACGACGCGGGCACCGAACGCGATCGACGCGATGATGGCAGCCTTGGCGGCGGCATCGAAGCCTTCAACGTCGGCCGTCGGGTCACGCTCCGCATACCCAAGCGTTTGCGCTTCGGCCAACGCATCGCTGAACGACGCCCCGGAATCCGCCATGCGGCTGAGGATGTAGTTCGTGGTCCCGTTGACAATGCCCATGATCCGCCGAATGCGGTCGCCGGCCAACGATTCGCGCAGCGGTCGGATCAGCGGGATACCGCCGGCTACCGACGCTTCGAACAGCAAGTCGACGCCGGCACCCTCTGCGGTTTGGAAGAGTTCGCGCCCGACGTTGGCGAGTAACTCCTTGTTCGCGGTGACCACGGGCTTCCCCGCCTTCAACGCTTCGATGATCAGCTCGCGTGCCGGCTCGATCCCGCCGATCACTTCGACCACCACGTCCACGTCGTCCGCGGTGACCACTGTGGCGCTGTCGTGGGTGAACACCGAGGCCGGCAGCGCGACGTCGCGTTCCCGCGCAAGGTTGCGCACCGCGATACGCGTCACTTCGAGGTGGACGCCACTGCGCGCCTCGATCTCCGAGCCGTTCTCCGTAATCAGGCGCACCAGTGCCGAACCCACGTGGCCGCATCCGAGCAGCCCGATTTTCACCGATCGTGTCGTCATAGGATCCCAGTCTCTCACGGGACTCGTACGCTCACGTGTCCAAACGAACGAGGTCTTCGACGCTCTCGCGGCGCACGACCAATCGGGGGACGCCCGCCCGCACGAACACCACGGCTGGCCGCGGAACCTTGTTGTAGTTGCTCGCCATGGAGTAGCCGTAGGCCCCGGTGACCGGAGTGACGAGGAGGTCGCCCACCGCGACATCCCCAGGCAGGTGGGCGTCGGGAACGATGACGTCACCTTGTTCGCAGTGCTTCCCCGCAACTGCGGCGGCGAGTGGCCTCGACGCTTCGGGACACCGAGCAAGGTAAGCCTCGTAACCGGCTCCGTACAGGACCGGCCGCGGATTGTCGCTCATGCCGCCGTCGACGGCAACGTACGTCCGACCGCCTGGAATCGCCTTCACCGTCCCCACTCGATACAGCGTGATCCCGGCGACCGCGGCAATGGACCGTCCCGGCTCCACCATCACCCGCCGATCACCGAGTCCCGTTCGCAACGCCGCCGCGTATTCCGTGACCGACGGATCCGTGTCTTCGGCGAGGTAACGCGCGCCCAAGCCTCCCCCGAGATTCACAAGCGGGATCGAAACACCGGTCGCGCGCTCACACTCAGTTGCGAACTTCCCGACAACGGCCGCAGCCCGCGCGTAGGAGTCAAGGCGAAACACCTGCGACCCGATGTGGGCATGAATGCCGCCGAAGCGCAACGTGTCTACCGCAACCACGCGGGCCACCGCGTCGGCGGCCTCGCCGGTGGAGACCGTGAATCCAAACTTCGAAGTGTCGGTTCCGGTCTCGATGTACTCGTGGGTGTGCGCCTCGACACCCGGAGTTACTCGCACCAGGACATCGCCCGCGAATCCAATGCGCTCGAGGCGATCGATCTCGTCGAAGGAATCCGCCACGATCCGGCCGACGCCGGCGTCGCGAGCAGCGGCGATTTCCTCATCGCTCTTGTTGTTGCCATGCATCACCAACCGCGAGGCGGGAAATCCACCCTGGAGCGCAACGTAGAGCTCACCGCCAGTGGCAACGTCGAGATGGAGGCCCGCCTCCGCGATCAGCCGCACCATCGCAGAGCAGAGAAACGACTTGCCTGCGAACGCCACGTTGTGAGCACCGAAGTGCTTCACGTACTCCGCGCATCGAGCGCGCAGATGGTCCTCGTCGTAGACGAACAACGGCGTTCCGAACTCGGCCGCGAGTACTTCGAGATCCAGATCACGCAACCCGGGCGGCACCAAGGTGGTATCGAAGGGATTCCCGCTTTGGTTCGTCACTCGTCAACCTCTTCGTCGGTGGCGAGACGTTCCATGACGTCGGGGGCACCCACTCCGAGGATTCCCAGGGCACCCGCGAGACCAATCCGCACCGACTCCGCCAACCAAAGACGGGCCTGCGTGAGGTCTGCATCATCGGTCATGACGCGACAATCACGGTAGAAGCCGTGGAGCCGGGACGCGAACTCGCGCACCCATGTGGTCACTCGGTGCGGCGCGCGCAGTTCCGCGGCACCCCGCAACATCTCGGGATACTCCGCAAGCGATCGCAACAGGTCCAGCTCACGCTCGTGCACCAACACCGACAAGTCCACATCCGCGAGCGGCACTCGCGTGATCCCTGCCGCCGCGGCGCGCCGCGCGATCGACGCGACCCGCGCGTGCGCGTACTGCACGTAGTAGACGGGATTCTCCATCGATTGCGAAGTCACCACATCAAGGTCGAACGTGAGGGTGGTGTCGATGCTCTGCAGGAGAAACGTGAGGCGCGCCACATCAGGATCGACATCGTCGAGAATGTCGGCGAGCGTGATGATGTTCCCGGCGCGTTTCGACAGCCGCACGAGTTCGCCGCCACGTTCCAGCTTCACGAGCTGACCCAAGATGACCTCGGGCTCCGGAACCTCATCGGTACCGATGCCGAGCGCCCGCATCCCGACCTGCAACGACTTGACCTGACCGTGATGATCCGCGCCCCAGATGTCGATGAGGTGGTCCCAGCCGCGGCGCAGTTTGTCGCGGTGATACGCCAGGTCGTTCGTGAGGTACGTGGTCGTTCCGTTGGTACGGACCAACACCCGATTTCGCTGATCGCCGAGCGACTCGCTGGCGAGCCACTCGGCTCCGTCCTGCTCGAAGGTATGGCCGGCCGCCCGCAGCTCGTCGAGCACCGCGGCAACATCCCCGCGCTCGTGCAGGGTACGTTCGGAAAACCAGGTATCGAAGTGGACTCCAATCCGAGCGAGGTCATCCCGGAGCGCGTCGACCACGACCCGGTAGCCCCAGGCCGCCGCCAATGTCTCATCGACCTCGTCACCCAGTTCGGAGCGCATCGTCGCTGCCATCTCAACCAAGTACCCGCCGTGATATCCGTTCTCCGGCGGCGCTTCACCGCGATAGCGCGCCATCAGAGACTCGGCAAAAACGTCGAGTTGGGTCCCCGCGTCGTTCAAGTAATACTCGCGGTGAACCTCGGCCGACTGGGCCGCGAGCAGGTTCGCGATCGCATCCCCCACGGCCACCCACCGACCGCCGCCGGCGTGAAGAGGGCCGGTGGGATTCGCGGAGACGAACTCGAGATTGATGCGCATCCCGGCGTAGGCGTCGCCGTGACCGAAGTTCGGGCCGGTCGCAACCACAGCTCGCAGGACGTCGTGGAGCCAAGTGGGAGCGAGAAAAAAGTTGATGAAACCAGGGCCGGCGATCTCGATCCGCTCCACGTGAGCGGGCGGCGCGGCTTTGAGCGCGGCGACAACTGCCGCCGCGACGTCTTGCGGAGGCGCCCCCACAATTTTGGCCAAGATCAGCGCGGTGTTGGTCTGCCAATCCCCGTGCTCACGATTGCGCGTGGGCACGATCTCGATTCCCGACGGTGGGCTCGGCAGCTCGGCGACCTTCAACGCGGCCGCGATGGCGAAAGCAAGGTCGTCGGCAAGCACGGGCCGGTCAGCATCGCACACGCCGATACTGGAACCGCGCGAAAAAGTTCCCGGTGCCTGGGTCCGTCGTCACCCCACCGTCGGTATCGCGACCAAATCGGCCAACAACGTGCGAACGCGTTCCGTGGCCGATAATCTACGCAACCGACCAGACAGAGGACAGAACGGTCTGGTGGGCAAAGTCAAGGGGCGCAGAGCGTGGCAAGTGGACGCTGGTTGGGAGCATTGTGGTTGCACGACAAGGTGGACTCGGGCGCGGCTTGGCTGCGCTGCTGCCCACTGATGCCGAGCCCCACCCCATCGAGCATCAGCTCTTCCCGCCACCCGATTCGGGTGACGCGGTGACCGACCTCGGGACCGAAATGGTGGGCGAACTCACCACCAGTCAGAGCGGGCTTTCCATCATCTATCACGCCCTCGACGCTCTTGTCGCCGATCACGAACTGGTCGACGCGGCGGTGGTGCTCGACGAGCCCGGACTCGGTCGCCAGGTGTTTCGCGCCGGCCGCAAACCACTTGATGACCCCGGCGGCGAGGCGCTGTTGGATGCCGCACCGGGCCTGTACACCGATCCGGCGCTGACCGCCGGGCGGGTTGATACATCTTTGGTGACCAGCCTCTGCGTGGTCGCGCTCCGTATGGAGGTCTTGCGCTATGACTCGTGGCACGACCCGCTGACCGGCCTCTTCGATCGTCGCACCTTCGATCGACTGTTAGAAATGTCGGTCGCGCGCAGCGTCCGCTATCGGTGGCCATTTACCCTTGTGCTCGTCGATCTCGATGACTTGAAACAAATCAACGACGCGGATGGCCACCAGGCGGGCGACGCCGCGCTCCGAGCGCTCGGAGCGCGCGTCGATCAGATCCTGCGGTTCGGCGACAACTCGGCGCGGATAGGCGGCGACGAGTTCGCGCTCATCTTGCCGAGCACCGATCCCGACGATGTTCCGCCGCTGCTTGAGCGGATCGGCGCCGCGCAGATCGGGGAGCGATCCTGTCCGCCGTTCTCCTATGGCGTCGCGCAGTGCCCCACCGAAGCCGAGAGCATCGAGGAGCTCGTTGCGCTCGCTGATAGCCGCCTGTACGAAGCCAAAGCTGCACGCCATGAAGGAAACTGACGTGGACTCGACCAATCTCGACGATCTCGAGCTCGAACTGCGAAAGCTCCCTGGCGTCCGATCCGCCGGTTTTACCGATACGGCCGACCTGCTCGTCGTTCAGGTGCAGGTCGCAGGCGGCCAGCCGTCTTCGACGCTGCCCCAGCAGGCGGCACGCATCGCTCACCGCCACGCCGACAAACCCGTATCCATCGAGGTCGTCCGCTGGCGCACCGTCGAAGTGCTGGTACCGGCGGCCCCGAGTGGCACGGATCCCGCCACCGACACCAGCCCCCCGCCCATCACCCCTACCGAAACCGTCGCGGCGTCCGGCCCGGAATCCTCCGGGGACACCCCACTCGAACGCGCCCAACCCCGCGTGCGGTTGCTCGCAGTGCTGACATTCCCGGACACCGACGAGCTAGAAGTGCATCTCACCTTCTCCGGGCGGCGAATCATCGGCCGAGCGTTGGCGAGCGAAGGGGTCTCCGGCGCGGCCAAGGCAACCCTCCTCGGACTCACCAACTTCGTGCCCGATCTCAAGGCCGGTGTTGCGTGGACGGAGGAACTCAGCGAACACAACAGCGACGACTCGATCGTCGTTGCTTGCGCGATCGATGTGGACGGGATCAAGCGTCACGGCATCGCGGGCGGGGGAAGTCGCATCGAAGCCGCAGCCCGAGCCACCTTGCATGCGGTCAACCGGCGCCTCGAATCGCATCCCGCCACCACCACCTGACGGACCGCACCACTTCACTCGTCGGCCAGGGCGCTTGGTAGTGTCGCCGACCCGCCCTCGTAGCTCAGGGGATAGAGCATCGGCCTCCGGAGCCGTGTGCGCAGGTTCGAATCCTGCCGAGGGCACTCACCGATGCTCACAGCATCGGCACTGGTATCCAGCGAGCCGTGTGCGCAGGTTCGAATCCTGCCGAGGGCACTCACCGATGCTCACAGCATCGGC
>JANPBJ010000226.1:0-31671 GCA_031430375.1 Acidimicrobiia bacterium
CCGTCCGAGGCGGTGGTCATCTCGGACGGCAGCGGGCCAACGGCGCAGGGCTGGATCACCGTGAACGACCACCTCCGATCCGAAACCGGGGTCACCCACCCCGGAGCGCTGGCCACCCTGGTCGACGCATTGGGCGGCGGACTGGCCGCAACGGCGGCGCAGCCCGATTGGATCGCCACCGCGGATCTCACACTCCACCTCCTGCCGCTCCGGCACGTGGTCGAGGTGTCCGGTGTTGGTCGGGTGGTCCGGGCCGGGCGCACGACCGTGGTGATCGAGGTCGCGCTCCAGGCCGACGGGCAGAACCTCGGTCTCGCCACCATGAGCTTCGCGGTTCTGGCCCGTCGCGTCGGCAATCCCGTCATCGATCACCGCAGCGGAATCGCACGTCTCACCATGGCGCTCCCCGACTCTGGCTTCACGACGCCTTTGGAGACCGCGACGGGACTCACCATCGTCGACGCCGAGACGGGGACCGTCGAACTTCCGATCACCGACTACGTGCGCAACACACTCGGAGCGACCCAAGGAGGAATGGTGGCAATGACCGGAGCGGTCGCCGCGGAACGTGCGCTCACCCGAGCGGCGCGCGCGCCGCTCGCGGTCGTCGATCTCCACATCACGTATCTCGCGCTCGCGAGGGTCGGACCGCTGCGATCCGTCACCACGGTGCTCGAGGCCACCGCTCAGCGCGGAACCGCTTCCGTGGAATTGGTTGACGCAGGCGCCGAAAACAAACTGACCACGATCGTGCGCGCCCGCGGAGTTCGCGTCCCATGAACGGCCTCGGGATGGCGCGCTACATGGAGCTGACGATGCGCGAAGTGGGCGAGGTTCGGCCCGGAACCGCGTCACTCGTTGGCATCGCACCCGCCTCGGACCATCTGCGCACCCCGGACGGCGGAGTCGCAATGGGAGCACTGCTCACGCTCGCCGACAGCGTTGGCGGACTGTGCGCGGGGCTCGCCGCACTCCCAGGCTGGGTGGTCACCACCAA
The DNA here is from genome assembly GCA_031430375.1 of Acidimicrobiia bacterium. Classification (GTDB taxonomy): domain Bacteria; phylum Actinomycetota; class Acidimicrobiia; order IMCC26256; family JAENVU01; genus JAENVU01. The sequence goes on from JANPBJ010000226.1 coordinate 998, forward strand.
TCTCATGCTGCGCACTATCCGACTCGGGGTTGTGGGGCCGATCGGACTGGCCGCCACGGTCCGCCGAGTCGGGAGCAAAGCGGTCGTGACCACCGTGACCATCCGAGACCTCGGCGCCCAGGATGTGTTGGTAGCCGACGCCAGCCTCACCTCCGCGGTGCTCCAGCCCCAGAACGGTCCCCCCAGCTACGACCGACCCCTGGTCCTGGCCCACCCTCCCCTCGATTCCAGTGATCGACGGCCCCTGTCGGAGTTCCTCGGAATCCGTGCCACGGCCGCGAACCAACTCACCATCGACATCGGGGACGCACTGCGGAATCCGTGGGGGATCCTCCACGGCGGGGCCGCGGCCGCGCTCGTCGACCTCGCGGGGGTTCACGCGACCGCTGAGACCAACCCGGACTCCAGCACCGAATGGGTCACGACCGATGCGGTCCTGCATTTCGTGAGCCCGGGACGGGTAGGCCCCGTGACCGCGACCGTGGTGGAACAGGGCGAACGGACCGACGGCGCCCTGCTCCGCGTGGAAGTCCGCGACACCGGCGCCGCCGACCGACTCATGGCCCTCGCGGTGACCACCGTGCGATCGACCTCACGGAACGGGTACCTTCCCCTCCGTGGCCCCGAGTTTTAGTCCAACCCCTCCGCGCTCCTACCGGTTCCTCAAGCACGTGGCGTGGGTCATCACCGCCGTCTTCTACCGGCGGGTCGACGTCACCGGCATGAGCCGGATGCCCGTCAACTCACCCGCGGTCATCGCCAGCAACCACAGCAACGGGCTCGCGGATCCCATCGCTATCGTCGGTCGCCTCGGGATCGTGCCCCGGTTCCTCGCGGCCAGCTCCCTTTGGAAGTACCCCCCGGCGCGGCTCCTCTTTCATCTGGCTGGTGTCGTCCCGGTACACCGACGCGCGGACGGCGACGCGAGCGACAATGCCGAGACGTTCGCCGCCAGCACCGCGGTGCTCGCAGCCAAGGGGCAGATCGCGATCTTCCCCGAGGGACATGTACATCGCGAGCCGAGCATCGTCCCGTTGAAGACCGGCGCGGCTCGTATCGCACTCATGGCGGCGGCCAATGGCGTCCCCGACACCTCGATTGTCCCGGTGGGGATCGTGTATGCCGACAAGGGTCGGTTCCGCTCGCAGGCCGCAATCCACATCGGCAAACCCATCATGATGAGTGACTGGGTGCAGCGATATCACTCCGACCCGGTCGCCACGGTCCGGGCCGTGACCGAGGTGCTCTCCGACCGACTCCACGAGGTCACCCTGAATCACGCCACGTGGCGCGAAGCAATGGTCATCGACCGCGCCGCGGCGATCGCGATCGAAGGTGACGAAGACCTGATTCCCTTCGAGCACGCGTTCGCCGACCGTTCCGCGTTGCACCGCGCGCTGGCAACCGTCATCGCGAATCGTGGTGGCGAAAACAGCAACGAGTTCCAGGACCTCGAGCGTTCCGTGCAAACGCACCTCGCCGACCTTGCGGTCCTCGGCGTCACCAATAGCCAGGCTATCCCCCGCTTGTATCCGGCACGGCTCCGGTTTCGCCTGATTCGACTCGGCATCGTCAGCGGGCTGCTCGCGCCCATCGCACTCATCGGCGTCGTGCTCGACGGACCGGTCGTGCTGCTCGCGCGGATCGCAGGAAGTCGGGTGGAACATCCAGCATGGAAGGCCACCGCCAAGGGCATGGTCGGATTCTTCCTCTTCCCGGTGATCTGGGGTTACGAGTCGTACCGCACGTATCGCCGGTTCGGCGGAAAGGCCGCGGCGGCGATGGCTGCCACAGGCCCGATCTCGGGCTTGGCCTGGATTGCCTGGCGCACGCGGTGGGTGAGATTCCGCCACACCCGCGCCAGCCTCGCCTGGTTCCGAGAGCCCACCGAGGCACTCACCGCGGCGCGCAGCAGTCGGGAATGGGTGGTCGAGCAGGTCGGTGGAATCGTGGGCGAACCAGCAGTGGCACGCGCCCGCGTGAACGCCTAAGGACCCGCCCTCTAACTCAGAAGATCGGCCGAGGCGGCGAGTCGTTTGGCGAGCATCAGGTGCGATACTGCAGATATCGACGCCGCAATGCCGAGGGCACGACCGCGCCAGCCAAGCCGACGCGTTGTGAGGTTCACCACAGCATCCACGCCATCGGCGAAGGCGATCATCGAGATCCAGTTTGCACTCCCACGGCGTTCTCCAACTGCGATCGCCGCGCCGACGCCCAAGGCCGCTTCTCGCGCGCCCATCATGCGTGCAATCGCCGCGGCGCCCGGGTCACCGACCGCTGCGCCATAGACGGGTCCGAACGCGAGCCGGGGCACCCCCATCATGATGAGGCCCATTCCTACCCGAATGCGTGACGCGTAGAGCGCCCCAGTTCGAAGATCCATTTCCCGATCCTCGCAGATACCAAAGGTCGATGAAGACCTCGGCGGATGACGGCCTGGAACGTCTCAGGCCGAAGGCTCCCGGGCGGCCAGGCCCGCGCAGCGATACACCGCGTCGATGACTTCCATATTCGCAACCGCATCGGCAGGGGGCGTGAGCACGCCTACGCCGTCGCGCACTGAGGCGGCGAACGCCTCGAGTTGGTAGGTGTACGTGGCTTTCTTGGCGCCGTCGACTCGAATTCGCTGCTTCGTCCCCGCGGCGCGCAACGACATCCGATAGCCCATCTGCGGACCCGTCGGATTGAAGACACGCAGCTCGCCCTTGGAACCAATGGCACGAATCGAAACCTTGAGCGGCGTGCTCGACCAGAGTGCGCACGTCATCGTCCCGGTCACGCCGGTTGGGTACCGGAATTGCGCCTGCATCCACCGATCGACTCCGGGACGCGCGAGTCGTGCCCGCGCGGAGATCACCTCGGGTTCGGTGCCCGCCACCATCCGGTTCATATGGATCGCGTAACAGCCGGTGTCCATCGTTGCGCCACCCGCGAGGTCGAGCCGGTAGCGAATGTCCTTGGGCAACGGCAACGGGATACACATCGAACTCTCGACATGGACGAGTTCACCGATCTCGCCGCCGCGCACGATCTCCACTATCCGCTGGGCGACCGGGTGATACCGGTAGTGGAACGCCTCCATGACCACAAGCTCGGTTGCGGCAGCTGCAGCCGCAACTTCGCGGGCTTCATCTGCGTTCGCGGTGAACGGCTTCTCGCAAAGGACGTGCTTGCCCGCGGCAATCGCGCGTCGAGTCCATTCGCCATGGAGCCCGTTCGGCAAGGGGTTGTAGATCGCATCGATGTCGGGATCATCGATGAGTGCCTCATACGACGCATGTACCTTCGCAATCCCGTGTTTGGCCGCGAACTTCTCGGCCCGCGCTCGGTCCCGAGCCGCGACCGCAACCACTGCTACCCCGTCCACGAGCAGGGCCGGCTTGATCAACGCGGGCGGGGTAATTCGCGCCGCCCCGAGCGTCCCAATCCGCACGTCGGCTCGTTCACTCGATCCTGAAATGTCGGTCATTGGTCGGACCCTACATAAATCTGGTGATGAGGCCGCGGCGCCGGAAGATCGCGAGCATGCGGGTCAAGAACCATGCGGCGAGAAACGCCAACCCAATCGTTTCCGCCAACGCGATACCGAGTTGATCCCAGGCGAGCGCATGCCCGTCGACGAGCCCCCGCAGTGCGATGAACGCGTGGGTCGTCGGCAGAGCGAGTGCGACGGGTTGCAGCGGCCCCGGCAGCGCCTCGACCGGATAGAAGATGCCCGAGAGCGGCATCACCACGAACATCACACCCCACGCGAGCGCCTCCGCGCCTGCCCCGAACCGCAACACAATTCCGATGACAAAGAGGGCGATGGTCCAACCGACGAGCAAGAGAATCGCCGCGATCGGAATCAAGCCGAAACCCAGCGTCGAGACGTCGAACGAATAGAACACGAGCGCGCCGAGCGCGACTACCCCTACTCCCATGGCGAGCTTGAACATCCCGAACAGCGCTACACCACCCACGTATTCGATCTCGCGCAGCGGCGTGACCATCAGGTTGAGCAGGTTGCGGCTCCAGGTCTCTTCGAGCAGACCGGTGCTCACCGAAATTTGAGATTGGTACACCACGTGCCACAGCACAATTCCTGCGATCAGGTATCCCGCCGCATTGCCGCCGGCGGTGGCGCGACCGGCGCCCACGTATGACGCGAGCGCGCCGAACAGCAAGACATCGACCAGCGGCCACAGGGTGACGTCGAACAATCGGTGCGGGCTTCGAGCGAGGACATAGGCATGGCGGCGCGCCACGGCGCGCATTCGTAGCCAGCTCAGCGCGACTCCATGGAGCCGAATCGGGCGCTCGGGACCGCCGGACTTCGCACCACCAGTGATTGCATCGCCGTTCACGGCAGATGCTCGGTCTGCTGGGCGCCCAGCCCTCGTGCTCGGTCATCGGCGAGGTGCAGAAACACACCTTCGAGATCTGATCGACCAAACCGCCCGGCGACGGCGTCGGGTGTCCCGTCCGCCACCACCCGCCCGCCTGAGATGAACACCACCCGATCACAGAGCCGCTCAACCTCTGCCATGTCGTGCGAGGTGACGACCAGCGCCGTGCGGTCTTCGTCGCAGATCGACTGCAACCCCTCGCGCACCCGTCGCGAAACATCGGGGTCGAGCGAGGCGGTCGGCTCATCGAGAATCAACAGTCTGGGTCGGTGGAGGGTGGCCCGCACGATGCCGACCAGAGTCCGCTGGCCGGAGGAGAGCTCAGTGCCCATGGCCTCGGCAAGATCCTCCACTCGAAACCGCGCCAGCCCCTCGGCAATCGCGGGACCGGGATCGGCAAGTCCGTAGAGGTTCCCATAGAGCCGGAGGTACTCGCGCACCCTCATCCGTTCCGCGAGCGGGAGGTACCCCGCGGCGAAACCGATCTCCTCTGCCGCGTGGCTGCGTTCGCCCTGAATCGGATGGCCGCAGACCTCCACGGTGCCGATGTCCGGAGTGATCACTCCGAGGAGCATCAACAGGGTGGTGGTCTTCCCGGCGCCGTTCGGTCCGAGCAGCGCCACGCGCTCGCCCGCGTGGACAACGAGATCCAGGCCGTCGACAGCTCGCGCCCGTCGATAGTCCTTGACCAGACCCCGGGCCTCGAGCACAACCTCCATGGCCGCATGTTCGCAGATTGCGTTCGCTCCCGCCCCAGGGTTTTGCCGGCGGCCGGGTTCTTCAGGCGGTCGGGCTCTTCACGCGGTTGGTTCCGCGCCGGTCACCCGTTCGATCGGCTCGACCCATGCGTCGGCTTCTACGCTGGCGCTGTGCCTGACTTCGCCGATGACACCAGCACGGAACTCGAACGCAAGGCTCGCGCGCTCACCTATACGGCCCTGGCCGAGTCGGTCACCTACACGATCCTTTTCTACTTTTGGATCGTGAACCCGCACACGGCAGGCAAGGCCCTCGCCGGATCGGTCCACGGAATGATCTGGCTGGCCTTCTGTGCAATGGTCATCATGATCACCAAAGACATGGAATGGTCGTGGAAGTACTCGATCGCGGTGATTGTGCTCGGACCTATCGGCGGACTCATGGTCTGGAATCGAATACGACGCGAGGGAGTCCCCGAGGCCCGAAGGGCATCGTTCCCCGGGCCGGTCGCTCACTAATCGCGGCCGCGAAGCGTGCTCGGCGATCTTCGCGATTCGGACATTCCGTCCCGTGACCTAGGTCGATCGACCCGCTTGGACCACGTTCGGCGCGCTCGGAGTCACTAGGGTCGAGAAGATCTTCGACGGGGAAGCGGAGCCCCGTCGGCTCAAGATCACGTAGCAGCCAGCCGAATCAGTTCGTCACGGCTCTTTGCCGATGGCCGGGGCTCGCCTGGCAGTGGAGGGATACGACACATGCGACGAATGCTCTCAATATTGCTCGTGACGGTCGCGGCCACCGTCGCGCTCGGGACCGGCCAAGCCGCGCAGGCCGCCGATCCCGGAAGCCAGGCCGCGTTTGTGAACGGCATCAACGGTGTGCGGAACAGCCGGGGCATGGGCGGCCTGACCCCGCATCCCGTGCTCACCGCCAAAGCCGAAGCATGGGCCCAGCACATGGCCGACTCCGGCTGCCTCTGCCACTCCAATCTGCCTGATGGCGTCACCGTCGGCTGGCGCAAGCTCGGCGAGAACATCGGCCGCGGTCCCAACGTTGCGACCATCCACAGCGCGCTCGTCAACTCGCCGTTGCACTACGCCAACATGGTGGACGGTTCGTTCCAATGGGTTGGCGTCGGCGTGGCGTACGGAGGCGGTCAGATGTATGTCGCCGAGGTCTTCATGGACGGTGACGCGGCTCCCGCACCAAACCCCTATCTCGCATATGACTCTCGCGGACGAGGGATAGCAGCACGTGCGCAGGGCGGTTTTTGGATACTCCAAGGCGACGGCACCGTCATCGCTCGCGAAGGTGCGCCGGCCTACGGCCACCCGAATTTTGGTGGCGACTTTGCCCGTGATATCGCGGCGATGCCCGACGGAAACGGCTACATCATTCTCGATGGCTTTGGCGGCACCCACCGCTACGGATCCGCGGCGTATGCCCTATCGAGTCTCCGCGGGCCTTGGTTCGGATGGGATATCGCTCGCAGCATCACGGTGGCGCCCAATGGCCGGGGCTTCGCGGTCCTGGACGGGTTCGGTGGACTCCACCGCTACGGATCCGCGGCCAAGGTTTCCGGTGTTCCGTATTGGCCGGGATGGGATATCGCGAGATCAATCTCATATCGAGCGGGTGGCGGCGCCTACCTGCTCGACGGATTCGGCGCAGTGTGGGCGCTCGGCGGAGCACCGAGATACGGCATGCGCACTTTCGGATGGGATATCGCACGGGACATCACGGTTTGGCCAGGTGGCGACGGCTACGCCGTCGTTGACGGCTTCGGAGGCATTCACCGCTTCGGCTCCGCGAAGCGCCCTGGCTCCACGCCGTGGCAGGCAATCGACCGCTGGAGATCCATTGTGGTGCAGGCAGGGACGTTCCTGGCCGTGCGCAACGATGGATTCGCGGTGCGGGTCTAGCTCAAGCAGGATCCGAGACTTTCACGATCAGCTTGCCAGTGTGGTCGCCAGTGAACAGGCGGTTCAGCGTTGCCGGCGCATGCTCCAACCCGACCACCACTTCAGTTGCGTACTTCAACTTCCCGTCGGCAACCAGCGGCGCGAGCTCGAGGATGGCTTCGAGGAACCGGTCCACGTAATCGAGGATCAGGAACCCGTCCATCCGCGCTCGTTTCATGATGAGGTTCGCGGTGTTCTTCACGCCGATCGGATCGTCGGAGTTGTAGGTGGAGATCGCACCGCACACGGCAATGCGCGCACCGATTGCGAGGTTGGCCAAGACCGCGTCGAGGATCTCACCGCCCACGTTGTCGAAGTACACGTCGATCCCATCGGGACACAGCTCCACGAGGCGCTGCGCAACATCTTCGGTCTTGTAGTTGATGCAAGCATCGAACCCGAGGTCCTGAACGACCCACCGGCACTTGTCGGCACTCCCGGCTATCCCGACAACCATGCCTGCGCCCTTCAACTTCGCAAGTTGTCCTGCGACCGAGCCGACTCCACCGGCTGCACCCGACACCACAAACGTCTCGCCAGCCCTCAGCGCACAAACATCTTCGACACCAAACCACGCCGTCACACCGGTGCTGCCGTAGATCGAGAGAAGGTCGTTGATCTCGAGTCCGGGTGGGATCACGTTGGCCATGTCGCCATCCGACAGCAACCAAAAGTCCTGCCATCCCGGCATCCCTAACACCAAATCGCCACTGGCGAAGCCGTCCCGTCTCGAATCAACGACCTGCGCCAGGCCCGCCGCTCGCACGACCGCACCGATCTCCACGGCCGGGAGGTACGAGTCTTCCTCGCGCATCCAGATGCGGTTGGTGGGATCGACCGAGAGCGAAACAACCCGGAGGAGCACCTGACCGTCGGCCGGTGTCGGGATTGGCTCCTCCACCCGCTCGAGACACTCCTCGGTCACGATGCCGTGAGGGCGGGCGGCAAGTAAAATCCGGCGATTGGTCGTCGAGTTGTCCGTCATGGCCGCCAGCTTGTCACCTCCTACGCTGGCACGCGATGTTCGATCCGACCACCCTCATCGATGCCGACCGGTATCCGATCCACGACCTCGACCACCCCCTGACGGTGGCACTCGCCCACGAGTGTCGCGAACAGCTCCGCACTGCGGGCGTCGCAATCGTTCCCTCGTTCGTGCGACCTGATGCACTCGCGGCGATGGTGTCCGAGAGCGCCCGTCTCGCGCCTGCGGCCCACCATCAAGATGTTCTTCATTCGCCATATCTTGAGTTCCCCACGCCCGATTGGCCTCCCAATCATCCGCGGCTTGCTCAGGGCCGCAGCGCACTCACTGCCATCGCCTACGACGATTTCGGCGCCGGATCCGAGCTGCGAGCGCTCTATGAATGGAATGGGCTCCTGCGGTTCATCTCCCTCGCGTTGGGTAAGGAACAGCTGTATCGGTACGACGACGACCTCGGCGCTCTCAACGTTGCGTCCATGTCCGATGGCGATGAGTTGTCTTGGCACTTCGACCAGACCGACTTCGTCGTCTCCATTGCGTTGCAATCGAGCGTGGGCGGCGGCGACTTCGAGTGTGCATCGATGCTGCGTACCCCCGACAAAGAGCAATACCCCGACGTCGCCGCAGTCCTCGCGGGCGACCGTCTGCATGCTGTGACCACGATGCCGATGGAGCCCGGCACGCTGATGTTCTTCCAAGGCCGTCACAGCTTGCATCGTGTGACGAAGATCGCGGGCCCCACTCCCCGTCTCGTCGCCTTGCTCGCGTACGACACCTCACCCGGTACCCGCAGCTCGGAACTCCTCCGGCTCGTTCGATACGGTCGTGCCGGGGCCCGACCGCAGAACCCCAGGGTCCATCTCCTCCGCCACCACACTAGGAAGTGCTCATGGAACAACTCACCGGCAAGATCGCCGTCATCACCGGCGGCGCCAGTGGTATCGGCCTCTCGCTCGCCAAGGTTTTCGCGACCCATGGGATGCACCTCGTGCTGGCCGACCTCGAAGTGCCGGCGCTGGAAACTGCGGCGGCGGACTTACGCGCGAATGGAGCTGAGGTACTCGCGGTGCACTGCGATGTGGCCGATGCAGACGCCGTCGACGCACTTTCCGCAGCCACCTTCGATCGATTCGGCACTGCGCACATCGTCTGTAACAACGCAGGAGTCGGTGGTACGCCTGGACTCACGTGGGAGGTCCCGCTCGCAGGCTGGGAATGGACCTTCGGCGCGAACCTCCACGGCGTGATTCATGGCATCCGGAGCTTCGCACCCAAGCTGATCGAACAGGGCGAGGGGCACTTCGTCAATACCGCGTCACTCGCGGGCTTGAAAGGGTCGCCGTTCATGTCGGCCTACGTGGCCACCAAGCACGCCGTGGTCGGCATCTCGGAATGCCTCGCCCACGAACTCGCGATGACGAAGGCGGGCGTCGGCGTCAGTGTCTTGTGTCCGGCCTTCCTCCGCACCCGGATCGCGGAGTCCGGACGATTGTGGCCGGAACACCTCGGCCCGAACCCAATGCCCGACCCGGGCGAGGGATCCTTCATTCGCCAACTGGTCGACAACGGCAAAGACCCCGATTGGTACGCGACCGAGGTGCTCGACGCGATTCGCACCAATCGGTTCTTCGTCTTGTCGGATCCGTTACATGCAGAGGCGATCTCGGCCCGGTACCAGGAAGCAGTCGACGGTACCCAGCCGACCATGTTGAATCTTGCTACGAGCGTCGACTGAGATGAACCGCAGATCTTCGGACGTTCCCGACGAAGTCCTCCGAGCGTTCGAAACGCTGCTTCGTCGGGCCCCAGGGCGGCGCGAGCGTCGTGCGATTGCGGACAAGCTCGGGGATCGGTCGACAGTTGGGTCCACCCTGATTGCGCTCGCAACCTCCCGGGAGTATCAGCAAGACCTCGGCCAACGTCTCGCGGCCAGCGCGCCGGCCGGCGACGAGGAATTCCTCGAACACGTCTATCTCGAGCTCGTGCACCGCGAACCTGACGAGTCCGGCAAGACCTTCTTCCTCGAAGCCCTTCGCGGCGGCGAACCGCGGGCAAGCGTCGCAGAGAAAATCGCGGCCTCCGATGAGCACGTGAGTCGTGTGGTTCGGGAGCTCTATCCGCTGCCGAACATCCGCGCTGCGGAACCCGGGCGATACCAGGACGTGGTCACCCTCGACGGTCTCGACAGCGTTGCCTGTTTCGTCGCCGACACCGACGAGGACTTCGCCTGGATCGAACAGGCGATTCACACCTTCGACTACTACGACCGGCCCGGCATTTGGGGATCCGCGGTCGACGACGACAAGCGCCGCGTGGCCGAAATGATCGCCGGGCTCGCACCGACCACCGTCCTCGATGTGGGATGTGCGAACGGAGCCGTGATCAAGTGCCTCGTCGACCTCGGCATCGACGCCCACGGCGTTGAACTCAGCGAATCAGCAGTTGAACGGGCACTTCCCGAGATCCGGGACCGGATTCACGTGGGCGACATCGGCGCGCTCTCCCTCGAGACCCGATTCGATCTCATTTCCGGACTCGACATCTTTGAACACGTTCCTCCGGCGAAGGTTCGACCCATCATCGATTCGCTAATGACATACCTCGAGCCGGGCGGCTTGATCTTCGCCAACATTCCTGCATTCGGTCACGACGAGGTCTTCGGAACCGTGTTCGATATCTACCTCGCAGCATGGAGCGATTCCGCAGCGAGCCGCAGACCATTCGGCCATCTTCATGTCGACGACATGGGTTTTCCCCTGCACGGACACATCACCTGGGCCACGAGCGATTGGTGGGAGCGGCAGTTTCTCGACGCGGGCCTCGATCGGCGTACCGACCTCGAAGGCGCGGCACACGCCAAGTACGACGACGCTCTCCGACGCGATGCTCCATCGCGCCTCGCGTTCTATGTTTTCCAATCACCGGGAAATTAGAGGGCGCGCCAATAGGCCACAACCGCCTCCCGAGCTTCGAGGCTGCGTGGCGCGCCCGTGGCGCGCCCGTGGCCCGAGCGGCCCGTGAGCGCCAGCGAACAAGAGCGGGGATAACGTTTGCCAGCTCGACGAAGCTTGAGCCTATTGGCGCGCGTTACTAGGGCAGCCCCGCGCCGGGGACGCTGACCTCGCACACTTCGATCGCGCCCCGCATCACGCCGGTATCAGCAGGGTTGCTCCCATCCGCGGTACAGATGAACAGCGTGGTCCGCCTCGTTCCTCCGAGCATGCACGCGTACGCACCCCGCCGATCCACGGTCACCACATCAGTGACCGCTCCCCCTTCCAGTACCCGCAGCACGCACCCCGACAAAGGGCAGGCCGACCAGATCGCGCCCTCCGCATCGAGGCAGATTCCGTCGGGCACCGCGCCGTCGAGCTGAGCCCACTCGCGACGGTTCGACAGCGTGCCATCCGCTGCGACATCGAACGCAGTGAGACAGGCGCCGAAGCTCTCGCCGACGATGAGCGTGCTGCCATCGGGCGTGATCACGGTTCCATTGGGAAATCGAAGATCCTCAGCCGCGCGATGCGTCGTTCCATCGGGGTCGACACGAATCAAGGGAACGGTCACAGGAGCAGTGCCGGGCATGTCGATATCGAACCCGAAGTTCCCTACGTAGGCGCGCCCCGCCGCGTCGACCACCATGTCGTTGCAATGCCACGCTGCGAGCGCACTGAGATCGGCCACCTCCGTGAGTGTCTTGCCGTCGAAGCGCAACAGCCGACGGTCATCCATGGAAACGATGAGCATCCGTCCTTGCGGATCCCAACCGAGGCCCGACGGCCGATTAGGAACGTCCACTATTTTCGCGAGTGTGCCGTCGGTCGTGAGCGACCACACGGTGGCGTCATGTTGATCGGAGAAGATCAGTCGGTCGTCGTGCCACCGCGGCCCCTCCGGAAACCGCAACCCCTCCACCAGCACCGCCGTCCCAAAGCCACTCATCCACGGATGATGGCACCGAACTTTCCCGTGCGGTAGTCGTCGATGGCTTGCTCTATTTCGGCGCTCGTATTCATCACGAACGGTCCGTAGCGGGCCACGGGTTCGCGAAGCGGCTCACCCGCGAGCACGAGGTGTTCACTTGGATCCGAACCGTGATTCACCAGCGCGATCTCGTCGCCATCATCGCCGTAGACGCGCAGGGTCCCATCACTCTCACCCGCGAACGCGTAGGCCATCGCCGTTTGCGTTGCCGGAATCTCCACCCGTACCTCCCGGGCGGGTGGCAACGACACATGCAGGTAGGTGACCGCCGAATGCGTCTCCACCGGACCGGCGGCGCCGCCGTAGGCACCCGCGATCACGCGCACGATCAGCCCGTCGTCTTCAACGACGGGGATCTGGGTCGCGAGAAACTCTTGATAGCGCGGCGACACCATCTTCTGCGCCGCAGGCAAGTTGACCCAGAGTTGGAAACCGTGCATGCGACCTCCGTCGGTGAGTAACTCACGGCCTGGCATCTCCGAATGGATCACGCCCGAACCTGCGGTCATCCACTGGACCGCCCCTGGGCCGATGCGCCCCGCGTTGCCCGCAGAGTCCTCATGTTCGGTCGCGCCGGAGATCATGTAGGTGACCGTCTCGAACCCACGATGCGGATGGTCCGGCGCTCCCTTGCCTTGGCCGGCTACCAGCTCCATCGGTCCCATCTCGTCGAGGAGCAGGAACGGATCGACCAGCGAGAGTCGCGGCGTGGGAAATGGTCGACGCACCTCAAACCCCGCACCTTCGAGTTGCTTGCTCGCCTTTATCGTCGCCGTTACCGTGCGCTCACTCATCTCAGATCCTTCCGCGGGACGCTGTCAAACATCACAACACCAGCACATTCCCGGTGGGCTCAGCGACGCTCGAACCACCCCGAGCGGAGCCCGCGGAGCGAGCAGCGAGGGAGGCGTCCCGGCCAACACCAACGCAACAAGACCTCACCACGGTCCCTCAAAAGCCGGACGAGCAATTTGGAGGGAGGCGTCCCGGCCGACACCAACGAAGAGACGCAACCACGGTCCCCTCACAAGCCGGACGAGCCAAACAAGGAGGTAGGTTCCCCCGATGGATGCAGTCGCCTTCTATGGAATGGAACCGACCGAGGATTCCGCCCATTGGCGGCTGCCGGTGGTGCCCACGTTGTGCTCCGGCCTTGGCGCGCTGTTCGGCGGCTGCGGCCTCGGTGCATGTGTCGAGGCGCTCGAACAGTTCACCGGCCGCCCGCTCGTGTGGGCCACCGGCCAGTACCTCTCCTACGCCCGGCCTCCCGCGGTACTCGACATTCGGATCGACGAGGTTGTACGGGGTCATCAGATCTCTCAGGCCCGGGCGGTAGCCACCGTGGACGGGAACGAGATCCTCACCGTCAACGCCGCGCTTGGTTATCGCGAGGTCCCCCACCACGGCGAGTGGGCCGAGATGCCGATTGTGCCCGCACCGATGGACTGCCGACCCCGCGAACTGATGGAGCGCCATGAGGGGTCGATCATGGATCGCATCGACATGCGGATGGCCGACGCCCGCACCTTCGATGAGCTCGATGGCACCCCCGGCACGGGCCGATGTGCGCTATGGGTTCGGCTCCCCGGACTGCTCGAACTGTCCGCGGCTGCGCTGTCGATTGTGGGCGACTACGTGCCCTTCGGCATCTCGCAAGCCCTTGGGAAGCGTGCCGGCGGGAACAGCCTTGACAACACGTTGCGCGTTGCCCGCCGGGCTCCAACCGAATGGATCCTCGCCGACATTCGGGTTCAGGCCGTGGCCGATGGCTTTGGTCATGGACTCGTGCACCTCTGGGCCGAGGACGGCACGCTGCTCGGCACCGCAAGTCAATCCACGATCGTGCGCAGTTGGCGCGAAGACCCCACGGAGGCACCCAAGCCATGACCAACCCGCCGACCATCGTCCCGCAACGGTGGGGCATCACCATTCCGCTCGCGGGCGTGCCACTGATGGAACACAAAGAGTGGCTGATCGAACTCGAGGCGCTCGGCTTCACCGACGTGTGGTCCGCGGAAACCGACGGCACCGACGCGTTCACTCCGCTGGTCTTGGCCGCGGTATGGGCGCCCACGTTGCGCCTCGGTCAGGCAATCGTCCCGGTGTACACCCGAGGCCCGGCGCTCTTGGCCCAGTCGATCGCGACCCTCGCCCACATTGCCCCCGGTCGAGCGGTGCTCGGCATCGGATCCTCGAGCAACGTGATCGTCGAGCGGTGGAACGGCATTCCCTTCGAGGCGCCGTATCAGCGCGTCCGCGACACCCTCCGATTCCTGCACGCCGCGCTCGCGGGTGAGAAAGTCACGGCCGACTACGAGACCTTTTCGGTCAAGGGATTCCGGCTCGGTGTGCGACTTCCGGAGCCGCCCACGATCCTCGTCGCCGCGCTTCGAGAAGGCATGTTGAAGTTGGCAGGTCGAGAAGCTGACGGCGCAATCGTCAACTGGCTCTCAGCCGCCGACGTCCGGACTGTCGTCCCGATCGTGGGTGAAGGAAAAGAGATCGCGGCGCGCATCTTCGTGATCCCCGCCGAGGATCGCGAGACCGTACGGGGAATCGGCCGGCGGATGATCACCGCGTACCTCAACGTTCCCGTCTATGCCGCGTTCCACGAGTGGATCGGCCGCGGCGACGCGCTTCAGCCGATGTGGGATGCATGGAAGGCGGGTGATCGCGCCGGCGCCACCGAAGCGGTCCCCGACCACGTGCTCGACGAGCTCATCGTGTGGGGCTCACCGGAGCAGTGTGCCGAGGGCGTGCGTGCGTACGCCGACAACGGCGTCACTACCCCCGCTCCGATGATCATCGCAGACCCTCCGACCGCGCGAACCACGATCCGAGCGCTCGCGAAGTTGAAGCCGTAACCGTCTCGACAGGAGAACGAACCCGTGCCGGAACCGATGACGCAAGAGTGGTTGGACCTCGTCGCGGAGGAGGTCACTGATCCTGGGCAACCGATTGTGGACCCGCATCATCATCTGTGGCCCATCGGTGGGATGTTGCCCTACGGCCTCGCGGATCTCACCACCGACGTGGGGAGCGGCCACCTGATCGAACGGACCGTGTTCATCGAGTGCCGCTCGGCCTATCGCACCGACGGTCCGGAACATCTCCGCTCGTTGGGCGAAACGGAGTTCGTCGCCACCGAAGCGCTCGGCGACCCTCACCGGTTGATCGGTGGAATCGTGGCGCACGTGGATCTCACCGACACCGACCACCTCGACGACGTCCTCGACCTCCACGCCGAACTCGGCCAAGGCATGTTTCGCGGCATCCGCGACGCCGGTGCGCGCGACCCAAATCCCGGGGCGTTGACCATCCCTGGCCCCGCACCCGAGGGTCTCTTCGCCGACCCGGCGTTCCGCTCCGGCGTGATGCGCCTCGGCGCACGCGGACTCACCTACGACTCGTGGCATTACCACCACCAGAATGCCGACTTCGCCGCACTGGCGCGTGCAGTACCGGACACGCTGATGGTGCTCGACCATTTCGGGACACCGCTGGGTGTCGGCACGTACGCAGATCAGCGCGAGGAGATCTTCGCCGCGTGGAAGGTGGACATCGCCGAGATCGCGACGTGTGACAACGTCGTCGCGAAACTCGGTGGGATGGCGATGCCGGACAACGGCTTCGGTTGGCACACGGCCGCGCGACCGCCAACGTCGGACGAGTTCGTTGCTGCGCAGGCGCGCTATTTTCTCCACACGATCGAATGCTTTGGCCCCGAGCGCTGCATGTTCGAATCGAACTTCCCCGTCGACCGCCTGTCACTCTCGTACCGGGTGTTGTGGAACGCGCTCAAGAAGATCGCCGCGCCGTTCTCCGACTCCGAACGCGACGCCATGTTCCGCGGCACCGCCACCCGCGTCTACCGCCTCCAGACGTAGCCGCGTCACGGGGACACCGCTCGCCCTCTTAGAAACTCCTGATGGCGTCGCGGGCGGTGAGGACCGACTCGTCGCCGAAGATCTCGAAGCCTTCGTGACCGCGGCGTCCGACGAGGTACAACAGGAGATCGCTGGCCGGCCCGCGTACGGCGACGTCACCCTTCGCGTGCTCCCGACTCACGGTGATGCCCTCGGCACCGAACTGGAGCAGCCATTCGCCGTCGCCGTCGGTCGCATGCAGGTGAATGGTCTCACCGTGGCCTTGCAACGCTTGCGGGCCGAGGGGACCGAAGCCTAAGGACGCGGTGAGGTTCTCCAGCCGCTCGTCGATGCCATCGACCGCAAGCCCAAACTCGATCGACCCGGACGCGCCCGTCGCACTCTGCGCGTCCCAGCGGTGAATCGCCGTTTCGTGCGCCATACGTCGCGACCAGAACCGGACGTGTTGGTCGGGTCCCCATGACCACATCGCGGAGTCGGGGTCCATGGCGGCCAGAGTGGTCACCAACGTGGCCGCGCCCGCCTCGATCCAGTCGGGATAGCCGCCTTCATCGTCAGGCAGCCCGAGGTCGAGGTCGCCCGGATTCGCAAACTCGCGGGTCGCGGCCACGGCCATTACCCAGCGGTGCGTCGTGCCGGTGTGCTTCACAAGCTTGGCCATCGTCCACTCCGGCGTTGCGGGCACCGCGGCGTCCGGTCCCACGGAGCGGGCCGCGGTCGCGAGCGCGTTGGCCTCGCGCGTGATGACATCAAGAAAATCGACATGCTTCATAGCCATCGACCTTAGAACGTGAGCGGATAGCCAACTCCCGCTGGACCTATTCGCGTAAGTCCGAACAGGTCGCGTTCAGTTCACGGGAACAGGATGAGTGGATCTTCGCGAAGGATCAGGCTCTCGTCGTCATTGCGGGTCGAGTTCACGCGAGTGCTCACGGGCCACAGCTCGAGAAAGTCCTCGGGCGCGGACACCAGAACGTCGGCCACGGCCGCGGTGTCGTCGCACCCGCTGTCCAGCCATCGCTCCCAGTCGGCTTCCACGAGTATCACCGGCATGCGGCTGTGCACCGGCGCCATGAGAGCATTCGCCGCGGTGGTCACGATCACGCAACTGCGCATCCACGGCGCGTCGGGCTGATCCCGTGGACGCCAGCTTTCCCACAACCCTGCGAACGCGAGCGGCTCACCCGAGCGGGCGTGGATATACATCGGTTGTTTCTTCGGCCCCGGCGCCGCCTGCCACTCATAGAACCCGTCGGCCGGAATGATGCACCGGCGCCGTTCGAATGCGGCGCTGAACGCCGGCTTCTCCACCACCGTCTCCGCGCGAGCGTTCGTCAACCGGTCACCAATGCTCGCGTCCGGTGCCCACGGCGGAACCAAGCCCCATCGCATCTTTTCCAGACGGGGAACACCCACGCGGCCGGTAACGGTCAGAACATCGGCCCGCGGCGCCACGTTGTAACTCGGCGGTGGCGCCTCGCCCACGACTACCTCGTCGACATCAAAGTGCTCGGCGAGCAGGGCTGGAGAACTCGCCTGGACGAATCGACCACACACCGGTCAGCGCAGCCCCGGGCGATCGGCCACCCGGTAGACGAACCGCAGCGCCGACCACGTTTCGTCGATCGCGCAGACCTTATTGTCAACCATCCCGCAGTCGAGACCAATCTCCTGGACCGGGTCGAACGTGAGGTCCGTGGCGATGCAACTCGTCTTCTTCGGCCACGCGACCCACAGCCCGCCCGCAGGATCGAGTGCCCGCGCCATCACCGGAAAGCGTCGGGCCAACTCGCGCTCACGAGTTGCGAAGAAGACGATCACGTCCAGCGTCCCGCGGGCCTGAGTGCGGACTTCCACATCGTCGGGGAGCGGCGTGAGCGCGCGTTCGAACCCGTTCGGCGCCGCCAGCAACGCGACCGTTGCGCCGTCTTTGATGCCCAACTTCTTGGGCAATGGTGTCCCCGAGTACCCCGCCATGCGCCGCTCATCCGAGCGCGTTCTCGGCCTTGAGTCAACTCGTGCCGGGTGGATATTCCGGCGTCGAATCTGCTAGGTGCGATCGCCGGGGCGATATCGAAGGAATGCCGGCGAACGCCATGCCAGCGTCACCACGCCCACGATGCACAACAGGCCGCCCGACAACACCGACGCCACAGGCGAGAAGCCGGAGAGCCCGGCCACCAGACCGGCACCGACGTAGATGAGAATCAGCGGAGGATGATCGAGGGTCGCAGACAGAAAGAGCAACCCCGCCGCGCCGGCTTGGCCAATCTGCGCGATGAGCAGGAGGCGCCGACGATCCAGCCGATCGATAATTGACCCACCGAGGAGCGACGCGGCCATCAGCGGAACGAGTTGGACAAGACCGACCAGTCCCACCGCGGCCGGATTCTGCGTCAGCGCATCCACTTGGAGCAGGACGGCCACCAGGGTGATCATGGAGCCGATCTCGGAGAAGATCTCGCCGGTCCACAGGAGCCGGAAATCTCGCTCACGCAGCGGAGAGACGTCGATCGCGAGTCCACGCAGTCGCGCGCGCCTGGGAGAGAAAACCGTGTCGAGCGCAACGTCGTCAGTGTCGATGCCTATTCCCGATCATTTCACTCGACTTTAGGTCTGGCGGCCCGCTAGCCTCGGCGAGGCCACGACCCCATGCGACTCACGAACGAGGTACTGCAATGACGCTCCGACTCGGCGACGAGGCTCCCGATTTCACCGCGGAGACCACCGACGGCACCCTTTCCCTGCACGACTACCTCGGCGACAGCTGGGGACTCCTGTTCTCGCACCCCGCCGACTTCACCCCCGTGTGCACCACCGAGCTCGGCGAGCTCGCGAAACGAAAGGGCGAGTTCGACGATCGAAACACGAAGCTCATCGGCCTCTCCGTTGATGGCATCGAGTCGCACAAGGCATGGGCCCCGGACATTGCCGACGTGAAGGGCACCGCGCTCAACTACCCCCTGATCGCGGACCCCGAGCGCAAGGTCGCCGAGCTCTACGACATGATCCACCCGGCGATGAACGAGAAGGTCACCGTCCGTTCGGTCTTCGTGATCGGTCCGGATAAGAAAGTGAAGCTCACCCTCACCTACCCCCAGACCACCGGTCGTAACATCGATGAGCTTCTCCGCGTGATCGACTCGATCCAGTTGACCGCGGGTTACTCGGTGGCCACGCCGGTCGACTGGAAGTCCGGCGATGACGTCATCATTGCGATGTCGGTGTCCGACGATGCCGCCGCGGAGAAATTCCCCGCAGGGTTCCGGGCCGAAAAGCCGTATCTGCGGTGGGTTCCCCAACCCGGGAAATAGCCGCCGGCTGCTTTTCTGCCAGCACATGACTCAGAGATACGGCATCGGGTCGACGGGGACTCCCCGCAGACGCACTTCGAAGTGCAAGTGGGGCCCCGTCGAGTTCCCGGTGTTGCCCACCGCACCCACCACTTGTCCGGCCGTCAACGTCCGGCCCACCGAGGTATCCCACCGGGAGAGGTGCCCGTAGAGCGTGGCGACGCCGCCGCCGTGGTCGATGACCACGGCGTTGCCGTAGCCGGAAGCCGGTCCGGCCAGGACCACGACGCCGCCCGCACCGGCATGGACCGAGGCGCCGTAACTCGCGCCGATGTCAATCCCGGAGTGCAGCCGCATCGTGTGGAAGATCGGATGCAGCCGCGGTCCGAAGCGTGAGGTCACCGGGCCATCGGCCGGAAACTGCAAATGGGTTGGCGCCGCACCCGAACCCGGGCGGGCGCGCAGGATGTCTTCGATCGTGCTGGAGGCTGCCTGCGCGACCACGACCGACCGCTCGAACTCCACCCGCCGTGCCGTGGCCGCGGCCAGCACCCGGGTTTCGCTCACTTCTGCCGCTCGTGCCGCTTCCAACGCCTGATCTTGCTGGGCTCGGACCGCCACCACGGCGTCCTGTTCGGTGCGAGCCGCGATGGCGGCCCGTTCGACATCGAGGCGTTGGGCGTGAAGCGCACGCTTGGCGCGGACCACCTCGCGCTGGGCGACCTTTACCGAGTTCACATCACGCATCATCCGCTCGCCGACCGCTCCGAGGTAGTGCTCGGTCGCCGAGAGGTCGTGGATCGACCGTCCCCCGGCGACGAGGCCCACAAGCGGGGGCGCGGAACTGCCCGCTCGTCGATACATCACGGCCGCGGCCCGACGCGCACGCGTCTTGGCCTGGGCCACGCGCAGTTGGCTTCGGAGCAGCCGAGCCTCGACGTTGCGTTGTGCCTGGTCGACCTTGGCCAGGTCAGTCGCGCGCTGTCGAGCTCGATCGGCGAGCGCCCCAACCCGGACATTGAGCGCCTGAACGCGGGACTCCAGCGCAGACCGCCGCGCCCGAGCCGCGAGCACCTGGGCCACAGCCGCCTGCTCGGCGTTGGAGGCGGCTTCGAACTCGGCCGGCGGCGGAACCCGTGCGCTTACTGCGGAACCGGCGGGGTTCGGAGTCAACAGCACGAGAGGGACCAGCGCCATTGACCACCGACGCGCATACATCAACAGTTGACAATAACCACATGAACAACAGCGGTTGCGGATGGTTCACGATCGCCGCGATCCGGCCACCGAGCGCGTCAAACGTCGAGGAAACGCCGCAAACCGGCGACTGCTCCGATGACGCCAATACCTGCCCCCAAGAGCAGCACGATGATGCTGATCTGGGTGGCGTCACTGGGGCCTACGTACCAGCCGCTCCAGAAACCCTGGAGGTCCTGGGACGGGATGAGATTGGTCAGGATCCCCCGGAGCAACCAGACCGCACCGACTCCCACCATGGCACCGAGTACCCCTTGCACCATGCCTTCGAGCATGAACGGGATCCGCACAAACCAGTTGGAAGCGCCCACCAGCTTCATGACCTCGATCTCTCGACGCCGAGCGTACGTGGCCAGGCGGATCGTATTGACGATGAGAAACAGCGAGGCGAAGAGCAGCGCTCCGAAGACGACGAGAAAACCGATCCGAATACCGCGACTGAACGAGAGGAGGTCCTTGACGGCCTTGTCCGCGGTCTTCACTACGTCGACCCCGGCCAGGCTCACGTACCGGTCCGAGACGGTCTCGGTCAGTTCGGCGCTCCGGGGCGCGACTCGGAACGACTCCGGAAGATCCTGCGGGGTGATCGTGGCCGCGAGTTCCGGCTGATCAGCCGCGAACAGCCGTTTGAACTCCTTGTACGCCGCATCCTTGGAGATGTACTTCACCCGGATGACGTTGGTATCGGCCCCCAGCTGAGATTGCACCGCTTTGGACTCAGCCGAGGTTGCGCCGACCGTCATGAAGATCTCGAACTCGACGCCGTCTTTCCAGCGTTGGGTGCCGTGATCGACCAAGCGCGTGATCAGCAACGAACTGCCCAGGACACAGAGCGAGACGGCGACGGTGATCACGCCCGCGACCGTCATGAGGACGTTGCGGCGCAGTGATACCCAGGTTTCGCGGGCGAAGTAGCGAAGCTTGCCGAGCATGTCCTAGCCCCCCACGCCGTAGACGCCGCGTGCTTGGTCTCGGACGAGCGAGCCGTGGTCGAGTTCGAGGACCCGGCGCCGCATCGTGTCGACGATGCGGGAATCGTGGGTCGCCATCACAACCGTTGTTCCCGTCCGGTTGATGCGGTCGAGCAGACGCATGATCCCGACGGTGGTCTGCGGGTCGAGGTTTCCCGTCGGTTCATCAGCGAGCAGAATCAATGGTCGGTTCACAAATGCCCGAGCAATGGACACTCGCTGCTGCTCACCACCGGACAGCTCACCAGGGAACCGGTCGAGCTTCGAGGTCAGGCCAACGAGATCCAGGATTTGGGGCACTTGCGCCTTGGTCACGTGTTGGGGTCGGCCGATCACCTCGGAGGCGAATGCCACGTTCTCGTAGATGGTCTTGCCCGGCAGGAGCTTGTAGTCCTGAAAGATGCACCCGATATTGCGCCGGAGCTGTGGGACCTTCCAGGCGGACAGCGTGGTGATGTCCCGTCCCGCAACCACAATGCTGCCCTTGCTCGGGACTTCATCACGCAGGAGGAGCCGAAGGAAGGTCGATTTCCCGGAGCCTGAAGGCCCAACGAGGAAGACGAACTCGCCTTTCTGGACATCGAGGCTGACGTCCCGCAGGGCGGTGACATCGCCCTTGTAGGTCATGGTGACGTTCTCGAAGCGAATCATGAGAGCCGCCCAGGTTATCGGGCCCTCGTCACAAGTCTGGGTCAACGGACCCAGAACCCCAACAAATGCCCGTTTCGCAACATACCCGTTTCGAAAAAACGGTTACACCGCTCCGCCCACTCGCCGCCATTGGAGGAACGCTTCCATCATGGCGTCGAGATCGCCGTCGAGCACGGCTTGGATATTCCCGGTCTCGTGGCGCGTGCGCTCGTCCTTGACCAGCTGATACGGATGCAGGGTGTAGGTGCGGATCTGGCTGCCGAAGTCGATCCCCCGCTTCTCGCCCGACAACTGCTCCAACTCGGCCCGTTGATCCTGGCGATGTTTCTCGGCAAGCCGGGCCGCGAGGATCTGCATGGCTTTGGTCTTGTTTTGCAGCTGGGATCGTTGGTTCTGACACGACACCACGATCCCGGTCGGTAGGTGCGTGATTCGGATCGCCGAGTCGGTCACGTTCACATGCTGGCCGCCCGCGCCCGAGGACCGGAAGGTGTCGATCCGCAGGTCCCCCGGATCGATCTCAGGCGCCTCGGTCACATCGAGCGCGGGGACGGCATCAAAAGCGGCGAAGGCGGTTTGGCGACGAGCGTTCGCATCAAAGGGTGAGATCCGGATGAGGCGATGCACCCCCTTCTCGCCCGTGAGCAGCCCGTACGCATAGCGGCCCTTGACCGTGAACGTGGCCGAACTGATACCGGCCTCTGTACCTTCACTGATGTCGTCGATCTCAACGTCGAAGCCCCGCCGCTCGGCCCACCGCGTGAACATCCGGAGCAACATCTGGGTCCAGTCCTGGGCATCGGTTCCCCCAGCACCGGAACTCACCTGGCAGATTGCGTCGCGCTCGTCGTGCTCGCCGGTGAAGAGGGCGCGCAGTTCGAGGGTGTCGAGCTCAGCACGTAATGCGTCGATTCCCGCCTCGATCTCCGGTTCCACACTGTCGTCGCGTTCCTCTCGGCCCAGCTCGAACAGCGTGTCGAGATCATCCACGCGCTCGGTGAGCGCGTCGACCAGATCAATGTCGTCGCGTACGCCTGCCAACTCGCTGGTGACCGCGCGAGCCGCGTCGGGATCGTCCCAGAGGTCTGGCTGGGCCGCGTGGGACTCCAGTTCGATCAGCCGATCCCGCTGCGTATCGATCTTGAGATACGCGCGCGCTTCCTCAACGCGCCGACGCACGTCGGTGAGATCGTCAGAGAAATCACGCATGGGAACTCCGGTCAGAACCAACGTTTCGGGCGCGAGCGCCGTGCGAACCCGGTGTCACCGGCGACAATCGAGCCGTGACCCGCAGCAACCCGGCGGTCAGCGGCCGTGACAGAGCTTGAACTTCTTGCCGCTGCCACAATGGCACGGCTCATTGCGTCCCGGCAGCTTGGCCACGGTCACCGGCGACTGAGGAACATCTTCGGCAATCGGGAGCGGTGCGTCGGCCACGTCGTCGATCGGCGCTCCCGCCGCCGCCGCGGTGAAACCACCCTGACCTTGCACGGGGTCCTCGGCGGCCGAGTACTGCACGTTACGCAGCGTGGTGGGAGCATCATCGGCCACAACCTCGAGCCGGAAGATGTAACGAACGAAGTCGTCCTTGATGGATTCCATCATCACTTCGAACATGTCGAAGCCTTCGCGCTGCCACGCCGCCAACGGGTCTTGCTGGCCCATCGCCCGAAGGTTGATGCCCTCGCGCAAGTAGTCCATCTCGTAGAGGTGCTCACGCCAGTGCTGATCGATCACCGAGAGCATCACCCTGCGTTCGATCTCGCGCAGTTGCTCCGCGCCGATCTGGGCTTCCTTGGCCTCGTACTGCTCCAGCGCATCCCCGTGTAACAACTCGAAAATGCTTTCCGAGTTGCCCAGTTCGGAAACCTGCTCGCGACTGACCCGCGTTGGGAACACGTCGGCGGCCCCCACGAGGAGCTCATTCACATCCCAGTCTTCGGCAAACTCGCCGCCGTCCGTAGCGCCCCGCACCACATGGTCGATCGCGCCCTCAATCGACGCGATCGACTCCTCGCGTAGGTCATCCCCGTCGAGGATCTGCTGGCGGCGCTTGTAAATGACCTTGCGCTGCTCGTTCATCACCTCGTCGTACTTGAGCACGTCCTTGCGGATCTCGAAGTTGCGATCCTCCACCGTGCGCTGCGCGCGCTCGATCGCCTTCGTGACCATCTTCGCCTCGAGCGGCAGATCATCCGGGAACGCCTTGCCCATCACCCAGTTCATCGCGCCCGTGGCAAACAGCCGCATCAACTCGTCTTCGAGCGACAGGTAGAAGCGGCTCTCCCCTGGGTCACCCTGGCGGCCGGCACGGCCACGGAGCTGATTGTCGATGCGCCGACTTTCGTGACGCTCGGTGCCCAACACATACAGACCGCCGAGCTCGCGGACATGCGCGCCCTCTTCGGCGCACTGCGCTCGGAACTGGCTGAGCAACTCCTCGTATTTTCCGGCATCTGCTTCAGCTGTCGTGCCACTCGCGAGTAATTCTTCGCGAGCCAATCCTTCGGGATACCCGCCCAACAGAATGTCGACACCCCGGCCGGCCATGTTGGTCGCCACCGTCACCGCACCCACGCGACCCGCCTGGGTGACGATGCCAGCTTCCTTCTCGTGCTGCTTGGCGTTGAGGACCAAATGCGGAATCCCGCGCTTGTCCAACAGGTTCGCGAGATGCTCCGAACGCTCAACCGAAATCGTGCCGACCAGTACGGGCTGGCCGCGGTCGCTCCGCTCCTGGATGTCGTCGGCCAACGCCTCGAACTTTGCCGCTTCGGTCTTATAGATGAGGTCGGGCTCATCCATCCGCACCATCACGCGGTTGGTGGGAATGCTCACGACCTCCAGCGCATACGTATGCATGAACTCGCCGGCTTCGCTGCTTGCAGTACCGGTCATACCACCGAGCTTGTCGTAGAGCTTGAAGTAGTTCTGGAGTGTGACGGTCGCCAGGGTTTGATTCTCCTCCTTGATCCGCACACCTTCTTTGGCCTCAACGGCTTGGTGCAGGCCATCGCTCCACCGACGGCCGTCGAGAATACGGCCGGTGAACTCGTCGACGATCCTCACTTCACCATCGGCCACCACGTAGTCGACGTCCGGCTTGAACAACTCCTTGCCCTTGAGCGCGGCCTGGAGCTGATGCACGAAGTTCTGGTTCACGTGCTCGTAGAGGTTGTCGACCCCCAACGCTTTCTCGACGCGATGGATGCCCTCCTCCGTAGGAACGACGGTGCGCTTGGCTTCGTCGACCTCGTAGTCCCGATCGCGTTGCAACGTCTTGACGATGCGAGCGAACTGGAAATACAGCGCCTGGGCATCGTCGGCGCGACCCGAGATGATCAGCGGCGTCCGCGCCTCGTCGACGAGAATCGAGTCGACCTCATCGACAATGGCGAAGTTGTGGCCGCGTTGGGCTTGTTCCTCGACCGAGCCCGCCATGTTGTCGCGCAGGTAGTCGAATCCGAATTCGTTGTTGGTCCCGTAGGTGATGTCGGCTGCGTACGCCGCGCGCTTCTCCTCCGGGTCGTCAATGTCCGGAAGCACTGCTCCAACTTCGAGGCCCAGAAACCGGTGGACCTGGCCCATCCACTCCGCGTCGCGCTTGGCCAGATAGTCGTTGGTCGTGACCAGGTGAACGCCGAGTCCCGTGAGCGCATTCAGGTAGGCGGGCAAGGTGGAGACCAGCGTCTTGCCCTCACCAGTCTTCATCTCGGCAATCCAGCCGAAGTGCAGACCGGCACCACCCATCACCTGCACATCGAAGTGCCGTTGGCCGAGTACCCGCTTGCCCGCCTCGCGAACCGTGGCGAAGGCCTCGGCTAGCAGATCATCCAGGTCTTCGCCACGTTCCAACCGACCGCGAAAGACGTCGGTGAGAGCACGCAGCTCTGCGTCTGAACGCGCTTCCATCTCAGGCTCGAACCCTGCTATTTCGGGCACGATCGATTGGAGGAGCTTCAGCTTGCGACCTTCGCCCGCGTTGAGGACTTTCGAGAAAATGCTCATTGCGTGCGAGTGTACCGGCGCGCCCCACCGATCTCAGGCCCCATCATCATGGCGATACTGCGGACGCTGGGTCCCGTGCGGACGACCGTGGTCAGCTCAGGCGTACTTTGCCGCGTCTCCATCGTCGACTTCGTCGCCGATGTTGGGATCGAGGTGCGCACCGATGCGCGCCGCCGCGGCATCCGAACCGTGGCGAGGACGCGACCGACTGATCCGCTTGCTCTTGACCCGCCCCACCTGGTGTTCCACCTTCTCCACGGCACGGTCAAAGGCCGTGCGGGCATCGGTCGCGGTGGCGTGCGCCTTCACGAAGTTCCGGGTGAGGTGGACCGTGACTTCACATTGCTGTTGCTCTGGCTCCCGCGGATTGCGGATCTCGGAAAACTCCACTTCGACTCGTCTGATGTCCGAAGCGAGTCGGGGAAGCTTGGCCAACTTGGCTCGGCTCTTCTCCTCGAGTGCCGGATCAACGTCGACGTTGCGTCCGTGAATGAGAATCTCCATCGTCACCTCCATGGGTGGTGGGTCTCCGCCGAATGCGCGGCTACCCCGCGTCGAGCACGTTGCTGCTCCTGTATTTCCTGTTCTCCTACGACCTACTTGTCGGGGATGTACCCGTGAGGAACATCCGTGGTTGGGACATCGACAGGACCGGTACTGATCCTTGAGCGCCGGATCGGTCGAAATGCCTTGGAGTGGCGATCCATCCCAGGACGGACTCGGCCACGGCCTCCGGATCAGCGCGATACGTGCCGGCAGCGATCTCGGCTCGGAGTGCCCGGATCCGCGCGTCCCGCGGGGCAGATCCGTCCGCGTCGCGTCGGTTTCCGTCCATCTGCGTGCCTCCCCGGCGCCGTGGAGTCACCATACCCAACCCGTCAAGCCCTGGCCCGCCAACTTCCGGCCAGTCAAGGACGGCGAGCCGCGGCCGTGCCGATCACCCGAATGTTGTCGACGACGTGGAGCGCCCGAGCAGCCGCTCGCATCGTGGCACCCGTTGTGACCACGTCATCCACCAGCAAGATCGTGAGGATTCCAGGGCGTTGCTCTGCTCCTCGGGCAGCACTCGGATGGCGTGGGCTCGGGAATCGGGCCACGAACTCCGGACGGTTCTCCCGAGCCGCACGGTTTGCTCCAGTCTGGGCGGCGCCGGCCTTGCGAAGGAGCCGCGCCCGGACGGGCCGCGGCAGCGCAACGCCGATTCGCGTTGCCAACATCTCGGCCTGATCGAAACCACGCATCCTGCGCCGTTGTGGCGTTGTGGGGGCCCAGGTCACCACGTCGACCTCCTCGCCGAGCGGCCCGAACGACCTCACCATCTCTGCCGCCAGCCACTCCAATGCCGCATGGCGATCCCGATACTTCGCGCGGGCGACCAGTTCACGAACCACTCCGTCGTAAGCAAACGGCACGTACAGCGCATCGAGCCCGATCGGAACGGGCAACGCCGGCGCCACCTTCGCCGTGGCCGCGCAGCCCGGGCAGACCGGTTCAGCCGCTGCTCCACATCCAGGACAGCGACCGGGGAAGACCAATGCCCCAAGCGTTGAGACCATGGCTCGACCTTAGGGAGGGGGTCGGACCACGCTCTCCAGGACGTCCCCAATTTCGCCGCTTCGACCAGTAACCTGCACCGGCAATGTCGAAGCCGCCCGCTGCCTCACCATCAGGATCACCCTCGGGGACCGAGACCTCCACCAGACGCCAAGTCCGGTTGGCGTGGGGGATTCATGCCCTCACCGCGAGTGGAGTCCTGCTTGGGGCCGCCGGACTCGAAGCCGTGGTCCGCGGTCACCCCCGCACCGCGATCGTCTACCTCATCGCCGCGATGATCGTCGACGGCATCGACGGCCCGATCGCGCGGGCGGCGAAGGTCTCGGAGGCGTTGCCGGGCATGGACGGCAACATCCTCGACCTCGTGGTCGATTACCTCACCTGCGTGATGTTGCCCGTCGCGTTTATGGCCTACTTCCACGCATTCCCGTCAGGCTGGACGGTGGTGCTCGGCGCGCTCATTCTTTTCACCGCGGTGTTGTGGTTCGCTCGCACGGAACTCATGACCGAGGACCACTGGTTCCGCGGGTTCCCCGCGATCTGGAATCTCGTCGCCCCCACGTTCTTCCTGCTGCGGAGCCCGCAGTGGGTGAACATCGTCGTCACGATCGCGTTGTGCGTCCTGACATTGAGCAACGTGAAGTTCGTCCACCCGATGCAGGTGCGCGACAAGCGCGTCATCAACATCACCGTGACCGTGCTCTGGCTCGCCGCGATGCTGGTCCTCACCCTCACCTGGAAAACGACGTACCTGCCGCTCGAGATCGTGCTCGTGGCCGCGCCGGCGTGGTATGGCTTCATCACAGTGCAGCGCACGCTGCGCAAAGACCTCCCGGCCTGACGCAACTCCCCGAGCGGGTGTCGCCGGCGAGTCCATGGGCAGCAGTTCCCGTGCTCCGACGGTCTGTCGCTTCACGCGCTGGATGCCCGTGAAGCGACAAACGCGCCGGAGCCGGATGCTCAGTACCGGTAGTGCTCGGGCTTGTACGGACCGTCGGCGGGAATGCCGAGATAGTCGGCCTGGTCGTCGGTCAACCGCGTGAGCTTCACGCCCAACTTGTCAAGGTGCAGGCGAGCCACTTCCTCGTCGAGGTGCTTCGGCAGCGTGTACACCTGCCGCTCGTAGAAGTTGGGGTGTCCGAAGAGCTCCATCTGGGCCATCACCTGGTTCGTGAAGCTGTTCGACATCACGAAGCTCGGGTGGCCGGTCGCGCAACCGAGATTGAGCAGGCGTCCCTCGGCCAGGATGATGATCGAGTGTCCATCAGCAAATTTCCACTCGTCGACTTGCGGCTTGATGTTGATCCGCTCGATGCCCGGCGTCTTGGCGAGTCCGGCCATATCGATCTCGTTGTCGAAGTGCCCGATGTTGCCGACGATCGCGTTGTGCTTCATCCGCCCCATCTGGTCCGCGGTCACGATCATCGCGTTGCCGGTGGTGGTAATCACCAGATCGGCCGCACCGATCACGTCCTCGAGGGTCGTGACTTGGAAGCCCTCCATCGCCGCCTGCAGTGCGCAGATGGGGTCGATCTCGGTGATGATCACGCGGGCGCCCTGACCGCGCAGTGACTGCGCGCTCCCCTTGCCGACATCGCCGTAGCCACACACGACCGCGACCTTGCCGGCGAGCATCACGTCGGTGGCGCGGCAGATGCCGTCAACCAGCGAATGCCGACATCCATAGAGGTTGTCGAACTTGCTCTTGGTCACGGAGTCGTTCACGTTGATCGCGGGGAACAGCAGCGTGCCCGCTTCCTTCATCTGGTAGAGGCGATGCACGCCGGTGGTGGTCTCTTCGGTCACACCCTGGATGCAGGTGGCCATCTTGTGCCAGCGCTCCGGGTCCTCGGTGAGAGCGCGGGCGAGCGTCGCCAGCACGACCTCGTACTCCTCGGAATCCGCAGTCGATGGGTCCGGCACGATGCCGGCCTTCTCGAACTCGACGCCCTTGTGGACCAACAAGGTCGCGTCCCCCCCGTCGTCGAGGATCATGTTCGGACCGTCGTGGCCGGGCCACTCCAACGCGCGCTCGGTACACCACCAGTACTCCTCCAGCGTCTCGCCCTTCCAGGCGAACACCGGAACTCCGGTCACCGCAATGGCGGCGGCCGCGTGGTCCTGGGTCGAGAAGATGTTGCAGGACGCCCAGCGCACTTCGGCGCCGAGGGCGGTGAGCGTCTCGATGAGCACCGCGGTCTGGATCGTCATGTGGAGCGACCCGGTGATGCGGGCACCCTTGAGGGGTTGGCTCGCGCCGTGGCGTTCACGGAGTGACATCAGGCCGGGCATCTCGTGCTCGGCGAGCTGGATTTCCTTGCGGCCAAACTCGGCCAAGGTGAGGTCGGCGACTTTGAAATCAGACGTCGACGGAGGAGCTTCTGTGGTTGTCATTCGGGTTCCTTCTCTTTGAACGGCCCGACGCGTCAGATGCGATGCGTACGAGACCGTTTGCCAGAGTCGGCCCGGATCACCGGATGACAGCCCCAACGGGGGCCCGACCAGGTAGAAAGATTAGCCGACTGAGCCTCGGATTCCTCGTCCGGATCAGGCCGGGACGACGAACACCGGGGTTGACGTCGCGATGGTGAACTCCGCGCCCACGAGTATCAGGCCGAAATGCAGACCCCAGCACTCCACCGCTCCCGTGGTGGTACGCACACATCCGCGGTCGTATCCCAGGGCAAGTTGCGCGGCCTCGCCGCTGACCGCAATCTCGACCGGGAGTGCTCGATCCATGACCGAACCGTCGCCCAGGCCGCCGTTGCCTGCAGATCCGGAACAGCGAACTGCGTGATCACCGCCAATCGCACAGACCGACTCGAAGCCGGACGCGATCGCGCCGACGGGCGGGATGAGGCCGGTCTGCGCCTGCGTTGAAAACCAAAAGCACGATGCACTCCCATCGGCGAACGTGGCACACATGCGCTGGTAGCCCGACGCCAGTGCCGTCACGCCCGACTCGAAGCCGGGCACGGCCACCGGGGTCACCGTTCTGAACGGGCTGAGCGCAACGAGCCCGCGGAGATAGCC
>JANPBJ010000227.1:0-20838 GCA_031430375.1 Acidimicrobiia bacterium
CTCGTCGTGCGGGTCTGTGACTACGTCTACTGTCTGAACTTCGGTCAGCTGCTCGCGGAAGGCCTGCCCGAGGAGGTGCGCAACCACCCCCAGGTGGTGACGGCGTACCTCGGTGAGGACGCCGACGATCCCGCGCTGAGCGGCGTCGAGCATCAGATCGAATCCTTGCTGGACACCGAATGATGGGGACGGGCTTGATGGGGACGGGCTGATGGCACTGCTCGAGGTACGCGACCTGCGGGTCGGCTACGAGAACCCCGTCCTGCTCGGCGTCAGCTTCGACGTCGAGGAGGGCGAGACCGCGGTGCTCTTCGGGCTCAACGGCGCTGGCAAGACCACAACCGTCTCGACGATCGCCGGGTTGCTGAAACCCGACGCAGGCTCGATCAACTTCGAGGGCATGAACATCGCGGGTCAACCTCCGTCGAAGCTCGTTCCTCGAGGCGTGGCACTCGTGCCAGAGGGTCGCCGGGTGTTCCCCGCGCTCAGCGTCGCGAACAACCTGCGTCTCGGTGCGTGGTCGCGCCGCTCGCACCGCCAAGAAGTCGACGCTCGTCGCGACCTCGTCTTCGAGTACTTCCCACGGCTGGAGGAACGCGTCGACCAGGACGCCGGCACGTTGTCGGGCGGCGAGCAGCAGATGCTCTCCATCGGTCGCGCGCTCATGTCGAAACCGAAGCTCCTCCTCATCGACGAAGCGTCGCTCGGTCTGAGCCCGGCGTTGGCAAAGACGGTCTTCCAGGTGGTCAAGCGCATCAACGGCGACGGAGTGACGGTGATCATCGTGGAGCAGAATGTCGGGGTGCTTCCCTACGCTGACCGGGTGCTCATCATGGAGAAGGGGACGATGATTTTCAGCGGCGTCGGCGACGAGATCAAGAACGCGAACCTGCGCGAGAGCTATCTGGGCAAGGCGGCCGATGCGCGTCATGAGGAGGAACGATGAAGCTGCAGTGGGACAAGTTCGGTGGACTGCTCGGCATTCTGTATTGCGTGGTCGGCGCGCTGTTGATCTTCCTCGGCTGGAACGGCGCGGCCAGCTACGACCGCGTCTCCGCACAGATGCCGTACGTCGTCTCCGGTGGGTTCGGCGGGCTCGCCTTGGTTGTCCTCGGCTCCGCGCTGATCGTCACGCAAAGCCACCGCAGTGATCGGGCGTCGTTGCAGGCCACGCTCGAGGATCTGCGCAAGGCACTCGAGCGCGTCGCGGAGGCGGAAGCAGTGGTCGCGGTCGCCCATGGCGCGGAGGTGGGCACGACCTCGCTCCCCGACGTCGTGCTCGCCGGGCCGAACGCGTATCACCGGCCGAACTGCCGCCTGGTTGTCGGCCAAGCCGGTGTCACACCGATGGAGGTCGCGGCCGCTCAGGGGCGCGGGCTCGACGCGTGCCGGATCTGCGCGCCCTGACGCGGCCGTTGCGCGTTTAGTCGGTGACGGAGCGAGCATCCGCCTCGCGCAGTCGGAATGCGATTCCGCGGAGCAGCTGGGCCGCCATCGCAGGCACACTCTCGAGCAGGCCGCCGAACTCTGCTTGACCCAGCACGAGCAGCTTCATGTCGGTGACGGTCACTACCGTCGCGGATCGTGGCTGGTTGTCGATGAGCGATAGCTCACCGAACCATTTGCCGGGTCCCAACGTCGCGACCTTGCGTCCGTTGCGTCGCACGACCGCTTCCCCCTCCAGAATCAGGAAGAAGTCGCGCCCGACGCGACCTTCGGTGACCAGCTCCTCGCCACCCGCGACGTCGAGCTCCTCGGTGGCCCGGACCACGTGGGCCAGCTCATCGTGGGTGAGGGCGGAGAACAGGGGGACGGTTGCGAGAATGTCGGCCTTCTTGTTTGCTCGTGCCATGGTCGTGAACCCTACGGTCACAGCGTCCGTCGGGCGAGCGCGCCTCCGTGGCGCCACCCGCCGTGCCGGCTTGGCGAGGACGTTCTCCCGGAACTCAACCGGGTGAACCGCCCCGATGGTCGGCAACGCCGTGCCGGAGCAACCTTGACGACGCGGTGTCGAGAGAAACCTCTCGACGGGTCGGTCGAAGCCTGAGAGAGTGGTGGCGGGCAGCCACAGTACGGAGGTGCACCATGGCGGAGAGTGTCTACAAGGTTGTCGAGCTGATTGGTACGAGTACTGAATCGTGGGAGAAGGCCGCGACCGCTGCGGTCGCTCGGGCGTCGGCGTCGCTTCGGGATCTGCGCGTCGCCGAGGTGTCCGAGCTCGATCTGCAGATCGAAAACGGGCAAGTCCTCGCCTACCGCGCGAAGGTGAAGGTGTCGTTTAAGTACGAAGGCGACGAATAGCGGCGCCGTCGGGCCGTCTACCCGACGAAAATCTGGGGTAGCTGGCCGCATCGCATCAGCAGGAACGACTGGCCTACGAGAGTTCAATCAGACTCGTCGTCTTGGTTTCCTTTGCCACGCCCGTTCCCGCGCCCTTTGCCGTGGTGCTTCTCTTCGGCGGGCGGTGCCGTCGTTGTGGTGGTGGTGGTCGGTACCGGAAGCAGGGAGAGTTCGGCGCGCACAGCCGCGGCGGCGCGCCGGATGCGCGTCACGGCGTCTGAACTGAGTTCGCCCTTTGCCTGGAGTTGATCGACGATCACGAGCAGCCGCGCGAGTTCCCGCGCCGTTGCGCTGCGATCGGTGTGGCTGGCTGCGGTTCGGATCGCGGTGACCTGCGCGTGCAGGCGTGTCGCGGCCGAGCGCGAGACGCCCGAGCCGCTACCTCCACACGCTGCGGAGAGCAGAAAGACCATGACGAGAACTCGTATCCGCACGTTCACGGTCGAACCGTTCGATCGAGTTCGTCGAGCGCCCGTTGGAGCGGCGTCGGGATTGTGTTGCCGTCCGGCGTCGTCGTGGTCGTTGACGCGGGCTTGGCGGGCGCCCGACCGCCGTCGGACAACTCGCGGGTCGCGAAGAGTCCCGCCGCGAGGACCACCAGCAATCCGGCCAATACCGCGACTCGCAGTTTCGTGCGCCGCCTGAACTTCGTGGGTTGTGAGGGCACAGCCGACGTTGCGTCGACCAGCACCTCGGTCGGCGCCACTCTCGGCATCGCGGCGCGTGGGACTGTGGAACCGACCGCGCGCTCCGGCAGAGTCGGAGGAACGCGAAGGGCTGGACCGCTCGTAACCGGAACCGTCGGAGTGTCAGCGGTTGCAGGAGCGGACTGGCGAGTCGCGGCCACGAGTGCCGCGGCCATGGTCGTGGCAGAATCGAACCGACCGTCAGGATCCATCGCCATCGCTCGCTCGACCGTAGCGACGACCGCTGGTTCGATGCCGTCGCGGACCTGATTGAGAGGTATCGGGACGCCTGAGGAGATCGACGCGACGAGCGCGAGCGGAGTTTCGGCGCGAAACGCTGGCTGGCCGGCGAGCGCTTCGAAGAGCAGAACGCCCACCGAGTACAGATCACTGGCCGGCGTCGCCGGACCGCCTGCGAGTCGTTCGGGGGCGAGATAGGCAGCGGTCCCCAACAGCATCCCAGTCGTGGTCTGGTCGAAGTCATCCGCGAGTTTGGCGATGCCAAAATCGGCGACCTTCGCGTGTCCGTCGGGCGCGAGCAGCACATTGCCAGGCTTGATGTCTCGATGGAGGACCCCCTGCTGATGGGCGGCATCGAGTGCCGAAAGGATTTCGACGACGAGCGAACACGCTCGCGCCTCACTGATCGCGCCGTCGCCCAACTCGTCGGCGAGGGTGCGACCCGAGAGTCGTTCCATAACGATGTACGGCAGTCCATCCTGCTCGCCGATGTCGTAGATCGCGACCACGTGGGGATGGGTGATCCGAGCCGCCGCACGCGCTTCGCGTTCGAAACGGCGGCGGAGGTCAGCCTGATCGGCGAGGTCACGGCGCAGAAACTTGACCGCGACCTCGCGGCCCAGAGCCAGATCCGTCCCCGCACGGACCTCGCCCATGCCGCCACGGCCGAGCACTCGACCCAGCTCGTAGCGATGAGCAATCACGTCCGGAGGACCCGCGGGCGGCATGCCCCCGAGTCTGCCTGATCTCGGACGTCCCGAGTGGCGCCCCCGAGGTGTCCTTGACGGACAGCACAGTCGCGGGCCAGGGTGGGGCCGCGTCCGCTCCGGACGCCGGCGATTTGGGGGAGCGTTCCGATGCGTGTCGTACGCCGAGTCCGACCGTGGGCGCCGCGCTGATGCCGGCTGCCGTTGGCCTGCTGGTGACGAGTGGCCCGGGGGCCGGTGCGTGGATTTCTTCGGAGCTCTTTGTTGATCTCACGACGTGCCCGCCAAGGTTCTCGTCCGTGCGATGTACGACCCAGACCGCGGGGCCGGGCACTGGATACCCGTTCACGACCGCCGGCGACGTCGGGGAGTAGGCGGTACGTGCTGGATCCAAGGCGCACAACCATCGCCCTTGTCAACGATTACGAACTTGTACTGCGCGGCGTGGCCGACATGCTGCGACCCTTTCGCGACCGGATCGACGTCGTCGAGCTCGATGTCGACCGGAATCCGGACTCGCGAGTCGATGTCGCACTCTTCGACCCGTACGGCAGACCTGGTTTCGGTCTCGATCGGGTGTCGTCGCTGACGCGGGATCCAAACGTCGGCACGGTCGCGATTTACACATGGCGGTTGACGGCCGAGCAACGCGATGCCGCCATCGCGGCCGGCGCTCACGGAATCATTGCCAAATCGACGCCAGCGGCCGACCTCGTGGAAGCGCTGATCCAGATCGGTGCCGGGCGGGAGTTCGTCAGCTCGGAGTTCGGCATCGACCGGAGCCCGCCGTGGCCTGGGCACGATTTCGGCTTGACGTTGCGCGAGAGCGAAGTCGCGGCGCTTCTCGCCGACGGCTTGAGCAACAAGGAAATCGCTCTCGCACTCTGGATCAGCGAGCACACCGTGAAGACGCACCTCAAGGCGATCTTCCTGAAGACTGCAGTCACCTCCCGAGCGCAAGCGATGGTACGGATCGGGGGTGGCCCGGAGTTCGCCCGGCGTCGTATCGCCTAAGGCACTCGAAATCCACGGATGGCGTTGCTCGTGGCCGCGTTACTTCGCGAAAACCACTCGAACGAGTGACGACATCGCGTCGCGAAACCAGGAAGCTGGACGAGTGGCGAATACTCGGGTTCAACGGGACGGCGAGGACTTGGTCCGGCTCTACCTCAACGACATTGGCCGGTATCCGCTTCTCGCGAGGGACGACGAGGTGCGCCTCGCTCAGCAGATCGAGAACGGGAACGCGGCGCGCGAGTTGCTCGGCCGCGGCGATGCACTCGCTCCGGCTGAGGAGCGGGATTTGCAGCGCTCGGATCGCCAGGGCACGGACGCTCAGCAGACGCTCGTGCAGTCGAATCTGCGGTTGGTCGTGTCGATCGCCAAGAAGTATCAGAACCCGAACGTCGCCCTCCTCGACCTGATTCAAGAGGGCAACCTGGGTCTGATTCACGCGGTAGAGAGGTTCGACTGGCGGAAGGGCTTCAAGTTCTCGACCTACGCGACATGGTGGATTCGACAGGCGGTCACTCGCGGGATCGCGAACTCCGGTCGCACCATCAGGGTTCCGGTAGGAGTGAGCGCTCAGCTGGCCGACGTGCTCGCGGTGCGGGGGCGCCTGGAGCTGCGGTTCGGGCGGCGCCCGACGTTGCATGAGGTCGCGGCCGCGGTCGACATGAATGAGGAAAAGGTCGCCGAGCTTTTGGCACTTCCGGCCGAGCCGCTTTCGTTGTCGCAGCCGTTGCGGGAGGACGGAACTGCTGAGTTAGGCGAGATGGTCGAGGATCGGATGGCCGAGTCGCCATTCGAAGCGGCCGCGACTGCGCTCATGCCTGCGGTGGTCGAGAGACTGTTCGCGCCGCTCAACGAGCGCGAGCGCCGAATCCTGGCATTGCGGTTCGGGCTGGATCACGGTGAACCGCTGTCGCTCGCTCAGATCGGCGAGTCCTTCAACCTCACACGCGAGCGGATACGCCAGATCGAGGCGCGGGCGATGTCGAAGCTCCGCGACAGTGTCGACATTGGAGCCCGCAACCTCCTCGCGGTCTAAAGGGGGACCGTCGCCAACGTGACGGCCGAGTACAGCGAGATCAAGCTTGGTCAGAGCCGCGGCTGAGGCACCCGTAGTCCCGGAATTGCTGGCCAGGAGGGGGTGGTGAACCCCTTATGTACTGGCGGGTACGAACCGATACAAGGATGTTGGAGCAGGAGGTCAACAGCATGCCGTACCGCGTGGGTCTGATCGGGTTGCCGCTTCTTGGCGTGTTCGCTCTCGTTGCCTGGCCCGAGAGTTACCTGGTGATTCTGTACGGATCCGCGATCGGAATCGCCTTGGTGTTCACGATGGGCGTCTGCCGAGCAGCAGCTGACGGCGATGCCACGAGCCGGACGCGGCTCAGTCCGGAACAGCAAGCGGATTCCTACGCGTTCACGATCAACGCAGTAGAGGGTCAGGGGAACATGAAGTTGGGCGCGGCCCTAAGAGCCGAAGCCGCAAGGCAAGGAGTCGCTCTCGATCCCCCGCCCGGAGACGCGACCGAACTCCGCGCCTCCTAAATCTCGGAGCGTTCTAGATCGGCTTCTCACGCAGCCGAGCAAGCTCGACCAACGTTGACGGAACTCCAACGAGTCGTGCGGGCCGTGATCGACGCGTTCTCGGACGAAGCTCGGGTCGCCATGTGGATCATCGAAGCAGGTGGTACCGAGACCGAGGCGATCGCCGCGCTCCTTGACGACCTGATCGACGACACCGGGGTCCCCCTGACAATGCCCGGCCAGTGTGCTCGACGCTCAATCGCCGACCGCGATCACCGCCGAACCGGAGCGTCGTCATCGCCGATCCAGACGGTTGCCTTGCGGTCGCCAAGGCGAGCGTGGTGCGCGTCGAGCAGCCGAACCCGGAATTGTTCGTTCCGTTCGCGGCGGCTGTCGTCCACGATCGGAACCTGGATGTACCCGACGGCTGTACCGGCTGGGATGCGCACGGACCCCCTTGTCGTGATGTAGTCGCGTCTGGGCTGGGCCGATGCACTTCGCGTTCGGTAGGAGACGGTCACGTTGCGCCCGCTCACGGCCGAGAGGCGCACTGCCACCGTCGCGTGCCCGGCACCCTCGCTCACGATGCTGTCGCCGACGTCGACTCTTGCCTGACGGTCGTCATCGAGGATGGACACCGACGCGAGTCCGCCGTCGCGATCCAGCCGGGCGTTCGTCCACTGTTCGATCTGGATATCGAAGGACTCGGTCGGTTCGTCGAGCGCATCGGCGACGATCGGAACCGAGAGGTCGACCGAGCGCTCACCGACCGGGATGACGGCGTGCTCGTGACGGAACCCGAAGTCGGCGAAAACCGCGGCGGAAGTCTCGTAGGAGGTCGTCGTCCAGACGACGTCGATCGGGGCCAGGGCGGGACGGTCCACCACGACGCGCGCGGTAGCGACCGTTGGCGTCGTCGCCGTCCCCTCGAGGACAGTCACGCCCTCGAGGCGGATCGCCGGGTCGTCCGTGAGCTCGGCGAAGGTGATCGGCGCCACCGTGACGACGGGATAGACGGACCCACCCGTGGTCTCGATGTGGCAGTGCCCGGGCACCGCGCAGTCGACGGGCCGTCCGTACTCGATCGTCACGTACCGCACGACGGGGAGCGACGTAGAGAACGTGCCGTCCGCTGCGATGCTCACCGAGATCGATGACGGGCAGGACCACATGCTGGTCGTCTCGAGGTCGGAACACTGGCTCACTCGAATGGTGACGCCCGGCAAATAGTTCCGCCCGCTGACCTGGACGGTGTCGTGCAACGCGAGGTCGTGGTCGGGGCTCGCGGCGAGCTCGGGCACGACGGCGACCTGGGTGGGATCGAAGCCCAGCGGCGTCTCGGAGACAACGACGGAGCGGCTGTCGAGCACCTGAACCGTGCACTGCTCCGTGAGGCAGTCCCAGAACTGGCCGAGGCGCGTGACCGATAGCGTGACATCGAGGTCACCGGTCGCCGAGATGTTCGTGAGCACCTGGGTATCGCAGCGGGATGCTGAGCAGAAGCGGGCCATCGCGCGGCTCGCCGGCGCGAAGCCCCGGCCCGTTGCCCGCAGGGTGGCCGCGGGTGGAAGATCGACGTCAGGAGCGACGGACACCTCAGGGTTCCACGCGAGGCTTTCGTCGAAGGTGATCGGGACGGATGCCCGCACCGAGTAGCCGTCCTCTGCGTCGGGGTCGAGTGTGACGAAGCCGAGCCTGCAGCTGTCCTGGGAACAGTCGACCGGTTGGTCGCCGTAGTCGCTGAAGTAGTCGAGGAAGTAGCGCACCAGGGTCGCGCTGACGGCGACGGTCCCGTCAGCTGCGACCACCTGTGGCCCACCGACCCGGAGATTGCAGATAGCGGCTGATTCGCACTCCTCGACGAACAGCTCTTCACCCGGCGACAACCCGCTTCCGCGCACGGTGATGGTCTGGCCGTCGCGGAACGGCGCGGTGCCGTCGATCGTGATCGTGCCGAGAGGCGCAACGGCGCCGGCCACTGCGACCGGACCGGCCGTGAACCCTATGAGGGCCGCGATCACAACGCTGCTGAACGACTTGCGCATGGCGCGCCCTCTCTGTCCGTGACGTGTCGTCCTCGGTCCGCGACCGCGCAAGGGAACGTTCGTGGCCTTCATTGGCTCGCCGAGTTCGCTGCGCCGATGATCACCTTGGACTCGATCCCTCAACCTGGTTCGCATGTTCTCACATCCCGTTTCGATGGCCGGTCCGTGGGACGGAGGTACCGTCCCACGGACTCCCTGCCCTTGCCATGTTTCAGTCGGATCGACTGGAACCACTCGAGTATGCGTCATTAGCACCTGAACTGTCAAGTACCCAGCTGCGCCGGCCAGCACGTCGGCACCGGATCCCGCTGGTGGCGCCGTATGGCCGCGTGGGCGGACGGGCTGGCTCACGGCAAGGGTCCACAGGTCCCGGGCGGGCCGGTCGGCTGAAGCAAGTGGCACAGAAGCTGGTTCCCGCGGAACTTGCACGTCCGACCCCTGGCACGGTGGAATGCACTCATGGCGCGGGGTGGGGTGGGCGGCAAATCGCGGAAGCTGAGGATCTTCATCAGCTACCGCCGGCAGGACTCAGTCGGGCACGCCGGCCGCTTGTACGACGCACTTGCATCAGAGTTTGGTACCGACGCGGTCTTCATCGACATCGACGCGATACCCCTTGGGGTCGACTTCTCCGTCACCCTCCGGGAGGAGGTTGCCCGATGCAATGTGATGATCGCGGTGGTGGGCCCCCAGTGGTTGACTGTGACCGACACGGCCGGACGACGGCGCGTCGACAACCCACAGGACTACGTCAGGATGGAACTCGAAGCAGCGTTCGAGCGCGACGCCCTCATCATCCCCGTGCTCGTCCACGGAGC
The DNA here is from genome assembly GCA_031430375.1 of Acidimicrobiia bacterium. GTDB lineage: Bacteria > Actinomycetota > Acidimicrobiia > IMCC26256 > JAENVU01 > JAENVU01. Next base: position 9,372 of record JANPBJ010000227.1, read on the forward strand.
GGAGATGCCTCGGCCCGATGAGCTACCGCCAGAGATCGCCGCCTTCTCCCGGCGCAATGCCCTCGAGCTCTCCGACCACCGATGGCACGCCGAAGTGAGAGCCCTGTGCCAGGAGCTCGCTCGGCTCCCGACACGCCCCGCAACCGCGCCCGGGACGCGCTCGCCCGTGGACGAGCTCGCCGAGGCACAGCTTGACGAGCTACCGCCGCCCGCGGCCGACGCCACACCAGGTCATTCACACCGGCGGTCGACGCCGCTCCATCAGATGGCTCGAGTCGGTATCGCGGCTGCCGCGATCCTCGTGCTCGTACCAGTTGTACTCGCGGTAACCCGGGGCGGGGAGGCCTGTGCCAGCGGGACGGAGTTGTCGATCATCAACAGAGGCTCCTTTCCCGAACAGCGAATCATCCGTGCCCGCGACGAAGCAGAGGTCGTGCACGCCGGTATCTACGTCGGCAATCTCTTCGCCGCGTTCCCCGATGAACGCGAGGCAAATGAGATGAACGAACACATACCGATTGCGGCGGGGCCTCCTGAGATCCCGTGGTCAGACTTCCAGGAGCTCGAGCGCCGCCCGCGAGATGGGTTGGTTGTGCGGGAGTGGGCACCCCGGGCAGGGAAGCCGCAGTCCCGGTATTACATCGCCGTTGGTGGAGCGATGTTCCTGGTGGAGGACCGCGACACGCTGCGATCCGTCGGCATCGAGGATCTCGACGGCGTCCCGGTGGTTCCTCGAAAGGTGTTCGATCGGCGCGACTACGCGGTTCCGGCGGACGGGACGTTGCTGAAGGTCGCGGGGAGCGACACTGTCTACGAAGTTTCCAATCGCGTCGGCCGAACGGTCAATGCGTGCTCAGACGCCCATGTTGTTCGACTGCCGCCGTCCCCGCGTATCCTGAACCAGGTTCCTGGCCTGAGCCACCTCTCAAGCTGACCAAAAACGGGGGGCGCACGCGCCGACGCTGGTCGCCCACGCCCAATGGGGCAGTAGGGAGTTCCGGCGCCGTTCTGACCCCTGGGTTGACGGTTGTGCAGGCGGGAACAGGAGCGACCGGACAGGAATCGGAGCGCTCAGACTGGACGTCGGAGGGGCGGGTCAAGGCGGGCCTTGGTGCCCGCGGTGTAGGTGTCTGGGGGTTTGCCGCCTTCGGGGCCCGGCGTTGCGCGTCGACCGGTTGGGATCACGAATCCTGGGGTGTTCAGGACTTTGCGGCGGAAGTTGCCGGGATCGAGCGGTACTCCCCAGACAGTTTCGTAGACGGCGCGGAGGTCCGAGAGCGTGAACTCTTTGGTGACGAACGCGGTGGCCAGCGATGTGGTTTCGAGTTTCACTCGCGCCTCCTCGACGCCGTCGCGGAGGATCCGTTTGTGGTCAAACGCGAGCCCCCGGCGGAGTGAGGTCCTGACGGGAACGAGCTGGGCGTGGCGGGCGTCGGTGCCTGCCTTGATGTGTCCGAGGCTGGGGAGCACGGCGAGGTAGGCGACGGTGACCACGCGCATTCGTGGATCGCGGTTGGGGTCGCCGTAAGCGCCGAGTTGCTCCAGGTAGGGCGCGGCTTGCACGCCGGTTTCTTCTCTGAGCTCCCGGCTGGCGGCCTTCGGGAGGTTCTCCTCGGGTCGGACAAACCCGCCGGGGAGCGCCCACGCCCCCTGATAGGGCTCTTCGCCGCGTTCGACGAGAACGACCAAGAGTTCGCCGTCTTCGATCGTGAGTACGACCATATCCACGGTCACCGCGAAGCGCGGGAACGTGTCGGGGTCGTATCCGACTGCGCGAGTCGTCTTGGCTGCCATCGGCGCAAGGATAGCCGATGCTTGAGTCATCACGACCCTTAGCAAGTGTGATCCAACGTTGCGTCGGGGGTGTTGCACGGGCAGTCGCATCCGAGCTGAGGATTCGCCCTCACGTCCCGTTGAGATCAGACGCGCTGGCACGCGATTCGGTACTTGAAAGTTCAAGTGATAATGACGCATACTACGGAGGTTTCAGTCGAGCCGACCGAAACACTGCAAGACGGCGAGTCCAGGGGACGGCGGGTCCGTCTCACGGGCTGGCCAGCGTTGCTGGAACGACGGTGCTCGGGACGAACGAAACGAAGGGGCGCATGATGAGAATCAGGATTTCGCGGATGATTGAGAAGCGTGGTGATCAGTGGCGGCGATGATTACCTGGGCGAGGCGTGGCATTGGAGGAGCTACTCCTCATCAGTCGGGCAAGCCTCTCGTACGCCGTCGTCCGCGCACTCCCAACAGGATCGCTGCCACAGCGAGAAGGACCGCAAGGAAGGACAGACCTGCATACTCCGGGAGACGGTCCGAGGTTGGATGCGTTCGGATGGAGCCGGAGGCCGGAGCTGTCGGCTGTGAATGAACGGCAGGCTTCAGATCCGGCACGCGTGGGATTGACCGTCGCACCCGTCTCGAAAGGACCTCCGTGCCCGCGCCTGGTGGCACGGTCCGGTTTGTGCGGAGAGTCGTGTGTAGTGGTTGCCCGCACCGTGCCTCGTAGACCACGGAGGTTCCGAACAGCTGCTGCCATTCGGGCTCGGTGAGCGACCGGTCTGCGAGAGCGCACGCGCGCCCTACCAGGTCGCGTCGACCGATAATCGCGCGCGCGATCGCTGGAGTCCGTTCCTCCATGAAGCGCGAACCGGAGGCGAGAACAAGGTTGTTGTCGTCGTCGAACGCGACCGAGTCGACTGGAACGTTCCTCACTTCGCCGATCTCTTGGAGCGAGGGAAGCGCGAGCAGATGGGTGCGGTCGGATTCGTCGACCAAGGCAATAGCGGAGGAGTCGTTGCGGAACGCGACCCCGGTGCCGGCAAGCAAGCCCCCCCGTGGGCTCGCCTCCGCGAGTCGCTGACCATCGGCAGCTCGGAACACGAGCACACCCGCAGAGTCACCCTTGACCGCGGTTCCGGCTCGCCTCACCCGAACTATGTATGCGCCGTCAGGGGAGCAGTAGAACTGCACGCTGCCGGATCCGGAACTCAGCTGCGTCATCGTCGGCGACCCGAAGCATCGGCTCTCGCGGCTAGTCGTATCTGACGCGATGGGCTGGCCCGTGGAGGTGTCGAGTTTGCGGTGTTGAAGGAAGCCGCTCCCCAGGACTTGACCATCGTGGGAGAACGCGAGGTCGGCGCTGAGATCGTTGTCGCTCGCGGACCAGAGCTGTCTCCGGGAGCCAAGATCGACAAGGACGATCCGGCCGCTTCCATTTGCCTCCACGTTGATAGCGGCTCTCGTCGCCGATGAGTCAATGGCAAGTCCGAGGACCTTGCCGAACGGCGCCGGATCGAATGGTGGCATGGCGTCTTGGCCCGTAGTTAGGTCAACAATGGCGATTGGGTCCGACCGCGAGCGGATGATGCCGGCGTATCTCCCGTTCGGGCTCAGCACCGCCGATCCAGGTGGGCCAACACCCTCGACCAACTGGTGGACTAAGGGGTTGCGGCCGATTGTCCGATCGAAGTCGAACAGAGCCCCGTCGGCGAGGGTAATCAGGTCGGTCGGCGACGGTCCGAAGACGACCTTGAAGGGAAACTCGGCGTTCACGGGCGTCCCAATGTACGTCCCGGTCACCGCGTCGCGGGAGCGGATCGTCTGTGAGGACGCGTCGAAATACGCGATTTGGGAGGCGTCGTCGGAGAAGCCGACGACGAGTTCGTTCAGATCGAGCGCGTCGCGAGTTGTGAGGACCCGGCCCGAACGCGAGTCCAACACAGCCACCTCGGGTCTTGTCGACGGCGTTAGCAACACGAGCTGACGATCATCGGCGCTGAACCGCACTGTGTCCTCACCCCGGGAAAACGTCTGGTCGTCACGGCGGCTCGAAAAAAGCCTGGTGGCCCCATCGGTCTTGGTGTCGGTGAGGAAGATATCCGTGGTGGTCTGCTTGGCGACGAGATCGCTGGTGTACCGGACCATCGCGATGCGGCTGCCGTCGTGGTTGAACGCCAGCGGGCCCCTTCCAAACCAGGGTCCGGTGATCGACAGGAAGTTTGGCGGTTCGTCACCCGCCGAGTCCCAGGTGAACGCGCCGGTTTCACTGACGCCCGCCAACGTGTGGCCATCCGTCAGGAACCTGAGTTCGCGGGGGCTACTCATCACGTGTGGCTTCCTGCGAACCACGGACCCGGTGTCGGCATCGACGATGGCGAGGCCGAGATAGCACGCAACGCCCAGCAGGTGGCCAGGCCCGAACGAGAGTGATTCCACGCGGCCGAGGCCGAGGTCAATCGCTCGAAGTCGGCCGTTGTCCTCGATGTTCGGACCCCGCTGCCAGATGGTGACCTGGCTGTCTTCCCGCTGGGCCACAAGTGTCCCGTCGCTCGATACAGCCGCATCGAAGGTGCCATTGCCGATGCGACGTAGAGCGTTCTGGTTGGAGACCGTTTGCAGGATTGATTGGTAGGTGCTCGGGTTGTCGCGAAGCTGGCTCGCCGCGGCCGCCATCAGCAACGAGAGGTCGGATGACCTCTGGACCCTGCTCGTGGCCTGAGCGGCCACGCTCACTGCCATGGATTCGATGAGGTGGCTATCAGCGCGGTCGCGCTCGGTAGCCAGTTGGCGGTTCGATGTCGTGAGCGACTCGTTTGCCTTGGTGAGCGCGTTCGCCGATTCGTCTGCTGCCTGAGCATTGTCTTCGGCGATCTGGGAATTCCGGCGCGCGAGCCTCGCGTTCTGTCGTGCGGACTTCGCGCTTTGGAGCGCGCGCTCGCGTTGGCGCGCCGCCGTGCGCGCGTTGGTCTCGGATCGGAGCTGTTCACCTTCGGCGCGGCGCCGTTCCGACGCCGCGGTGTCGGCGTTCGCGATAGCAATGGCCGCGGTCACGAGCGAGATGACCGTCAGTAGGACGAGTGCGGTACTGGCCGACCAGACCAGGCGACGCGCGCGTCGATGCTGACGGATGTCCTCGCCTTCGAGGTCCTCGCGTGCGACTCCGTGGAGCGGCGCGGCGATCGCAGCGACCTGGGCTCGGAACCTGCTGTGCCGGAGGTCGAGTTGAGTCTCGCTCCGCGCCCAACGAAGGTCTGCATACATCGGTTCATGGTGGAAGGCGCCATCCAAGGCAGGCGGAAGCGCCGTTGACCTCGCGGGTGCGTGGCGCTGACGTTCCGGATCCCAAGCCAGTGTCCCGTCGGTGAGAACCAGAATCAACGTGTCGACCGGGTGAACCGCGAGCCACAACTCGATCTCGCGGTTCACCGACTGGGAACGCGCCGCGTCCGGTGACGCGAGCAGGATGAATCGACGGGAGCAGGTGAGCGCTCGTCGAAGCTCCTCCCAAATGCTGGGGTTCGCGGCGAGCGAGGTGGCATCGCGGAAGACGCTCACTGCGCGGCGCCGGTTCCAGGGTCGGGCGAGCTGCTCCAGCCCGCGCTGGAGGGCCGGTGCCAGGCGGCCGTCCGCCGCCTGGCTGTACGAGATGAATGCGTCGTAGTGCAACCTGAAACCAGCCCCCGGGATCGCGCCGGCGGAGTCTCGCCGATCGGAGAATCCCGAACAACTCCGTGACGCGTCGGTGCCCCGCACCCGCGGGAGCGGGGCACCGACCATCACCGAATGGTTACCAACGGATTTTGTTCGAGAGAACTCCGTCCACGGTTGCCCACACGGTCTGACCCGGGTACCCGTAGTAGCAGGACGCCGTAGTGGTGGCGCTCGTCGTGTACGTGTACCAAGCCGGATCGTTGCTCGCCCGACACACGACGGTATGCGCCCCGCCGCCGAAGTTCGCGAACGACACTTGCAGGTAGGCACAGGCGCTCGACGAACACCCGGGCCGGCCCTGTGCGTTGCCAACCTTGGCCACCGACACTGTCCGATCCGGTGGGGGCGCCACCGGGTTACCAAATGACATCGTGACGTTCTGGTCAGCTGCGACGCGATTGCCGTTGGCATCGATGACCCGGACCACGATGGTCCAGGTCCCCGCAGCCTGGGGCACTCCCACGAGGTGTCCGTCGGTACGCAGGCTGATGCCCGGAGGCAGGTTGCCCGAGACCCGGTACCACGAGTACGGCGCCCGGCCGCCCGATGCGGTGAGTGCTCGGTCGTAGTAACCGCCGGTGGTGCCGCCACCTGGGGTACCGCCACCACCCGTCGGACCGTTGTAGCCACCCGGGGCCTGGGCGACGCGGCGGTTCCACAGCGTGATGCTGCCGGCCTTGTAGGTGAGGCGCTTGATCTTGAGGTCGATGTCCATGCCGACGGCCGCCGAAACTCCGGCGTCAACCGTCCACCACGGGTTTTGACCCAGGTTGACTTTCAGCTCGGCGAATGCGTCGACCTCGAGGTAGGGACCGGCGAGGCTCTGAATCCGGAAGGTGATGCGCGGCGTTACATCGAGCCTTAGGTTCGCCCCGGCGTGTGCATCGATCGACGCGGGGAAGGTAAGCGAGGCGGTGCGATATGGCGAGAACGAGCCGTTCGCGTAGCGCACGCCTGCGTTGACCTGGGCATTGAATCCGGCCGAGGCGTTGATGCTGCTCTCGACGGTTCCGTGCGCGCTCACGTTGAGACTGAGCTCCGGTGTGATCCAGACCGGAACTGGGCCAACCATCGTCCGAAACGAGGGGAGGTTTGGGCCTCTGAACGTTTGGTTGCCACTGCAGCTGGCTTTGCCGGACACCGAGGCGTGTACGTCGCCCTTGATGCCGCCGGTGAAGCCGAAGTCCGCGCTGGGTGAGCTGAACCATCGACCCCACGAAGCGGACACGTGGGCATCGCCGTAGATCTGGATCCCGGCACCGAGCGTGCCTTTCACACCCCCGCCACATGAGAACACCGGGTTCCCAAAGGTTCCGCCGTTGACCGTCGACGCGGCCCGCAGGGCGTTCGGGGATCCGCCGGGCGTACCGTCGGCGTTCGGGGCCGGGGGCGGCTCGTCGGGCGGGAGCTGCGGGAGTGGGTCCAGCTGTTGGTACGCGCCTGAGTCCACGAGACCCGATTGGTCGAACTCCGCGCTGGGCAGCAGCTCATCGAGCGACGCGGGTTCCACGTTCGCCACCTGATCACCGGCATCGAGAGCCGCGAGCAGCGCGGGCCGAAAGCGGGACGCCGCGGTCGTAGTGTTCTTCACGACAGAGGTGACCTTGACCAGCAGACCGTCGTTGTCGGTGTCGGACGGTGTCGAGGTGACGACGTCACCCGGTTGGAGTTTCTCGGCTCCCGCGTAGCTGATCACGTTCGGGTCCGAAGTGGTTGGATCGTTCGAGACCACGGAGACGTCGGCCGACGGGGCAACGGTCACGTTGTCAGCGGGTGTGTTCGGCAGGATTCGGCTCGACCAGCCGACAATCGACGCCGTGTAGGACTCGGCACCGCCCACGGTGAGGATCACTGAGCCGTCAGCGCCGGGGCGCACGAATGCCAAACCGCGGAGCTGGCGTCTGTTCGTGGTGGCCGTGAAGATCGGCTGGCCCGCGGAAGTGGTTCCGCTGGCTCGGAGGCGCATTGTTGCCGTGGTTGTCGCCTTCGACTGGGCGTTCAAAGCAATGAAGGCGCCGACCGCATCGCGTGCGCGTTCGGGAAGCATCAACTTCAATCCACGTGGGTTCGCGTCCGCGGCCGACGTAGATGTGCCGAGGCGGATTTTCTCGCCGTTGAGTACTGACGCATCGGCCATCCAGGCCACGGGAGTCGCGGCGACGTTGACAGAACCCTCGGTGACGCCGAGGCGGAAGCCGCCGCTCGCCGTGGGTGGGATGACTTCGAACGCGTTCACGACCTGGCCGGCCGGAACGTCATATGACTTGATGGTGATTCCGTCGATGACGAGGTCGACGGTCGAGTGGCCGGAGCCGCCGTAGATCGTCAAGCTCGTGAGCGTGCTGTGGAGCGCGTCGGGAAGTGCATCGGTCTTGACGAGGGCGACGCGACGAGATTCACCGACGCCGATCGCACCTGGGTCGGTTCCGACGCCGGTACGGGTGTCAAGCGCGGTCTCGGTCATGAGGTTGGCGCAGCTGTCGGAGGTGTCGACTGATCCAAGAATCGTGACCGCCACGTTCGCCGAGGTGTCGGCCTGCAGGGTGATCGTGCCGTTTTCGACCGGAAGCAGGGTTGTCACTTGGGCGCGGTGCGGAGCCGATGTCCCAAGCGAGATGACGGGAAGGTCGCGCGCTGGATCCGTACCTGCTCGGATTGGTGTCGCGGTTCGGCTCGCAGCTCGAACGGTCGCAATGACGGCGGTCGTAGCCTTCAGTTCGTCGGGGAGCGTCACCGTCAGTGGCGTCTTCGCCCGAAGTGGCGTGGTGGTGCCGAAGGTGTTGAGTACCAGCTTCGGCGTTGCCAGTGGGGTGAGGCAGTCGGGTCGAACGATCGGTGAATCAGTGACGGCGGCCGCCGCACCTGTGATTCCGAGTGTTACGCCGAAGATGGCGGCGATCAACGCGGTGATGAGCAGCGTGTACAACCACGATGCTCGCGTTCGCAAGGTTCGAGTGGGACTCATCGGGACTCCTTCGAGTTGGAGGAGAGGTGGGCGCTGGCAGTTGCAACGCCCACCTCCCCTGTCCAAGGTTCAGGTCAGGTCGACGTGAACATCTGCAGTATGAGTCATGCAGACCTCTACTGTCAACCACTAAGTCATGACGACCCAAACTTCTGGTACAATCCGAGCATGGTTGGAGAGGATGCAAAGACAGGGAAATACGACAAGTACGCCTTCCCACCGTTCGCCGTGACGGTCGACATGGTTGTCTTGACGATCGTGGCGGGTGCGCTTCAGCTGCTGGTCGTGCAGCGCGGCGGGCCCCCGTTCAAGGGTCGCCTGGCGCTCCCAGGGGGATTCGTCAAGGAAGACGAAGAGCTGGATGCCGCCGCCAACCGAGAGCTGGCGGAAGAGACGAATGTTCGCGGCGATCGATTCCTCCGCCAAATCGGCGTCTTCGGCCGGCCAAAGCGTGATCCACGTATGCGGGTCGTGAGCGTTGCGTACCTGGCGATCCTTCGCGAGGTGGGCGCGATTCGCGCGGCCACCGATGCTGCGGCTGCGAGACTGATTCCCGTGACCGACGTCCTCGGCGACGAACCAGGGATCAAACTTGCGTTCGACCACAACCTGATCGTTACTGATGGTGTTGAGGCGGCGCGCGAGCGTCTGGAGTCGACACCAATCGCGCTCAGTTTTGTTGAACGAGTATTTACACTGTCAGATTTGCGAGCGGTCTATGAGGCGGTATGGGGCACCGAGCTCGATGCGGCGAACTTCCGTCGCAAGGTACTGGCCACGCCGGGATTTGTGACCGCCACGGGTGGGCGCGGCAAGCCTGGCGTGGCAGGGGGGAAACCACCGGACCTGTATCGCTCCGGCCGAACACTCCGTCTTGATCCACCGCTGCGGCGCTCGTAGGCGCTTCCGCGGTTGCGGTCGGGTGTGCCTCCTGTGAGGCTCCGGTTCGGACACCCACGGGACGAGCTTGACGGACCACCTGCCCGAAATCGACCTCGCCTTCCGCGCCGAGGGGATGCGACTGCGGGACTTTCACCTCGACCAGCACCGGCGGCAACCGGCGTCTCGCGTCCGCGACATAACGACGGACCGTCGACTCGCCGACCCGCTCGTCGTGTTCAGCGACGAGGCGCTGCCGGACCCGCCGCGCAGTGTGCCGCTGCTTGCGTGGCATCTCGCGATCCGCGACCAGCCACTCGTCGATCGTCGCCTTCCACGGCTCGAGGACCGGCGGCACACGCTCGACCAGCTTGCGTGGTGAGGGCACCGCGGAACTCAACGCCTCGCGGACCGTGCGGCGATGGGTCTCGAACCGGCGCGCCAACTTGCGCACCGAAACGTCTGGCTCCACCCGACGCGCCCTGCGGATCTGCCCGAACAAGACCACCCTCGACCTTCGTGTCATAAACCCCAGGGTCCACGGCAGGAAGGCCAACCCGACGGACCCCACCAGGATCAACCAGGTGGGGCCGAATCAGACAAGCACAACCCGTTCAAGTGGGGCCAGAACAGGTGAGCACACCCACCGATACGGCTTGTTGCGGACCGGAGTGCCGGACGGCTCGGCCTACGCCAGAGCCTTGGAGTTTTCGCCGGACGGTCGTCTGTTGATGACTGTGGTGGGCAGCCGTGCACAGCTGTGGGACCTGGAGATCGGGAAACTTCAGTATCAGTTCGACGTCACGACCCAAGATGAAGATGAGGAACTCCGTCCGATGTTCAGTCCCGACGGCGAATCCGTCGTTATGGTCGCGCGGGATGGACGCATTCTCCTGCTCCGGGTCGCGAACTCCGATGGTGCGAAGGTTCTGACCTGGCTTCCCGCACCTCCGCAGGCGCGTGCGTTCAGCGACGATGGGAAGACGCTCGCAGTGGCGGACAGTGAGCAGGCGACGACGCTGTGGGACATTGCCTCAAGCCGGCAGGTCGGTTACTCGACTGAGCCTTCCGCCCGGGAGATTCGCCAGATGGGCTTCATCGACGGCAACACGACGCTCGTCTCGCTTCACAAGTGCACCAGAAAGTGTTCCCGAGAGGACATGACTGTTCAACGTGTCGGCGCTTCCGCGTTCCAAGCGCAGGCCTGCCGTCTTGCGGGCCGAAACTTCACACGCGCGGAGTGGCAACAGTGGATCCCGGACGAGCCGTACCACCGCACCTGTGCGCGGTGGGCCGCCGGGACGTAGCCATCGGATGAGTCCGCAGAGTTCGCGCGAGGGCTTTGCTGCGTCGATCCCGCCCGGCCCGCGGTGAACTGAAGATGCGTTACCGAGTCACGCCGTGTGCCGGGAGCCCCATGATCTCGTGATCTCGGAGTTGGGAGCCGGTCGCAGAGAAGGACCTCGAGTTCGCCACCGCACTCATCTTTGGTGCGGGCCTCGTCGACCCAGAGACGCTGATCGAAGGGGATGGGATGCTGCCCGTGCCGGGCTGGCGGCCGGCGCCTCCGTGAGTCGATTGGTCGGTGCGCTCGACGGGCGCGCGGAGCATGACGGTCTGACCGTCTGACCAGGCGCATGGCAGTTGACGCAGTCGCCTACCTGTGAGTCCGCACCTCGACGCCGGAGAGGGAGCGGAACGCGGTGCGGTCAGCAGTGACGATCATGCGATTGGAGGCTCTCGCGGTCGCGGCGATGATCAGGTCGTGCGCGCCCCGCGGGCTGCCCTGCGAGCGCACTTCGACAAGAAGTTCGGCGTGGGCCTCTGCCACATCCATGTCGTAGTCGATCACTGGGATCGTGGAGATGATGTCTTCGACGTAAGCGGTTCTCGATGCTTTCCGCCGGCGGTCGGCGAGGAGCGCTCCGACCCGGAGCTCCGCGATGGTGACCGCCGCGATCGCGATGTCTTCGTCGTCATCGATGACCTCGTCAAGGTCGTCCCTGGTCCGTTCGGCGTCGATGAGGAAGGTGGTGTCGAACAGGAGACGCGTCACGATCGGTGGTCGATCTCGAGGAGTGCACGGACCTCGTCAAGTTCGTTCGCCCAGTTCGGATCAGGTCGGTGTCG
>JANPBJ010000228.1:0-26666 GCA_031430375.1 Acidimicrobiia bacterium
ACCGACGACGCCGAGGTGACGATCGAGTGCAACCCCGACTCCACCGGACTCGACGAACTGCGGGTCCTAGTGAGTGCGGGCGTGAACCGGATCTCGTTCGGGGTGCAGTCGATGCGCGCACATGTACTCGCCGCACTCGGACGCACTCATGATCCGGACAACGTGATTCGAGCAGTCGACGCAGCGCGCACGGCTGGGATCGCGCGCCTGAACCTCGACCTCATCTACGGAACCGCGGGGGAGACGGTGGATGATTGGCACGCGACGCTCGCCGCGGCACTCGCCCTAGAACCCGACCATGTGAGCGCGTACGCGCTCACGATCGAGGCGGGCACGCCACTGCACCGCGACATCGCCGCGGGTGAGAAAACCGCGCCCGACGATGACGATCAAGCCGACAAGTATGCGATCGCCGATGATGCGTTCACCGCCGCGGGACTCAGTTGGTACGAGATCTCGAACTGGGCGCGGCCGGGCGAGGAGTGTCGCCACAACCGTCTGTATTGGGAGGGCGGCGATTACCTGGCCATCGGGTGTGCTGCGCACGGCAAGACCGGTCATCGTCGGTGGTGGAACGTGCGAACGCCGGAGCGCTATATCGACGCCGTGCGTGCGGGCGTGTCCGCCGAGGCCGGTGGCGAAGAACTCGAGGCGGCGGATCGCGCGCAGGAAATGCTGGCCCTCGCGCTGCGCACGAACGGCGGGATCGCGCTCGACGAGCGGCGAGCAGAGACGGTGACAGAGATGGTCCTCGCGGGGTTGGTCGAGGTGCGCAGCGATCGGGTTGTGCTGACCCGCGCCGGCCGCCTCCTGGCCAATGAGGTCACGATCCGCATGCAGTTAGCGGGCTGAGGCCAGCGCTTCGAGTTCGGCCTTGGTGCCGTCGCGCATTCCCGCGAGGAATGCCCGCGCCACACGGTGCTGCAGCACGCGGACAACCGGCAGTCCGATCCATGGAATTAGCTCACGCGGTCGCGAGAACGCGGTGACGGTGAAGGTGACGCGGCCGTGGTTATCTCGCCGGATCACGAAGCTCTCTTCTCCTCGTTCCGGGTGATTGGTGAGGGTGCCGTATGCGAATCCAAATGCGTCGGGTTCGTCCACCACCGCGACGATCCGACAACTCGCGATCACGTGGCCTCCCAACACCGGGATCTGCACCGTGACGGTTTGGCCGGACTCGATCGACGCATTGTCCGGTGTGATGGTCGCGCCGGTGCCCCGGTGGGCGGACCAGTGGCACAACGCGCGTTGCGCCGCCGTGAAGACCTCGGCGCCGGTCCCGAGATCGGTCGAACGCGAGTCGTGGAAGTACCGACCTGGCTTCACGGCCGTGAACGTCGCGCCGACCTCGGGGTAGGTGAACGGACGCGCGACGGCCTCGGCGTGGATCGCGGCGAGGGTGTTGGCGGCGGCGGACGTCACACGGAAACGCATGCGCTTCGGTCCTTGAGTTGGCGGCGAGCTCCGGCGTACACGAGGCCGCGAGCCCAGAAGCCCCCGTACACGACGGCGATGGAAACGGGGACGAAGTAGTGCGGACGCGTCATTTCGGCGAACGCCCCCACGATTGCCAGCAGCACCGTGACCAGCAGACCGGTCGCAATGATCCCGGACATGAACGCCCGGTCCGCGACGGTTGCAACGCGGTGACGGTGGGTGCACTTGGTCGTGACGAGGCGCGCAACGAGTGGAGAGAGGAGCAGTCCCGCGCCGATTCCGCCGATGAATCCAAGCCATCCGCCCACCAGCGCACCGATCATGAACCCGACTGCGTTCCCGACGGGGTTAATCGTGGCCAGCACAACAATGACCGCCAAAGCTCCGTACGCTGACCCCAACGCCATCCCGCCGGTGGTGGCTCGGACGACCCCAACTCCGATGAGGTATCTGAGCTTCGGAGGTGTCCAGGGAGTCGATCGGAGTTCTGCAGCAGTTATCTCATGACTATTCATATAGTTAGTTATAACTCACATGGTGAATGATCGTCAAGTAAAAGATCTCGTAGTACACTCGAGGCCGTGACGGAACGAACGATCGACGAACTCGCGGCGCACACCGGAACCAAGTCCTCCACGATCCGGATGTACCAACACCAAGGCGTCCTCCCGGGCCCCGAAATCCGGGGGCGGGTGGGCTTCTACGGTGACGGGCACCTCGCGCGGCTCGACCTGATCAAGCGTCTCCAGGACCGCGGCTACACCCTGGCCGCGATCAAGGACCTTGCGGCGTCGTGGGAGTCGGGTCGGGGACTCGGATCGCTGCTCGGCTTGGAACAAGCGGTGTCCGGCGATGACGGTCCAGGAGCAGTACTGCAGCTCACGTTCGCCGAGTTCATCGAGCGGTTCCCGACCGTGGAGATGAAGGCCGAGACCTTCCAACGGGCGGTGAGCCTCGGACTGGTCGAGGTGATCGAGGACGGTGTTCGCGTCCCGGACTCTCGGTTCCTCGATATCGGCTCGGAGATTGGTCGCCTCGGTGTCCCACCGGAAGATCTACTCGAGGAGTGGGAACACGTGGTCCGGGCGACCACGGAACTCGCACACCGGTTCCGAGCCACCTTCGAAGCAAGGGTGTGGACACCGTTCGTGGCGGCGGGCATGCCGGCGTCCGAGCTTGATGACGTCACCCGGAAACTCAATCGCATGCAACAGCTCGGCCAGGAGATCGTGGCGATCGCCTTGGCCCAAGCAATCCGCGCCGAGGCCGACCCCGCCCTCGCGGAAACCGCCGACGAGATGGCAACCCATTAGCAGTCGGTACACTCGACTGCTATCGCCTTCGGGTCGAAAGCCTCTACCGATGGGACTGCCTCAACATGGATGCAGCTGAACGACGGGCGACGGTGCTGCGAGCTGTCGTCGAGGAATACGTGCGCACCGCAGCACCCGTCGCGTCCCAAACCGTGACGAACTCCCGCGATCTTGGCGTGTCCAGCGCCACGGTCCGAAACGACATGACCCAACTCGAACGCGACGGATTCCTCGCGCAACCCCACACCTCCGCGGGCCGAATCCCCACCGACCAGGGCTACCGCTATTTCGTGGACAACTTCACGATGGCGAGCAATCTCCCCGTGGGCCAACGACGCGCGGTTGCCGATTTCTTCGCCACAACCCACCGGGCGCTCGAAGATCTGCTCCACGAGACGAGCGTGTTGCTCGCGAAGCTCACGAGCCACGCTTCGGTAGTGGTCGGGCCGGTCGCCGACGCGCAACGGGTCCGAACGGCACAGCTCGTGGGGCTCGAACCCGGGGTCGTGCTCGCGGTGGTCGTGCTCGGCAACGGATCGGTCGAACGTGAAGTGTTGCGATCCGACGTCGATACGGAGCGCCTTGCCCGTGCATCAGGCGCGTTCGACACGCTGCTGAAGGGCGGAACGCTGGCGCCGACCGCTCCCGGGACATCGACCGGCGACTCCGACGTCGACGCCTTGGTGGCCGATGCCACCCGTGCGCTCTGTGTTCGAGCCCAGCACGTGTCGGATCATCTCTATGTGGGTGGTGCGAGTCGGCTCGCGGCCGATCAAGAGGCCTTCGCTACCACCGCAACGACGGCGCGACTGCTCGAAATGTTGGAAGAGCAAGTGGTCGTTGTCAGCCTCGTGCGCGATCTGTTGGACCATGGGGTCACGGTGTCGATCGGATCCGAGAACGATGTCGACGAGCTGCGCGACTGCTCGATCGTGCTCGCCCCGTATCAAGTGGATGGTGAGCTCGCGGGGACGGTCGGCGTGCTTGGTCCCACCCGTATGGATTACCAACAGGCACTCGCGGCAGTTGCCGCGGTTTCCCAACAGCTCGGTCAACTCTTGTTGCCGCCCACCTGATGGCCGACTTCTACGACCTGCTCGGCGTGGAGCAACGCGCGAGCGAAGACGAGATCAAGCGCGCGTACCGCAAGCTCGCTCGCGAGCTGCACCCCGATGCCAACCCCGGCAATGCTGCGGCCGAGGAGAAATTCAAGGAAGTCTCCGCTGCCTACGAGGTCCTGCGCGACCCGGAACGACGGCGACGCTACGACACCTTCGGTGACGACGGTCGGGGAAATGGCGGAGCCGGCGGTGGCCAGTCCGCCGACGCGTTCGGTTTCGGTGACATCTTCGACGCCTTCTTCTCCGGTGGCGGAGGGGGAGGCGGCCGGGGCGGTCCGCCACGCGGGCAGGACGCGGAAGCGACGATGACCCTCGACCTCGGCGAGGCGGCGTTCGGCATCACCAGCAATGTCGATCTCGAACTGCCGGGACCGTGTGATCGTTGCGAGGGCTCGGGCGGCGAGCCCGGCACGCACGCAGAGCGCTGCGGTGATTGCGGAGGGAGCGGGGAAGTGCGCCAAGTCCGGCGTTCCATCCTCGGCCAGTTGGTCACCGCAGCTCCGTGCCCAACGTGTCGTGCCACCGGACAAGTTGTGCCGAATCCATGTACGCAGTGCCAGGGCGACGGCCGGGTGCGTACCCGCCGTTCGATTGAGGTCGAGGTGCCCGCCGGAATCGACGACGGTCAACGGCTACGCATGCCGGGACGCGGGCCCGCCGCACCGCGCGGTGGAGCGGCCGGTGATCTGTACGTGTTGGTGCGCGTCCGCAAGCACCCCACCCTCGAACGCCACGGAGTCGACCTTGTCCACCGCCGCACGATTGCGGTGACCCAGGCGGCCTTGGGATCAACCTTCGATATCGAAACCCTTGATGGAACCGAGACGCTCGCGGTGGACCCCGGTACGCAGCCCGGACATGTGGTGCGCCTCCGCGGACGCGGGGTTCCTGTGCTGAACGGCCGCGGTCGCGGCGACCTGCTCGTGGAGATCAACGTCGAAGTCCCGACGAAGCTGAACGTGGAGCAGGCTGAGCTGCTGGCGTCGCTGGCCACGTTGCGCGGCGAAGCGATCGATCCACCGGAGGGTGGCTTTTTCTCGAAGCTGCGTTCGGCCTTCGGCGATCGCTAGTCCGCACCGGTGACTGAAGCTCACTGGGCTGCATCGACCCACGCTCGTGCGTTGGTGTTCGTCGACGGGTTCACTGATGAGTTCGTGCCGGATGGGGCCGCCTTTGCATCCACAATCTGGATCGACGGGCCGGACGGGCATCACCTGCAACGGGTCCGTCGGCTCAACCTGGACGAGACGATCGTGGTGGCCGACGGCGACGGGCTGTGGTACCCGGGCCGGATCAGCGAGACCCGACCGGGCGCGGTGCTCGTGGAGCGGGTCGGACCCACGTGTCGGGAGCCCACACCGACGCCGACGCTGACCATCGGGTTTGCGCCGGCGAAAAGTGACCATGGCACCGAAGTCGTGCATCAACTCGTGGAACTCGGCGTCGATCGAATCATCCCGCTGGTGACCCAGCGCAGCGTGGTCCGTTGGGACGGCGACCGGGGGACGAAAGCGCTCGACCGGTTGCGTCGGGTGGCGCGTGAGGCCGCGATGCAATGCCAACGCGCCCGAATCCCTGCGGTGGACCCACCAGCCGCCCTCGAGAGCGTTCAGCAGGTTGACGGACTCCTGATCGGTGACCCGGGCGGCAGTGACGCGTCCTCGGTCCCGGTCCCCGACGGTGGGGAATGGGTGGCAATCATCGGTCCCGAGGGTGGGTTCGCTCCCGAGGAACTCGAGCCGCTGGACCGGGCGACTCGGTTGCGAGTGGGGAGCCATGTCCTGCGATCGGTGACCGCGCCCGTGGCGATTGCCGCTGCGCTGGCGTCCCGGCGGTCCGTGTGAGCGTGGCCCTGATCGTGCCCGAGCGCGTGCTCTGAGCGCGGCAGTGATCGAGGCCCGATTGGGGTCTGGCCGAGCGCCTCGTCATAGGAGCCGGGCCTCAACCCGCACGAGGCTCGACTTTCGACAACTTTCGTGGCATAGTCTCGCCCGTTCAGGGGCCGCCACATCCGTGGCGCTAACAGTAAGCGGGGGGCAGTGGCCGTCAGATGAGCAGCGTGCATGTCGGAGAGCGGCTGCGTGCGATCCGGCGTCAAAAGGGTCTGTCACTGCATGACGTCGAGGCCCGTTCGGGTCTCGAGTTCAAAGCCAGCGTCCTCGGCGCGTACGAACGCGGCGAGCGGGCAATCTCGGTATCGCGTTTGATCCGGCTTTCGGAGATCTACGAGGTCCCGCCCGACCAGCTGTTGCCGCGCGATTCCGACATCGAGATCAACCTCACTGAGGCAAGAGATCTCGACGCCGGCTACACGATTGATCTCGTGAAGCTCCACGCGCTGGATGAACCGGACGCGGCCGTGCTCTCGCGGTACGCAGCCACGATTCAACTCCAGCGCCAGGACTTCAACGGCCGCCTCCTCACGATCCGGCGCGACGACCTCCGGGTGTTGGCTGCGGTCTTGGGGCGTCGGCCCGAAGAACTTGGCGTACATCTCGACGAGCTCGGCCTGCGCGCCGGCTCGATCCCTTCCTGAACTGCGCTCGGCTCCGGCCGCGGCGCAACTAACCTCGGATCGTCGTGACCGTCCCGACTACCACCCAGGTCAAAGTTCTCGTCCCCGGTAACCACCTCATGGTTGGTTTGCTCGGTCACCAGGACGAGTTCCTCCGCCGCATCGAATCCGCGTTTCCCGTCCAGATCCTCGTGCGCGGGAACGAGATCACGATCACGGGCGCGCCGGAGCCTTCTGCGATGGTGGCGCGGTTGTTCGAGGAGCTGGTCATCCTGGTGGAAAAGGGCCATCCACTCGAACCTGATGCCATCGACCGTGCGATCGCGATGGTCGAATCCCACATGCGTCCGAGCGAGGTCTTGCTCACCGAGGTCGTCAAGGGACGCAAGAGTGTGCGGCCCAAGACCTCGGGCCAGAAGGTGTACGTCGACGCGGTGCGCGATCACACCATCACGTTCGCGATCGGTCCCGCGGGAACGGGCAAGAGCTACCTCGCGGTGGCGCTCGCGGTGCAGGCGTTGCAATCAAAGTCGGTCAAGCGCATCATCCTCACTCGTCCCGCGGTCGAAGCCGGTGAGCGCCTCGGGTTTCTGCCCGGTGACATGCTCGCGAAGGTGGACCCGTACCTTCGCCCGCTCTACGACGCCCTCTACGACATGTTGGATCCGGAGTCGGTGGCGCGGCTGATGGAGCGCGGCGTGATCGAAGTTGCGCCACTCGCCTATATGCGCGGTCGAACCCTCAACGATTCGTTCATCATTCTCGACGAAGCCCAGAACACGACGGCCGAACAGATGAAGATGTTCCTCACCCGGCTCGGTTTCGGATCCAAGATCGTGGTCACCGGTGATGTGACGCAGATCGACCTGCCGGACAATCGCGGTCGTTCGGGTCTTGTCGCCGTGCGCGAGATTCTGGACGGAGTCCCCGACCTCGCATTCATCGATCTTGCGTCGGGCGATGTTGTGCGCCACAAGATTGTTCAAGACATCGTCGACGCGTATGCGGCCCAATCATGAACAGCCACGAGAGCGGAAGCGCCAGACCAGAGCGGCACGCGGATGTCTCGATCTTTGGGAGTGATGAGCAGAGCGACGTGGTGATCGACGTGGCCCGTTGGGTGCGCTTAGCGCGTCTCGTCGTCAACGAGGAGCGAGTTCCGGGTACGTCAGAACTGTCGGTCCTGTTCGTTGACCGCATCACCATCGCCGAGTTGAACGAGAAGTTTCTCGGCGGCGAGGGTCCGACGGATGTCTTGGCGTTTCCCATGGACGACGACCTTGTGCTGCCGGGGCGCCAGCCCGATCAGGGAGGCCGCGGTCCCGGTGCACCGTCAGAAGGGGGCGAACCGCCCACCTTGATAGGGGATGTGGTGGTCTGTCCGGGAGTGGCCGCAGCCCAGGCTCCGAGTCATGGGACCACCGTCGACGATGAACTTGCGCTGCTCGTCGTCCATGGTGTGTTGCATCTGCTCAACTACGACCATGCCGAACCGCAAGAACAGACGGCGATGCAACAACGAGAGCGCGAGCTCTTGACCAAGTTCGCCGAGCAGGAGGAAGCACGCTGAGCGGCCGGGAATGGGCCTTCGTGTCCGCCATCACGGTGTTGTTCTTGTTTTCCATCGTGCTCGCAGTGGCCGAGACCGCCTTCACGCGTATGAACCGAATCAGAGCGCTCTCACTTGAAGAGGAGGGGCGCCGGGGCGCGCGCCGGCTGGCGATCATGCTCGAGCGTCCGGAGCGGACGCTCAATGTCCTGCTGCTGTTGATCTTGGTCTGCCAGATGACGAGCGCATCTCTTTTGGGTGTGCTGCTGGAAGGAACCATCGGTGGTGCCGGGATCGTCGTTGGTCTCGCGTTGCAGATCATCGTCTACTTCGTGATCGGTGAGGTCGCGCCGAAGACCTACGCGATTCAACACGTGGATCGGGCCGCGCTCGCGCTCACCCCGTTTCTCTGGTCGATCTCGAACTTCCCGCCGTTGCGGCTGCTCTCACGGGGCTTGATCGGACTCGCGAACGTGCTGCTTCCGGGACGCGGGATCAAAGAGGGTCCGTTCGTCACCGAGGAGGACCTGCGCACGATGGCCGATGTCGCGGCCGACGAAAAGGCGATCGAACGCGAAGAGCGCCGCCTGATCCACTCGATATTCGAGTTCGGTGACACCGTGGTGCGCGAGGTGATGCTGCCGCGCCCTGACATGATCGCGGTGGAGGCCAGCTCCAGCGTGGAAGACGCGATTTCTCGGGCGATCGACGCGGGCTACTCGCGAATCCCGTGCTACGAGGACTCCACCGACAACATCGTGGGCCTCGTCTATTTGAAGGACCTGGTCCAACATGCGCGCGGTGGTGCGGGCGAGGAACCGGTTCGGGTTGCGGTGCGCGATGCGGTGTTCGTGCCGGAACAGAAGCGCGTTGCGGAACTGCTTCGTGAGATGCAGACCGACAAGTTCCATATGGCGATCGTGGTGGATGAGTACGGCGGGACCGCCGGGCTTATTACCTTGGAAGATCTCCTGGAGGAGATCGTCGGCGAGATTGCCGACGAGTATGACGTGGACGAGCCCAAGGTAGAAGCACTTCCGGGCGGGGGCATACGCGCACCGGGCCGCACGCCGATCCATGAGGTCAGCGAGGCGCTCGATCACGAACTGCCCGACGAAGAGTGGGATTCGGTGGGCGGGCTGGTATTCAACCTGCTCGGCCATGTTCCAGAGGCGGGAGAGACCGTGCGGTTCCAAGGGCTCGAGTTTCGAACCGAGCGGGTGGAGGGTCGTCGGATTGCGTCGGTAGTGATCCTGCCCGTGGCGGTGCCCGACGACGACCCCGACGGCGATTCCGCCGAAGGTGCCGTGCCCGCGGAGTCAGCATGAGCGAGGCGTTGATTCGGAAGTACCGGTTTCGCGGTCGCCGAGTGGGGCCCGACCGGCCCGGCCCGCAGGGCCGTGAGGGGACAGCATGAGCGGGGCGTTGATCCCGAAGGGCGGCGAGCTTGGGTTTCGGTCGGGGTTTGTTTCACTCTTGGGGCGGCCCAACGTGGGCAAGTCCACCTTGGTCAATCAGCTCGTAGGTACGAAGGTCTCGATCGTTTCCGCCCGACCCCAGACCACCCGAACCCAGGTGCGTGGTGTCCGCACCACACCCGACTCCCAGATCGTGTTGCTCGACACGCCAGGGATCCATCGACCGCGCACGTTGCTCGGGGAGCGCTGCAACGAACGCTCGGTGCAGACCCTTGGTCAGGTCGACGTCGTGTGCATGCTCGTAGAAGCGAACGCGCCGATCGGGCCGGGCGACCGGTTCATCGCCGAGCTCGTGGCCAAGACGACGACGCCCAAGATTCTCATCGTGAACAAGATCGATGTGGCGGGCGCAGATGAGATCGGCGCGCAACTCGCGAAGGCTGGTGCGGAGTTCGGCGACTTCGATGCGTACGTGCCGATCTCGGCGCGCACCGGCACCGGGGTGGACACACTGCTTGACGAGCTGTTGCCCCGCATGCCGGAGGGTCCGATGTATTACCCGGACGGCGTGGTCTCCGATCAGCCCGAGACGATCATCGTGGCGGAACTCCTGCGCGAGAAGCTGCTCGCGGTTGCCCGCGACGAGCTGCCCCACTCGATCATGGTCACTGCCGAAGTCCTCGAGGAAGAAGCAGACGACGACGACGATCGTGCAGATGACGATGCGGCCGATGGGCCAACGCCGGAGGCGGTGGATCCGATCTTGCGCTACCGGGCCGTGGTGCGGGTAGAGCGGGACTCGCAGAAGGGGATCGTGATTGGCAAGGGGGGCCTCGTAATTCGGGACGCGGGGACCAGGGCGAGGCTGGAACTCGAGCGGCTTTTCGGTGCCAGGGTGTATCTCGAAACATCGGTGAAGGTCGACAAGGAATGGCAGCGCCGCGCCCACGCCCTCGACCGTCTCGGCCTCTAGCAGAGACTCGCCCGTCGATGGTGCATCCTCGCGGTTGGTGGCGACCCCGAAAAAGTGCCAGGGTTTGAGTTGCCCGGCGCGAATCGGCCGGAGATAGAGTCGCCGCCACGTGGCCGGGGACGGATTCGGAAGGCGTGGGCCTTCGGACCGGACCACGTGGGGACTACGGCATGAGGCATCCCAAATCTCGCATCGCGGCGCCGGTCCTGCTGGCCGGGTTCACGCTGGCTCTCGCCGCGTGTGGAGAGAACAACAACCGGCAGAACTCGCTCGAGCCGCACGGTCCGGCCGCCCAGCAGATCGACGACCTGTTCATCCCGATTTTGGCGCTGGCCTGCATCATCGGCGTGCTGGTGCTGGGGGCCACGGTCTACGCCGCGATCAAGTTCCGGCACCGTGAGGGAAGGCCCGACAACCCGAAGCAGGTCCACGGCCACACTGCGCTCGAGATCGGCTGGACGATTGTTCCTGCGCTGATTCTTGCGGTGGTGGCAGTCCCAACGGTCGCCACCATCTGGGACTTGGCCGAGCGGCCGAAGGGTCCCGAGGTCCTGAAGATCGACGTGGTTGGTCACCAGTGGTGGTGGGAGTTCGAACTGCCGAAGCAGGCGCTCGTCCCACAGGCCACCAAACTGAATACGAAGGCCGCGCCCGACGCACCACCCACGGGCCCGATCGTGACGGCGACCGAGCTGCACATTCCGGTGGGCACGAAGGTCGATGTGGGCCTGACATCGGCCGACGTGATCCACTCGTTCTGGATCCCGGAGCTCAACGGCAAGAAAGACGTGATGCCCGGCCGCACCAATCGGTTGACCCTGGAGGCGTCCGAGCCAGGGGTCTACCTGGGAGCGTGCGGCGAGTACTGCGGTCTGTCGCACGCGGGGATGCGGATGCGGGTGATCGCCGAGCCGATGGACAAGTGGAAGGCTTGGCTCGCGAACATCAGCGGCCCTCCGGTGCAAGGGAGCGATCCGAAGTCTCCGGAGCCGGAAGCCGCCAAGCTCGGCGACCTGCTCACCACAACGTATAAGTGTGCGAACTGTCACAGCTTCGATTCCGCGCAGGAATCGACCTACGGGCCAAACCTCACCCACCTCAAGAGTCGCAGGACCTTTGCGGGCGGCGCCTTTGAGCTCAACCGCAAGAACCTGCTCCGCTGGGTCAAGGACGCGCCGTCGATGGTCCCGATGCAGTCGAAGCAGTGCCGGCTCTTCACGTTGAAAGAGATCTGCAACGGCATGCCATCGTTCACCAAGGACACGCCGAAGGGCGAGAAGGTCATGACGGACGAAGACGCCAACACCATCGTCGATTTCCTGTTGGGAGAGAAATAGTGCTGCTGAGTCAGGGAGGCCATCGATGACGGCAGTACAAGCACCGCCCGCGCCACCGCGCGGGATCTTGCGTCGCCCGAAGTCCACCACCGGCTACTGGTCGTGGTGGACCACGGTGGACCACAAGAAGATCGGGATCCTCTACGGCGGTCTCGGGCTCGTGTTCTTCCTGATCGCCGGAATCGAAGCGCTGCTGATCCGGCTCCAGTTGGCCGGGCCGAACGGCGCCGTGCTCACCGCGGGTCAGTACAACACGTTGTTCACCATGCACGGCACCACCATGGTGTTCCTCGTGGGAATGCCGCTGGCCACCGCATTCGGGAATTACCTCATCCCACTCCAGATCGGAGCGCGCGACGTTGCGTTCCCGAGGCTGAACATGTTCGGCTTCTGGGTGTTCGCCCTCGGCGGCATCTTCATCTACTCCGGATTCTTCCTGGGCGGCGCGCCGAACGGCGGCTGGTTCGGCTACACGCCACTCACCAGCATGCCGCTCACCCAAGCTGCGCTCCCCGGTCATGGCCCCGACTTTTGGGCGGTGGGGTTGGTGCTCCTCGGAATCGGCTCGGTCTCGTCCGGTGTGAACTTCGTCGTCACCATCCTCAATATGCGCGCGCCCGGGATGACGTTGCTGCGCATGCCGGTCTTCGTGTGGATGATGCTCGTCGTCGCATTCCTCACGGTGTTCGCGATGCCGGCCGTCACCGCTGCGCTGATCATGGTGTTCTTCGACCGCAACTTCTCCACGAACTTCTTCGTCGCCGCGGCCGGCGGTGATCCGCTGCTCTATCAGCATTTGTTCTGGCTGTTCGGCCATCCCGAGGTGTACATCCTGATCCTGCCGGGCATGGGCATCGTGTCCGAGACCCTTCCGGTCTTCGCTCGGAAGCCGCTCTTTGGTCGGTCGGTGATCATTTTTTCGGGGATTGCCATTGGGTTCCTCGGGTGGGGCGTCTGGGCGCACCACATGTTCGCCACCGGGCTCGGACCAGTGGCCACGACCGCCTTCGGACTGTCCACCATGCTCATCGCGATCCCCACGGGCGTGAAGATCTTCAACTGGATCGGAACGGTGTGGGGCGGATCGATCCGCCTCACGTCGCCGATGTTGTTCTCGCTCGGGTTCATCGCGATGTTCACGATCGGCGGACTCTCAGGAGTCACGCACTCCATCGTCCCCGCCGACACACAGCAGACCGATACGTACTACGTGGTTGCGCACTTCCACTACGTGCTCTTCGGTGGTCTGGTGTTCGCGATCTTCGGCGGCTTCTATTACTGGTGGCCGAAGTTCTTCGGTCGGATGCTCGACGATCGCATCGGCAAGCTGAATTTCTGGCTGATGCTCATCGGCTTCAACCTCACGTTCATGCCCATGCACATCCTCGGACTTCAGGGTCAACTGCGTCGCACGTACACGTACCCGGCGAATATGGGCTGGGACACGATGAACTTCGCCGCCACCATCGGTGGGTTCGTCATTGCGCTATCGGTGTTGGTGTTCCTGGTCAACGTCGTAAAGACGGCCCGGCGGGGCGAGGTCGCCGGCGCGGACCCGTGGGATGGTCGCACGCTGGAATGGTCGATTCCGTCGCCGGCGCCGGAGTACAACTTTGCCGAGATCCCACAGGTGAAATCGGCCGACGATTTCTGGCACCGCAAGTACACCGAGGACGAAGAGGGCCGCTTGGTTCGCCTCCCGGCGGGTGGCGCGGATGACGGTGCGTCACATGGCGACGGACACGGCATTCACCTGCCGTCGCCGTCGTTCTTCCCGCTCATCATGGCGTTGGGTCTGCCGATCCTCGGATATGCGGCGGTGTACAAGTCGCCGTGGACGGCCGCGGTCGGCGTGATCACCGTGTTCTTCGGCATCTACGCGTGGGCGATCGAGCCCGGCACGGCGGAGGACTGACCAATGACTGTCACTGCACCACCGGTACCGGCCGACGATCCGGGCGCTTCCGAAGAACCTGTGGCCGCCGACCACTCCACTGACGACCCCTCCCCTGACGAGCACGGGTCCGGTTCCGGCAACGATGGAACCGGCGGCCACGAACCCTCGGGGAGTGCGCACGGCCCCGCCGATACCAATACCGGCGTCACCAACACCAAGTTGGCGATGTGGGTGTTCCTCTCGTCGGAGGCCATCTTCTTCGGTGCGTTCATCTCTACCTATCTGTTGTACCGCGGACGGAGCCCGGCAGACACGCTCCAACCCAAGGACGTCTACGACATCCCGTTCACTTCGGTGACGTCGTTCATCCTGCTGATGAGTTCACTCACGATGGTGTTGGCCCTGGCCGCCATCCAGCGCGGAGACCATCGCCGATTCCGGATCTGGATCATCGCCACCGCGTTGTTCGGCGCCACCTTCATCGGCGGCCAGATCTATGAGTTCACCGAGTTCTATCGCGAAGGCCTCGCGCTCAAGACCAGTGTGTTCGGCTCTAGCTTTTTCGTGCTCACCGGGATCCACGGTCTCCACGTCACCGTCGGCATCATCTGGTTGCTCACGCTGTGGGGCTTGTCGATGCAGAACCGACTCCACGTGCAGAACGCGGAGTCGGTTGAGATCGTGGGCCTCTACTGGCACTTCGTTGACATCGTCTGGATCGTGATCTTCACGGTCATCTACCTCATCCCGTAGGGAATCGGATATGACTGACGAGACCACAACTCGCATCACCACCATGGACGACCCGGCATTGCTTCCGGGCACGCCGGCCGAACGGCAGGCGGAAGCCGCGCACGGGATGAGCGCGATCCCATCGAGCGAACTGCCGATGTTGCCGGGGGAGCTGCGACCGCACCCGTCACCATTCCAGTACGTGATGGTCGCGGTGGTGCTCGTTGTCATCACCGCGCTCGAAGTCGGCATGTACTTCATCGTCGACGATGTCCCGCGCGCGCTCTACGTGACGGTGCTGCTCGCGATGGCGCTCACGAAGTTCGTGATCGTGGTGAGTTGGTTCATGCACCTGCGGACCGACCGTCCGATCTTCCGACGCCTCTTCGTGACCGGAGCGGTCGGTGCGGTCCTGCTGTACAGCATCATCCTCTCGACCCTGCACGTCTACGAGTAGTCCGGCTCGTGCTGGCCGCGTCGGTCCCGGCGTTCACACTGCATCCGGATGTGCTGCTCAGCGTGGGCGTTATCGCCGTCGGTTACATCAGCGCCCTGACCCGCATAGGGCCCCGCGTCGCGCCGGCCGGCACCCCAGTCGCGACCCGATCGCAACAGACCTGCTTCGGTTTGGGATTGTTCGCCATCTTGTTGGCGTCCGCGTGGCCGATCCACGACCTCGCCGAGGGCTACATGTACAGCTTCCATATGGTGCAGCACCTCGTGTACACCATGATTGCGGCGCCGCTGTTGCTGCTCGGGACTCCGGCCTGGTTGGCCCGGTGGGTTCTGTCGCCGCGGTGGTTGTTCCGCAGTGTCCGCGCGATGTCCCGGTTCGTCCCTGCCATCATCACGTTCAACCTCGTGATCGTGATCATGCACTGGCCTGCGTTCGTGGACCTCACGTTGCGTTCCGCGCTGGTGCATTTCGTGGCCCACGTGGTGCTGCTGGCCTCGGCCTTCCTGATCTGGATGCCGATCGTGTCGCCGTTGCCCGAGATTCCCCGGCTCCCACCGATTGGCCGCATGGTGTTCCTGTTTCTGCAAACGATCGTGCCCACGATCCCCGCCTCGTTTCTTACCTTTGGGCAACACCCCCTGTATCGTCGGTACGAGTTGCTCCCGAAGCTGGGAGAGATCACGGCGTTGAACGACCAAATGATCGCCGGGCTGGTCATGAAGATCGGAGCGGGAGTTCTCCTCTCAGCACTCATCGGTGTGATCTTTTTCCGATGGGTGGCCACCGAAGCAGCGAATCCTCGTCTCCGGAGTTCCGGATTGGGCGAGGCACCACTCCTCACTGAGGCGACGGCATGACGATCGCGGAATCGGGGTACACGCCATGAGCGACACGGAGATCGAACCCACCGCCGAGGGCGGCGAACCGGGCGAGGCCAGTGGCAC
Source organism: Acidimicrobiia bacterium (assembly GCA_031430375.1). Classification (GTDB taxonomy): domain Bacteria; phylum Actinomycetota; class Acidimicrobiia; order IMCC26256; family JAENVU01; genus JAENVU01. Next base: position 15,697 of record JANPBJ010000228.1, read on the forward strand.
AGTTGCGGTGGCAGACCGCCCCGGCGCGGTCGCAACCGTCGATGCCGCACCGGTGGATCTCGTTGCGGCGCGAGTCGAACTCCGAAAGGACCGTCTCTGGCTGCCCTTCCTGTTGCCGGTGGGAGCGATCCTCGCGGTCGCCCTCTTCGCCATCAACATTTCCCGGATCTTTCTCGCCTCCGGCGAGGGTGGTCACACCACCGCGGTGGTGACGGCCACGATCCTCACGCTGGCCATTCTGATCGGGTCAACGATCGTGGCCGCGATTCCCACCCTCCGGACGTCGTCGCTCGTGTTGACGGTGTGCGGTATCGCAGCCTTGGTGCTCCTCTCCGGTTCGCTGGTACTGGGCGCGGCCGAGAGCAAGGTCGAAGCCGTCAGCGAGCCCGAGGGTGAGGCGATCAACACGCTCGAGGTGGATGCCTCCAACTTCAAGTTCCAGAAGGCCGTCTTTGAAGCGCCGGCGGGAATCAATGAGATCAAGTACGTCCCGATTGAAGGTAGCCACACGCTCGCGTTCAGAGACGTGGAGTTCTCGTACGTGAACCTCGTCGTGCCGGGGCCGAAGAACATCACGAAAGTGACATTCGTGGAGGGCAAGACCTACACGATCTATTGCACGCTGCCCGGTCACGAAGCCGACGGAATGGTGGCCACCATCAAGATCGTCGCGGCCACCGCCGCTGATCAGCCCGAGCCGGGGACGGCGTTGCCGTCGAGCACACTGCCAGGGCCGTCGAGCACCACCACGCCGAACGGCCAGTCCGAGGTCGACCCGGCGTCGCAATCGGGCAACGAGACGGGCAACTGATGGTGCGCAGGTTCACCATCGCGGCTGCGATCGCCCTTGGCGCGCTGAGCCTCGTGGGCTGCGGCAGTGACAGCAGCTCCGCTCCCTACGTTCCCCCTACGGGTCCGCCGGTCAAGACCATCCGGATTTCGGGAAGCAACTTCTCATTTGATCCGAGCAAGATCTCGGCACCCGCCGGCATTCTCCAGTTCGACCTGAAGAGCACCGATGGTCTGCATGACCTGGTGATCGAAGGCATCGCCGGGTTTCAGGTCGAGGTCACGAGTGGCGGGGCCAGTTCGGGCAAGGTGGATCTCAAAGCCGGGAAGTACACGTTCTACTGCAACGTCGTCGGCCACCGAGCGGGCGGAATGGTCGGCACGCTGACCGTCACGTAAACCACGGCCAAGTAAGTTGCAGGCGGTGATTCCCGGCATCGATGCGTCTCGCGTTCCGCGCCATGTTGCGATCGTGATGGACGGCAACGGCCGGTGGGCTCAGCAGCGGGGAATGAAGCGCACTGAGGGCCACGCGGCGGGCGAAGAGGCGCTGTTCGACACTGTGGAAGGCGCGCTCGAGCTCGGGCTCAAGTGGATGACGGTCTATGCGTTCTCCACCGAGAACTGGCGGCGGCCACTCGATGAAGTGCGATTCCTGATGCGGTTCAACGAGTCGTTGCTCCTGCGCCGTCGCGACGACCTCAACGAGCGCGGGGTTCGGGTGCGGTTTATCGGCCGTCGGGGCGGCCGCGTACCCAAGCGAGTCGTGCGCCACATCGAGGATACCGAGGCCCTCACCGCGGCGAACCGACGCATGACGCTCACGTTTGCATTTAATTACGGCGGACGAGCAGAACTCACCGACGCAGTGCGATCGATCGCCCGCGAGGTGGCTGCCCGGCGGCTCAAGGCCGATGCAATCGATGAGAAGACCATTGCCCGCCACCTCTACGCGCCCGACATGCCCGACCCGGACCTCATGGTGCGCACATCGGGGGAATTCCGCATTTCGAACTACCTGTTGTGGGAGAGCGCCTACTCCGAGTTCGTCTTCACCGACGTTTTGTGGCCAGACTTTCGGAGCAAGCACCTCATCGACGCGGTCCGTGAGTATCAGGCCCGAGATCGCAGATTTGGTGGGGTCGACGTTGGTGGAGGGTCATGAGTTACGAGTACGCCGTTGCATTGCGTCGGCGCCTGCAAAAGAATCTCGAGCAGCACGAGCGTTACGAGATCGAGACCGATGGGCCGCGCGCGGCCGTTGCGATCACGCTCGCGGATTCGGGCGGACGTGCGGGATACGTCTTCATCCGTCGCGCCCTCACCCTGCGGCGCAATCCCGGCCAGTTCGCGCTCCCCGGTGGCGGAGTGGATACCGGCGAGAGCGTGGATGAAGCGGCGCGCCGCGAGCTTGACGAAGAAGTCGGCGTGGATCTGCCCGAGACCTCGGTCCTCGGGCTGTTGGATGACTTTCCGTCACCGAGCGGTGGTGTGATCACCCCGGTGGTGCTGTGGGCCGCGGGTGCAGTCACCTTGGAACCCAACCCCGAAGAGGTTCACGGGGCGTGGGTGATGTCGGTTTCGGAACTCGATCATCCCCAAGCGCCGAAGTGGGAGACCCTCGAAGGCGTGAAGGGTGATGTGTTGCGGATGCCGGTGGGGGGCGAGTGGATCAACCCACCGACCGCGGCGATTCTGTATCAGTTCCGTGAAGTCGGGCTGCACGCTCGTACGGTGCGCGTCCACGAAGTCGGATCGCCACTCTGGACCGAGGAATAGTCCGTACACTCAGCCTGTGCCCGGGCTGTATCGCGATCACGGTGTCGTCCTGCGGACGATCAAGCTTGGTGAAGCTGATCGCATCGTCAGCTTCATGACCCAAGGCAATGGCAAGGTACGCGCCGTGGCCAAAGGTGTGCGCAAGACCGCGAGCCGGTTTGGCTCTCGCCTCGAACCCACCAGCCACGTAGCGCTCCAGTGCTACCGCGGCCGCGAGCTCGATGTGGTGACGCAAGTGGAGACCGTCGACTCCAACCGGGCGCTCCGCGAGAACTACACCGCGTTCACGCACGCGGTCTCGATGCTCGAAGCGGTGGATCAAGTCGCCCAAGAGCGAGAACCCGCGCCGGCGCTGTATCGGATGCTGGTGGGCGCGTTGAGGACGTTGGCCACCACTCCGTCGCCGGTGGTGACGCCCGGTTTCTTCTGGAAGCTCCTGTCGCTCGAAGGGTTCCATCCCCATCTCGACGGCTGTGTGCGCTGTGGTGATGAGACTGGGCCGTTCGTGGCGTTCGACTTCGTGGATGGTGGCGTCTTGTGTGCCACATGTGGGCGTCTCGGCGGCCGCAGGATCGCCCCGGAAGCGTTGGAGTTCTTGCATCGGTTGGTGGAGGGGGAGTTACGCCTCGCCATGGCGGAGCCGCCCGACCCGGTGCACGTGCACGAGATTGAGCGGCTCGGCATCGCCGCGCTCGAGCACCACTCCGAACGCCGCATCCGCAGCGCCTCCCTGCTCTGACCCGTCCCCAACCCGACCTTGGTGCAGCCCACGGCTCTGACTCGGTGCTCTGAGAGGGGGTGGGGGGAGGGATCAGGTGCGGTTTTCGACTCTGAGCCGACGGGTTCGTTCACCTAGCCTGGAACCTTCATGGCAAAAACCGACTTGATGGAACGCGTCGTCAACCTCTCGAAGCGCCGAGGCCTCGTGTTCCCGTCGAGCGAGATCTACGGCGGCTTCCGGTCTACCTGGGATTACGGGCCGCTCGGTGTACTCCTCAAGCGCAATGTGAAGGACGCTTGGTGGCGTTCGATGGTCCAGGAGCGCGACGACATCGTGGGCCTGGATGCCGCGATTCTGATGGCACCGCGGGTGTGGGAGGCGAGCGGTCACATCGCCACGTTCACCGACCCGCTGGTCGACTGTAAGAGCTGCAAGGAACGGTTCCGTGCCGATCAGCTCCCCGAGTCCGGCGCGTGTCCCAAGTGCGGGAACAAAGACACGTTCACCGAGGCTCGCAACTTCAACCTGATGTTCAAGACCCATGTGGGCCCGGTGGAGGAAGGCGCGGCGGTCGCGTATCTGCGTCCGGAGACCGCGCAGGGAATCCTTGTGAACTTCGCGAACGTGCAGACCACGAGCCGCAAGAAGCCGCCGTTCGGTATTGCCCAGATCGGGAAGTCGTTTCGCAACGAGATCACGCCTGGCAACTTCATCTTCCGGACGCGTGAGTTCGAGCAGATGGAGATGGAGTTCTTCGTCCCGCCGGCCGACGCGCCGACGTGGTACGAGTACTGGTGCGAGCAGCGGTTCGCCTGGTATCTCGATCTCGGTATCCCCGAGGAGATGTTGCGCCTGCGACCGCATGACGCCGACGAGCTGTCCCACTACAGCGTGGGAACCTCCGACGTTGAGTTCATGTACCCGTGGGGTTGGGGTGAGCTCGAAGGTATCGCCAATCGCACCGACTACGACCTCAAGCAACATTCTGAGTTCTCGGGCCAAGACCTCTCGTACTTCGATCAGGAGTCGAACGAGCACTACGTGCCGTACGTGATCGAACCCGCGGCCGGTGCCGATCGCGCCACGCTCGCCTTCCTCCTCGCCGCGTACCACGAAGAGGAAGTGCCCACGGCCGACGGCAAGGTCGACAAGCGCACCGTCTTGCGCCTCGACCCGCGCCTCGCGCCCACCAAGGTGGCGGTGTTGCCGCTCTCCAAGAAGGACACACTCATGCCGGTGACCGATCGGGTTGCGGCTGACCTGCGCAAACACGCGATGATCGATGTTGATGTGGCCGGGTCGATTGGGAAGCGGTACCGGCGGCAAGACGAGGTGGGCACGCCGTTGTGTGTGACCATCGACTTCGACACCCTTGATGACAATGCGGTCACAATTCGTGACCGCGACACCATGAGCCAGGAGCGAGTCTCGCTCGACCGCCTTCTGGACGTCGTCCGCGACCGAGGAGTGCTGTGACCCGCCGTCACCGCTGCAGTCACCGCCAAGAGGAGACAAGAACGTGACCGACTACTACGACCTGCTGGGCCTTGAATCCGGGGCCGATAAGGACGCGGTGCGCTCGGCGTATCGCGACCGCCTCGAAGGCGCGAGCCAGTCGGAGCGGGCCAAGCTCAACAAGGCATGGAACGTGTTGTCCGATCCGGTGCAGCGCGGCCGCTACGACGACTACCTCAAGAGCGACGACGAGTTCGGCAACGACGATGACACCGACGACGACGAGTTCGGCGACGATGACCGGGCGCCGGCGCGGACCTCAAAGGCCGCGCGTGGCGGTGTGGCGTCGCGTGGTGGGCGTCCGCCCCGCGAACGCGCGCCTGCTCGCCCGCCGCTCGACCCGACCATCGATCTCCCGAGTGGGATGGTGTTCGCCGAAAAGCGGGCGCGCAACATGGCGCTGCTCTTCGACGTCTCGGTGATCCTGATCATCTTCTTGGTTGCTCAGTACGCCGGAGCCGTGCTCATCCAGAACCAGTACCCGGCCGAGACCAAGCAACTCGACGCGCTCACCAAGCAGATCGAACAAGCTGATAAGCGCCAGTCGAAGGCCGAGGATGCCAAGAGCAAGGCCGAGAAGGACAAGAACACGGAAGGTGTCGCCGCAGCCGAGAAGCAGTCGAAGGCCGCGAAGAAGGACTCCGAGAACCTCGTCGAGCAGCAAACCAAGGTGCAAGGCAAACTCTCGGGCCCCTACTTCGTGCTGATCCTCGTGGTCCTCATGGTGTCGCTGCTCTACGTGATTCCGATGTCGGCGCGCACCGGGCAGACGCTGGGCAAGAAGCGCCAACGGGTTCGCCTGGTTCGGCTCGACGGTTCGCCGCCAGGAGTCTGGGTGTCGCTCATTCACTACGGAATACCGCTGACGTTCGCGTTCCTCCTGTTTGGGGTCCTCGGCCCATTGGCGTTGATCATCGGACTCGGCATGGTGCTCTGGAACATCCGGGACCGGAACCACCAAGGCCTGCACGACAAAATTGCAAAGACGATCGTCGTCGCGGAGGCCTAGACGGCTCGTTCTCGAGCACCTTCTGTACGCTTGCCCCTTTCGTCGAACCACCAAGGATCGGAACTCAGATGAAGTACGTGTACGCCTTCCGCGAGGGCTCCAAGGAGCAGAAGTTCCTGCTCGGGGGCAAGGGGGCGAACCTGGCCGAGATGACCAACATGGGCCTTCCGGTGCCGCCGGGGTTCACGATTTCCACTGACGCGTGCAAGGCCTACATGGCCGCAAACGACACCCTTCCGGATGGTCTGCTCCTCGAGGTGGGTGAGGCGCTCGGCGCGCTCGAAACCGACATGGGCAAACGCCTCGGCGACGCTTCTGATCCGCTGCTCGTCTCGGTGCGCTCCGGCGCGGCGTTCTCGATGCCGGGGATGATGGACACGGTCCTCAACTTGGGCATGAACGATGAGTCGGTGCAGGGATTGGCCCGCCAGACCGGCAACGAGCGGTTCGCGTACGACTCCTACCGCCGGTTCGTGCAGATGTTTGCCAAGATCGTGCTCGACGTTCCCGGAGAGGACTTCGAGGAGGCGCTCCAGGACCTCATGGAGGAACGGGGTGTCACCGTGGATACCGCGCTGTCGGCTGAGGATCTTCGCGCGCTGGTGGCCACCTTCAAAGGTCTCGCCACCAAGGCCAGCGGCATCGAGTTTCCCGACGATCCAAAGGCGCAGCTCGGATACGCGGTGGAAGCGGTCTTCAAGTCGTGGAACGGCCGCCGGGCCAAGGACTATCGCCGCATGGAGCACATCGCTGACGACCTTGGCACCGCGGTCAACGTGCAGACGATGGTGTACGGCAACAAGGGCGAGGACAGCGGAACCGGCGTGGCCTTCACGCGCAACCCGTCTACGGGTGAACGCGCGGCCTACGGCGACTTCCTCACGAATGCTCAGGGCGAGGACGTGGTGGCCGGAATCCGCATCACCCAGCCGCTCGACGCCATGGGTGGAATCTTCCCCGAGTGTCACGTGCAGTTGATCGAGGTCATGGCGAGCCTGGAGACGCACTACCGCGACATGTGCGACATCGAGTTCACCATCGAGCAGGGTCGGCTGTTCATCCTGCAGACCCGGGTGGGCAAGCGCACGGCAGCGGCGGCGTTGCGCATGGCCGTGGAGATGGAGTCCGAAGGGCTCATCGACCAACGCGAAGCCGTGCTGCGAGTGCAACCCGAGCAGCTCGACCAGTTGCTTCATCCCCAGTTCGACCCGTTGGCAACCTTCGAAGTGATGGCCAAGGGCCTGAACGCGTCGCCGGGTGCTGCGGTGGGCAAGGTGTACTTCACCGCCGATGATGCCGAGGCGGCGGCGGCGGCGGGGGAGACGGTCATCCTCGTGCGCCCGGAGACGTCGCCCGAAGACCTGCACGGCATGATCGCCGCAGAAGGCATCCTGACGTCGCGCGGGGGTCTGGTGTCGCACGCGGCCGTGGTGGCACGCGGCATGGGCACGCCCGCGATCTGCGGTGCCGACTCACTGCATATCGATCTTGCACGCAAGCAGTTCTCGGTCACCGCGGACAAGGAGATCGACGGCGTGGTGCAGTCGGTCACCACCACCGTGGCCGAAGGCGAAGTCATCTCGATCAACGGCAGCACCGGCGAGGTGGTGGTCGGCGCAGTGGCGGTGGTCACCCCCGAACCCACCGGACCGTTCGGGATCGTCTTGGGTTGGGCGGATACGTACCGCACGATGAAGGTGCGCACCAACGCGGATCTCCCCGAAGACGCGGTCAAGGCACGCGAGTTCGGCGCAGAAGGCATTGGCCTGTGTCGCACTGAGCACATGTTCCTTGGCGACCGTCTCCCGATCGTGCAGAACATGATCCTGGCGGACGACGCCGAGAGCGAGGCCGCGGCATTGGAGGCGCTGCTCGACATGCAACGCACTGACTTCATCGGGATTCTCGAAGCGATGGACGGCCTTCCGGTCACCGTCCGATTGCTCGACCCGCCGCTGCACGAGTTTCTCCCGCGCCACGAGGAAGTGCTCGGCCGCCAGGTCGACGCGTTCATTCAGGGAACGAGCGACCCCGAGGCCGACACGCTCATGGCTGCGCTCAAGAAGTGGGAAGAGGCCAACCCGATGCTCGGCACCCGTGGGTGTCGGTTGGGGATTCTCAAGCCTGGTCTGTACCGCATGCAGGTACGGGCGTTGATCGAAGCCGCAGTCGCTCGCAAGAATGCCGGCGGGGATCCCCAGGTAGAAGTGATGATCCCGCTCACCGTCGCGGCATCCGAGATGGAACTGCTCGACGGATGGGTGCGCGAGGAGGCCGAGAAGGTCTTCGCCGCGTCGGGGACTCGCGTGGAGTATCTCGTCGGGACGATGATCGAGACCCCGCGTGCCGCGATCGTGGCGGACCAGATTGCGGCCACGGCCGAGTTCTTCTCGTTCGGCACCAACGACCTCACCCAGATGACGTTCGGATTCTCCCGTGACGACGTTGAGGGTCGCATGATGCCCGCCTACTTGGAGCAGGGCTTGTTGCCGATCAGCCCGTTCGAGCAACTTGACCGCGACGGCGTGGGCGTGCTGGTGGAATGGGCCAAGGCCCGCGGTCGCGCAGTGCGCCCCGACATCAAGCTCGGCATCTGTGGCGAGCACGGTGGGAACCCGGCGTCGGTGCACTTCTGTCACGAGGTCGGGCTCGACTATGTGTCGTGTTCGCCCTATCGCGTGCCGCTCGCTCGTCTCGCCGCGGCCCATGCCGCCCTCAACGCGGACGGGCCCGGCACCACTGCCTAATTGCTCGTACGGGCTTATTGCCCGTCCGGCTTCGGCGGTTCGATCCGTTCAATGGTGTGAACTCGGTCGATGGAGCGGTCGAACGACGCCACTTTGTTGATCCCAGTGCTCTCCGCGCAGGCAACGAGGTAGGCCTCGGCGAAGTCGATCCGATCCGTCTCGTACACCTCGACCGCTCGCAAGAGGAGCGCAGCATCGACCGTCACGATCGCGTCGAACGCGAACAGAGAACGGATCGACTCCGCGATCTGTGGACGGGGGGCCTCGTAGAACGACTCCAACACGTAGATCGTCTCCGCGACGATCAGGTCCGCCAGCAGCAGTCCGGTCGCTGATCGCAGAAACGCGGTTGCCCGGGCGGCCATCGGTTCGGGGTCGCCGGTGAGGTGACGGACGAGGATGTTCGTGTCCACGAACGCGTTCACCGTTTGGCGGACGACCGGCGTGCGCGCGTTGTGCGGATCACGTCATCCCAAGCGACGTTTCGTTTCTCTGCCGGCACCGCGATGGTGCCCGCGAGTTCGAGGAAGTCCGGGGTGCGGGCCAGCACCGCCCGGTTCCCAACGATCCGGAACACGAGCTCGTCACCCTCGCTGATGCCGAGCGCGGCACGAACCGCCTTCGGCACCGTGACCTGACCTTTTGACGAAACCCGCGCGGCGGCGTCCATCCGTGCTCCTTACTTCTAGCGTGAAGTAAGGATATCACGCTATGGACACGGCGCCGACGGCTCTTGGAGTATGCCGATAAGTCTCGCGCTGAGCTCGAAGCGGACTGTCGTGGTGCCGCTCGCGATCGCTCCCGGCCGTCCAGCCGCGCCTTGCGAAGCGAAGAGTTTTGTTGCCCGACGCGGCCGTCGCACCTCGTCGGTGGATCAGCTGCGATTCGACGTATGACATATTACGCGGCCCGCGGGACGAATGTGGTGGTCGGGCGCCATTTCGTTCGTCACCCCTATCAACTCTCAACGTCTGATCCGACGGGAAACGGTTGACTGTTCAGGTTGCGGTGGGCGTCCACGATGTCGCTCGGCGGCGATGGACCGGTGCGGCCAGCCCACGCTTCACTATGGGTAGCTGATCATCCCGCTACTATCCGCGTTTGGCAGGTCGGCGGAGGAGCGTGGGGGACAGGTGGCGAGCGAAGCACTCGGCTACCCGATTCTCAACTCGCATCACGACCCGCCGGGGCAGCACTTCGAGTTCAGGTCCGCCGGTGGGGATCAGCGATGGCCGACGTCCGAGTCCGGTCGCATCGATACCCACGCTGGGTACGACGTCTGCGACGAAGCCGTGAAGAACTCCGGAATCTGACTGTGGCTGGCCCTGAGTGTCCCAAGTGCGGCGGAGAAATGGTGCTGCGGATCGCACGCCAAGGCCGCAACGCAGGTGGTCATTTCTGGGGCTGTTCGCAGTATCCGCGGTGCAAGGGCACACTCGACGCGAGCGAGGTCGTATCGGATGATGAACCAGTCGCCGCCAAGCAACAGCCAGCGATTCGGCCATCCACGAGGAGAGTCGAGTGGCGGGATGGGACGCTTCAGCGAAACGGTTGGGTCGCTCGCTACACGCACGGCGGTGCGTCATTGCGAAGCGTCGCATTTCCTCCTGAGGTGACGCGTCGGCTTTCGACGTGCTGGATCGCTCGCGAAAAGCTCGCCGCGTATCAACCAGCAGATCTGGCAACCCGTCGTGTCGTGGGGCTACTGCTGAAGGTGCTCCAGCGGGGCTCCGCACCGCCGCTTCATCCGAGCGCGGAGCGGAGGCTGCTGGAGGAGTTCGGCTTCTCCGAACGGCTACAAGAGTCGCTTCCCGGCGATCTCGCTCCGCGCCTGGAGCCGCCGATCAAAGTGCCGGCGGATCTAGAACGTTCACCGTGGGTTGATGTGGCCCCGATAGGGCAAGACGACCTGTACGGCCGCTCCGATGAGGAACGCTCCGATGAGGAACGCCGGTTCCATCAGGAATGGGTACCTCAAGCCCTGGGAGTTGAGTGGCCTGGATGGTTCGTGCCCCAGGCTTCTCTCGACCTGTTAGTGCAAGGCGATGGCGACGCGGGCCGTCGGGTCGACTTCTTGGTGTCCGCGCCGTGGTGCGCTCCGTTCGTGGTCGAGATCGACGGCGGCCAGCATGACGCTCAGCGCGCAGTGGACGAGGCCCGGGATGCTGCCTTACGGGCGGCTGGATATCACGTCGTGCGCGTCGATGTCGCTGAGCTGAAAGTTGGTGCCGGTGAAGGACTTGATGAGGTCCGCGCGCGCTGTCCCGGGCCGCCGGAAGAACTCGATACTGGCCTGATCGATGCGCTCTGCGGCGCGAGCCAAGTACACCGCCTCATGTTGGGGCTGCTCGAAGCGCTGACGTCCGGTTTCCTCGCGGGTGGTCGGTGGGTTGTCGAGTTGCGTGACAAC
>JANPBJ010000229.1:0-35447 GCA_031430375.1 Acidimicrobiia bacterium
CCCAGATCATCCCGGTGGTGGCCGACCCGACGCAGGTGCTCGACTGCGCGAACCGCATCTGGAGCAAGCCCAGCATGGAAAGCCGCATTGACGACGCGGCCGATCTCGAGGTGTTCGAGTCCGAGCACACGCTCGTGGCCGAAACCGAGGATGCTCCGATCGTTCGCCTCGTCGACGCGATGATCAGCCAAGCCGCTGAGGAACGGGCATCGGACATCCACATCGAACCGTCCGGTGAACGCGTGCGGATCCGCTTCCGCGTCGACGGCGTTCTCCACGACGCGTCGTACTTTCCGCGCGGCGTGTTGCGTCCCGTCGTCAGCCGACTCAAGGTGATGTCGGGATGTGACATTTCGAATAGCCGCACCCCGCAGGACGGCCGCTTCACGGTGGAAGGCAAGGCCCGCCACGTTGATGTCCGGATGACCACCCTGCCCACCGCCACCGGTGAGGCGGTGGTCCTGCGGCTCTTGGACAAGTCTCAAGGGATCCTGGGTCTGTCGACCCTCGGATTCGAGGCCGACGACCTCGAGCGCTACCAAGCCTCGTTTCGTTCGTCTCAGGGCGCCATCATGGCGGCCGGACCAACTGGATCAGGCAAGACGTCCACGCTGTACGCAACGCTCGCCGAGTTGAACGACCCCGGTCGCAGCATTGTGAGCGTCGAAGACCCGGTTGAGTACCACATGGATGGCATCAAGCAGGTCCAGGTCGGGCGCCGCGGCACCGTCGGCTTCGCCGGTGCGCTGCGTTCCATCCTGCGCGCGGACCCCGACGTGATTCTCGTCGGTGAGATTCGTGACTCCGAGACCGCGCTCATCGCAGCCGAGGCCGCGCTGACCGGTCACCTCGTTCTCACCACCATTCACACATTGAGTGCATCGACCGTGCCGGTGCGGCTCATCGAGATGGGCGTGGAGCCCTACCTCGTCACCTCGTCATTGCGGTGTGTGGTCTCCCAACGGCTTGCCCGACGGCTGTGCCTCAAGTGCATGACCACGAGCGAACCCACCGAAGACGAACTGGAGTTGCTCGCGCTGCCGGACGAAGACCCCATTGCCAGTGTGGGACGTCCCGTGGGATGTCCGGCGTGCTCAAACACCGGCTACCGAAGCCGCTCCGCGGTCTACGAAGTGATGGCCCTCACCGACGAGATCCGTGCGCTCATCGCTCACCGTGCGGCGGGCCCAGAGATCGAGAAGGTCGCGGTCGAAGGCGGCATGCGGACGCTGCGGATCGCCGGCGCTCGACGCGTGCGCGATGGTGCCTTCGGCCCCGATGAGCTCCTCCGCATCTTGAGCTAACCGGCCACGCCCGCTCAGTTCAGCCGAGCGGTTCACTCTTGCACGCGCCTCCCCCGACGTCGGCTGATCGCCGTTCGTAGGCGGGTCGGTAGCGTCGGGTTATGACTCCGATCGAGAAGTCTCACGCCGAACGGCGAATCTTTCCGGGGACGCGACTTAGACCCTCCGGGAGTACTTTCGTCGACAAGGTCCGTTCGTTCTTTTCGATACGCCCGGCGGTCGCGACGAACTCCGCCGCGCTATTGATGCTTCGTTGGTCGATCTGGTTGACGAGATCGAACCGGTCGAAGCTCCGCCGGTCTTCCGTCGCGTCGAAGCCAACGTCAAGTTCGCGGCGGTACTGATGGCTGACCTGGAAGGATCGTCACCACTGGCGCGACGGCTCTCGACCGCGCAGTTCTTCGCGTTTGGTCGTCGCCTCGTCCGTACCGCAGCGTCGACGTCGCCGAGAGGAGCGGACTCAAACCGAGCGACGTCACGCTGCGGTTCGGTCTCCACTGGGGCGCGACGCTGTATGTCGGTCGGATCACCACCGTCGGTCGCAGCGAAGTCACCGCCCTCGGCAACGAAGTCAACGAAGCCGCCCGTATCGAAGCATGCGCGACGGGCGGCCGCACGATCGCCTCGAAACTCCTCATCGAACGACTCAACCCTGCCGACGCCCAAGCGCTCCAGATCGACCCCGACCACGCCAGTTACACGGCCCTCGCTGATCTCACCACCGCGACCGACAAAGCCCGCCGCGACGCACCCGCCATCGCCGTCTGCGAGGTATAACCCGAGCCGCACATCCGCACGAGCGCAAGCAACCGGCTGCCCGAGACGGCCGAGTCCCGCTGGGCCCGAGTCACCGCTATGCCGCGGCTTTGTCCTGCATCATGAGGGCGAGGTCATGCGGACGAGTTGCCGCCGCCAGGGCCACCTTCCGGGTAATCACACCGGCCTTGTACAACGCGGCCGCGTGCTGATCGAACAGCTGCATGCCGTAGAACGAGCCTTCTCGGATCACCTCTTCGAGTTCATGGGTGCGTTCCGGATCAATGATCCGATCAAAGACCCGCCCGGTGGACACCAGCGACTCGACGATCGGAACCCGCCCCATCAGATCGGCGCGCGGAACGAGCCGTTGGCCCAGGATCCCCCGAAGACTCCCTGCGAGCGATGTACGAACCTGGCTGTGCTGGTTCGACGGGAAGAAGTCGAGGATTCGGTTGATGCTTTCGGTGGCGGTCGTGGTGTGCAAGCTCGCCAGCACCAGGTGACCAGTCTCCGCCGCCGCAATCGCGGCCCATACCGTTTCCGCGTCGCGCATCTCACCGATGAGAATGATGTCTGGATCCTGACGCAACACCATCTTGAGCGCGGTGCGGAAGTTCTCGGTGTCGGCCCCGATCTCTCGCTGACTGATCAGACACCGCTTGTCATGGTGGCGAATCTCCACCGGGTCCTCAATCGTCACGATATGTGCATCGCGCGTTTCGTTCATCTGATCGAGCATCGACGCGAGCGTGGTGGTTTTCCCCGAACCGGTGGCTCCGGCGACGAGGATCAGTCCGTCTTGTTCGTCACAAAGACGCGACGCGACGGGTGGCATTCCCAGCTCCGCCAGCGACGGCACGTCGGCAACCACGTAGCGCATCGCGACTGCGACCGTTCCCTGCTGACGATAGATGTTGACCCGGAACCGGCCCACGTCGTCATCCTCGTGCGCGAAGTCGATCTCGCCGCGCGTCGCGAACTGCTCGCGCCGGAAGTCCGGCATGAGCTGTTCGACAATCGCATTGACGTCGTCCTCTGAAAGCGGCGCCGTTGTGAACGTTTCGAGAATCCCATCGACGCGCACCGTCGGGGCTCGTCCCACCTTGAGGTGGACATCGGACGCGCCCATCTCCACCGCGTCATGAAGCATCCGTTTCACGTCCACGTCGCTCCCCTTTCTCCGGTCCGGGGTTTCACGATCTGCGGTTCTGCGGTCAAGCGACAACTCTGAACACCTCCTCCAAACTGGTCATCCCGGCCGCCACCTTGCGGAGGCCGTCTCCCCGCAGCGGCACCATGCCCTGCATGACTGCGGTCTTCTTGACATCTTCGGTCGATCGACGCTCGATGATGAGCCGTTCAATTTCTTCGGTGATGGTCAGCACCTCATGGAGGGCGAATCGACCCTTATATCCGGTCCGCCCGCAGTGCCCACACCCAACGGCTCGATGCAGGGTCGGCCAGTCCGAGGTGGTTTCCATCGGCCAGCCGGCGCCAATCAGTTCGGCCTCCGACGGTTGGTACTCCTCGGCGCAATGCGAGCACAGCCGCCGAGCCAACCGCTGGGCCAGGACACAGTCCAATGCGCTATTGACGAGAAACGGCTCGACACCCATCTCCACGAGCCGCAGTGGCGTGGACGCGGCGTCATTGGTGTGGAGGGTCGTGAGCACGAGGTGACCAGTGAGCGCCGCTTCGATCGCAATGGTCGCGGTCTCCTTGTCTCGGATCTCACCGACGAGCACGATGTCGGGGTCACAGCGCAGGATCGAGCGCAGCGCCGCGGCGAACGACAGTCCGGCCTTGGCGTGAATCTGCACCTGGTTGATGCCGGCCAACCGGTATTCGACGGGGTCTTCCACCGTGATGATGTTGCGATCGGCATTGTTGAGCACGTTGAGCGTGGCATAGAGGGTGGTCGACTTCCCTGATCCGGTCGGCCCCGTCACCATGATCGTGCCGTACGGCTTCCGAAAGGAGCCTTCGTAGCGGGTCAACACGTCGGGGAGAAATCCCTGGTCGTCGAGAGTCAGGAGTGCCTGGCCCTTGTCCAAGATCCGCATCACGACCTTTTCGCCGTACACGGTGGGCAGCGTTGCGACCCGTAGATCCACGCCCTTCCCGGCGAGCTTCACCGAGATTCGGCCGTCCTGGGGGACGCGTCGCTCCGCGATGTTGATATCGGCCATCACCTTGAGTCGACTGATCACACCGGCCTGAATGGCCTTCGGTGCGTGCATGACCTCGTGGAGCACGCCGTCGATGCGGTACCGGATGCGCATGTCGTGCTCGCACGGCTCAACGTGGATATCCGACGCTCGGTCGGCCACAGCCTGGGTGATCACCAGGCTCACGAACTTGACGATCGGAGCATCTTCGATGAGCTGGTCGATCCTGCTGGTGTCTTCAACATCACCAAACTCATCGGCGGCCTCTTGGGCCATCTCGTCCACTTCACCATCGAGGCGATGCACTCTGTCGATCAGCGTCTGGACCTGGCTCGGCGGCGACACCACCGTGACCACTTCCGCGCCCGTCATCGCTCGGATGTCATCTGCGGCGAAGACATTCGACGGGTCGGCCATCGTGACCACGAGACGGCCCTGCTCGTCCCATTGAATGGGGATGGCCTGATAGCGACGCACGAGTGATTCAGGGACCAACATGGCGACCGATGGATCGATCGAGATCTCGTCGAGATCGACGAAACCGAGACCCACTTGCTGCGCGAGCGTGCGCACCAGATCGGTCTCGCTAATGCGGCCGAGTTCGATGAGGATCCGGCTGACAGGCTTGCCGTTCGTCTCGTGGGCGGCCAGCGCCGCGTCGAGATCCGCCTGATTGATCAGGCCTTGTTGAAGCAGCAAGGTGCCGAGTTGGGCACCATTCGACACGCGGCCTCCTCCACCACATCAGCCCGTACAGCACGGGTCGATGGACGTATCGGCCTGGATCGGCCGGGCCTAAAGCGGTTAGTCCTCTTTGAGACCAGAGAACATCCGCAGCAGTTCACTGCGGTCCACCACGATCCGGGCGCGCTCGACGACGGGCGCCGAAGCGTCGACTGCGACCGCCGTCTCCGGCACCGGTCCCGGGCCGCTCAATCCGGCCCGAGCCGCCAGATCAGCCCGTTCCCGTGCCAAGTCCTCCGGATCGTGGGCCGGACTCATCATTTCGACGGGGGCCCCGATAGGACGATCGTGCGGCATCGCAACCGATGGCTCCAAGGGTGCGGCCGCCACCTTGGGCGCGGCCGGCACCAGGGGCGCGGCCGCGACCGAGGCCTCAATCGGCACCCCGGCGGGGTCGGGAACGTTGGGGTCGCGAACCTCGGGGTCGGGAACGTCGGTGACATCGACCAAGCCCTCCGGCGCCGGTCGCATTCCTTCCACATCAAGGCGTGCCGATGCCAGCGCATGGTCGGCCCCCACCACCACCCGGGCGGCGCCTGCCATCACCAGCGTGCGGACTTCGGGCCCGACCACGATCAGACTTGCCTCAGCTCGTCGGGCAAGTTCTCGAATAGTCGAGCGGCCGTCAATGAGCTCCAAGACCCGAAAACCCACGTGACTCAACGTGATCGCGGTCGCGGTGAGCTCACCCGTGCGTTCCAGTATCGCATCGAAGCTCTCTACTGCAGTGATGATCGAGTGCCAATCTCGAGCAATCCCGCGGGCCCGTTCCAGCACTGGACCGATTGGCGTGGAGAGCGGCGCAGGCCAAGGCGGGGCAACGTCACCTCGGAACTCAAACTCGACCTGGCGACTCCGTAAGAGGGAGACACATACCTCGAGGAGTCGAATCTCCAACGCCGCGGCATCCGCCACCGGCCCCGAAAGATCCGCAACCTCACCGCCGCAGAGTTCGCCGGACACGAAATAGAGCGTGCCGTCCATCTCGCGCCCGCGAACAACTAACGCGCCGCTTGATTCGGCACGCTCAAGCAGGCCGAGTACTTCGGCCACAGGAAAGAGTTCGAATGTGCCCGACAGCACCGGGGATGCCTCCATTGGTCGGTCCCCGTTGTGTCGGCACCATCACGGCCAGGATTGAGTCCGCGTTCTCCGGCCCGATCAAACGGCCCGCTGCGCTGCTTCACGCATAACGTCCAATGGCGCCGGAACCCCAGTCCAGAGCTCGAAGGCCAGGGCGGCCTGATGGACCAACATTCCCAAACCACCCACTGGCCGTGCCCCCACTGCAAGCGCCCGGGCGAGCAGCTCCGTCTCCGTCGGGTGATACACCAAATCAACGATCCACTGCTCCGGCACCGGCTCCACCGGGATCGCGCGGTCGTCACCCATCCCAATCGGAGTGGCGTTCACCACCACCTCCACATCGACGGACTCCGGCCGTGAGCCCACATCGGCGTTCGAGCCCGGCCAGGGAACCGCCCGAACACCAGGGATGGCGCGCACCAGTTCCTTCGCGGCGTCGATGCGTCGGGCGGCCACCGTCACCTCCGCTCCAACCGTCACGAGCGCGGCCGCCACCGCCCGCGCCGCTCCCCCCGCACCAAGCACCAACACCGAGCGTCCGGCGGGGTCGAGACCGTCGTCGCTGATCGCCCGGAGAAATCCTTCCCCATCGGTCGAATCACCGAGACACGTTCCGTCGGGCCGAACCACCACCGTGTTCACGGAGGCCAACCGTTGCGCGGCCGGAGTGAGCTCGTCACAAGCCCGCGCCGCGTCGGACTTGTGCGGCATCGTCACGTTGATACCCGCCACCCCCAAACTCGGGAGACAACGCACCACATCAAACCCGTCCCCGGGCGCGACGGTGAGCGCCACGTACACCCAATCCTGACCGGTCGCCGCGAATGCCGCGTTGTGAATCATCGGTGAGCGCGAATGACGCACCGGCGAACCGATCACCGCCGCCAGTTTGGTGGCGCCCGTGATCATGGCAGCACCCCACGGCGTCGGGCATCGGCAATGTTGGCCTCATGCTCGGCGAACGTGACCGCGAATGCGTGTTCTCCCGATGCGTCGGTGAGGACGTAGTACTTGAACAGCACATCGGCTGGACGAATCGCGGCGCGCACGGACGCTTCGGTGACCGTAGAGATCGGCGTGGGTGGGAGGCCACTCGTTCGGTACGTGTTGTAGGGCGAGTCGAGCGCGAAGTCTGCGTCGGTCAACGGGGTGTCGCCACCGCCGCGCGCGTAGACAACAGTCGCATCGATCTGCAGCTGCATCGAGTCGCGCAAGCGATTCTCGATCACCCCGGCGATGAGGGGACGGTCGGCGTCGATGCCGGCCTCCCGTTGAATCAACGACGCAATCACCACGGCCCGGTAGGGATCGGAGACACCACCGAGACCAGCCGCGGTCGCGTGACGATCGAACGCGCCGACGATGGTCCGAAGGATCGCAGTCTCGTCTTCATGCTCCGCCACGAAATAGGTGTCGGGCCAGGTCAAACCTTCGAGTGATGTGACTCCGGCCGGCTGAAACTTCGACCGGACGACACCGCTCTCTGCGACCTCGGTCAACCGCTGCGCGCTGAGCCCCGGGAGTGCTCCCACGCTTTGCGCGATCTGGTCGAACCGAAGCCCCGGGGGCAGCGAAAGCTTGAGATAGCGCTGGCGCGGTCCCGGTTTGAGCGCGTCGATCGCGGCGCGTGCGCCGAGATGCTGATGGAGTCGATACCGACCCGCCTGGACCCGCGGTGCTCCTGAAATTCGTGCGTAGAACCGGAACGCGAGCGCGGACCCGATCACGCCACGCGCTTCCAGGCGATCGGCAATAGCACTGACCCCCGACCCGGCCGGAATGTCAACCGTCACAATGCGCCCCGGGTCTCCGGGCGAATCAACCTGATACCAAAACCAACCCGCGGCGGCGATGAACGGCGACGCCAGGAGCACAAGAGCGAGTACCACCCGCCTGCCGCGCCGTTTCGAGCCCCGACCGGATCGCCCAGCATTCCGGGGGCGAGACCCCGGCTCGCCGAGCACGCTGATCTGTTCGTCACTCATGACATCCCCGCTCTTGGCCCTGGCGGGCCGGGCCGCTCAGGCCCCGCTCGGCGACCGCGGGCCAGGTACACAACCGTCGACGCCTCACTCACGATGCCCCACTCTTGGCCCTGGCGGGCCGGGCCGGGACTCCAGGTAGGACTGGAGGATCACTGCGGCGGCAACCTTGTCGACCTTGCCCTTGCGCTGTTTGCGTTTGACGCCGGCGCCCACCAGCGACCGCTGCGCAATCACGGTGGTCATCCGTTCGTCGTGCAATGCAAAGGTGAGTTCCGGCGCGAGCACGCGCAACGCTTCGACCTCCGCCCGCGCGGCCTTCGCGGCGGGACCATGGCGTCCGGATAACTCTTTGGGCAGGCCCACCACCACGAGTGCTGCATCGGCTTCCACTGCCGCAGCCACGATGGCGCGCCGATCAGCGTCCGGCGATCCGCGCCGTTCCAAGACGGTGAGCGGTGAAGCGATCGTGCCGGTGGGGTCCGACACTGCGAGTCCGATACGGCGAGTGCCGAGATCAACCCCGAGGATGCGGCCCACCTGGCTCACCCTACGGCGCTGGCCACCTGAACCTGAGCCAAGCTGACCGCCTCATCGAGAGCATCCACGTTCGGACCACCGCCGATGACCAGCTCCGGGTTCTTCGCGGTCCCGCCACCGAGCAGCTTGGCCACTGGCGCGGCAATCGCGGCCGCCGACACCCCAGCGACGACGCGGTCTTTCCCCACGGCTACCACCACGCCGGCCTTGCCGGCGTTCGCGCCGAGGATGACGACCACGCCAAGCGGACCGAGTGCGTCGCGCGTGGCGATCGCGAGTTGGCGGAGTTCATCGGGATTCATGCCGTCTCGCCGTTCCACCACCGTCCCATCTGCGGCCGCCGCCACGAGCGCATGGGCAGCCGTCACTGCTTCGCGTTGACGTGCAGCTCCGAGCTCGTCGTTCGCACCCTTGAGCTGAGCAAGCAGCTTTTCGACCCGGCCGCCGATCTCCGCGGTCGTCACATTCAAGAGCGCCGCAACCTGGCGCAGTTGCTGTTCCTCGCCCTGAACGCGATCGAGTGCCACATCGCCCGTCACCGCCTCGATCCGGCGCAGGTTCGACCCAATGGAACCCTCGCTCAGAATCTTCACCGGACCGATGAACCCCAGTGCGTGCACATGCGTCCCGCCGCAGAGCTCCGTCGAGGACGGGCCGGCCTCGAGGACGCGTACAACGTCGCCGTACTTGTCGCCAAAGAACGCGATCGCGCCGATGCTCTCCGCGTGCGCCTTCGTGGTCTCGTAGTGGCGGACCGGCGCATTCGAGATCACCGCGCGGTTCGCGATGGCCTCGATCTGTTCGAGGTCCTCAGTGCTCACGGGCTCGAAATGGGAAAAATCGAACCGCAAACGCTCGGCCGAGACCATCGAGCCCGCTTGCTTCACATGACTCCCGAGTACGGCGCGCAACGCGGAGTGCAACAGATGTGTTGCGGTGTGGTTGCGGCGGATCGCGTCGCGGCGGGGGGCGTCGATCTCGAGCGCGACGGTGTCCCCCTCGGCCAACTCGCCGTCCACCACCTCGACCCGATGCAGGGTAAGGCGAGCGGGGATGGCGTACTGCGTGTCGATCACGCGTGCGAACGCTCCGTCTCCTCCGCTCAGAGAGCCGACATCACCCACTTGGCCGCCGGACTCGGCGTAAAACGGCGTCCGATCGATGATGACGTCAACGCGGCCGGAGTTCGCAACCACCCGTCCAACCCGTTCGCCATCCTGGATCAACGCCAACACGATCGCACCTTCCGTGGCGTACTCCTGACGTCCCGTGAAGTCGGTGCTGCCGTGCTCATCCAGTAGCTCGCGGTACAACTCCACTGGCGCGGCGGCCGCGCCACCCTCCGCTTTGTGCGCTTCACGGGCGCGGTTGCGCTGAGCCTCCATGCTGGATTGAAAGCCGGCAATGTCGACGGCCCGACCCCGCTCAGCAGCAATCTCGCGGGTGAGGTCTACGGGGAAACCCAACGTGTCGTGCAAGAAAAACGCGCGCTCGCCCGAAATGTCGCCGGCATCAAGCAAGTCCGCCAGCATGTCCTCGCCACGCTGCAACGTGGAAAGGAATCGCTCCTCTTCGCGCCGCACAATCGCGGTGACCAACTCGCGGTGAGTCGCGAGATCGGGGTAGGCAGAGCCCATGGTCGTCACGGTGACCTCCACCAACGCCGGGGTGACGAGTTGGCGCGCTCCGAGGCGATACGCGTGGCGCACCGCCCGGCGAATGATCCGGCGCAGGACGTATCCACGCTCTTCGTTGCTCGGCACAACGCCGTCGGCCACGAGGAAGGTCATCGTCCGTGCGTGTTCGGCCAAGATCCGCAGCGAGACATCGTCTTCGTTCCCCGGATAGGTGCCGTAGGTGCGGCCTGTCACCGACTCTGCTGCAGCGATCAATGGTTGGAACACGTCGATGTCCCATACCGAGTTCACCCCTTGGAGCACCGCCAGGTTGCGTTCCAATCCGGCCCCGGTATCGACGCTGGGAGCCGGAAGTGGCACGAGCGTTCCGTCGGACTGTGCGTCGTACTGCATGAAGACGAGGTTCCACAGTTCGACGAACCGATCCTCGCCACCATGCGCCGGCCCGCCGTCGGCTCCGAACTCTGGTCCGAGGTCCCAGAAGATCTCGGAACTCGGTCCGCACGGTCCGGTGTCGCCCATGCGCCAAAAGTTGTCGTCGCCGAGGCGCTGAATCCGCTCCGCCGGTAAACCCACGACATCACGCCAAATGGCTTCAGCTTCATCGTCGGAGTCGTGCACCGTGACCCAGAGCCGTTCCGGGTCGAGCCCCAACCCGTCGGTATAGAACCCCCACGCGAACGGGATCGCTTCGGCCTTGAAGTAGTCGCCAAAACTGAAGTTTCCGAGCATCTCAAAGAATGAGAAGTGCCGGTTGGTACGGCCGATGTCGTCGAGATCGTTGTGCTTTCCGCCTGCGCGCACGCACTTCTGGGACGACGTTGCCCTGGCGTACGGAGCTGGTTCCTCACGCGTGAAGTACGGGACGAACGGAATCATCCCGGCGATCGTGAAGAGAACGCTCTTGTCATGGGGAATAAGACTCGCGCTCGGAACTTCGGTGTGACCGCGCGCCACGAAGTAATCAAGAAAGGCGCGCCGAAGCTCGTCGGCAGTCATGGAAACCATCAGGTGAGGCTAGTGAACGACGCCGAAGGCGAGGGCGTCAAAGACCACGCTCGCGGCCCGCGGTGCCCGAGCCGGGGCCCGAGCGGCCTGCGCCGGAGGCGCGAGAGCGGGAAGCCAGGCGAGGGCGTCAAAGACCACGCTGGGAGCGCGCACTGTCCGAGCCGGGGCCCGAACGGCCTGCACCGCGGGCGCGAGCGCGGAGAGGCCGGTCCAAATCGGCACGTAACTGCATCTCGCGACGGCGCATGGCGGCGCGGCCTTCGACAGCGGCCGCCTTCACGGTCTCGACTGTTTCTCCGACCCGTTCGGTGAGGCCGTCGGGCGTATACCGTTTCGCCGCCTCACGCACTTTGCGCGCCGCATACCACGACGACCCCATGCCTGCGCCGTAGCCCACCGTGAGCCAGAACACGCGCTTCGGGATCATTGGGCGGCCCGCCGATCACCCTCGCGCATCCGCCGGACCGCTTGTTTGGTCCCGGTCCCGATCGCGAGAACCTTCACCACGGGGTTGGTGACGGTCTTGGTGACGAGGCGCGACGCTCCATCGAGTCGGCCCCCGATGCCCTCGGCTGCGCTGAGCAGTGCGTTCACGCGATCCACTTCGTGTTCGGCATCGCGCAGCGCGTCCTGCATTGCTCGCGTCACGGCCAGTGTCTCCTCTTGGAGTCGATCGACGGTCGTGCGCAGCCGGCGGACCGTGGCGATGATCGAGAGCAATCCGAACAGAAGCCCACCGAGCAAGACCGCGAGCAGCACCGCTCCCGTTGCTCCTAACCACTCGCTCACGCTCACAACTGCTCCTCGCGCTGTTCGGTGTCGATCCGGGCGCCGGGCGGTCGACGGTCGACGTCGTCGCCATGACCGCTCGGCTGCCAATACACCCGACCCGCAACTTCAGCAGGCCGGTACTCCTGGGGTGCCCAACCGTCGGGCGCGTCGTGAGGATAGACGTAGCCCTTTCCGTGGCCCAGGGTCGCCGCGCTGCGGTAGCTGGCATCACGCAAATGCGGGGGTACATCACCCGCCGGGCGGTCCCTCACATCAGCCAGCGCGGCTGCCAAGGCGGCCTTCGCACCGTTGGATTTCGGAGCATTCGCGAGGTAGATCACCGCGTGCGCCAGATTGTGCATGGCCTCAGGCAGGCCCACGTACTCCACCGCATGCGCGGCGGCGGTCGCGATCGGGAGGCCGTGCGCGTCCCCCAGGCCCACGTCCTCAGACGCGAGGATGACCAGGCGTCGAGCAATGAACCGGGCGTCTTCACCGGCCTCGAGCATCCGGGCCAACCAATAGAGCCCCGCGTCCACGTCGGAACCTCGGATGCTCTTGATGAACGCGGAGACAATGTCGTAGTGCTCGTCGTCGCCGTAGCGCAGCGCGCGCATCGCGAGCGCGGTTTCCATGTGGGTGAGCGCGATCGACGATGCCCCGGCCTCCGATGCGAGGGCGGCGGCGACGTCGAGACTCGTCAACGCGTGGCGGGCGTCGCCTTCGGCCCGGTCCACCAAGTGATCGAACGCGTCATCATCGATCGCGAGGAACGAGTCGCCGAGTCCACGATCAACATCGGCCAACGCGCGCACAACCAGCGTGCGCAAGCCGTCGGGCGCCACTGCCTGAACTCGAAACAACGTGGAGCGGCTCAACAGGGGCGCGGTCAACGAAAAATAGGGGTTCTCGGTGGTCGCGCCCACCAACACGATCAGGCCCTCTTCCACATGGGGCAACAACGCGTCCTGCTGGGTACGGCTGAACCGATGAATCTCGTCGAGAAACAGAATTGTGCCTTGACCGTGTTCACCGAGTCGCTGCCGGGCCCGCTCGGCGACTTCCCGGACATCTTTCACTCCCGCGCTGACGGCCGAAAGCGGTTCAAAGGCTTTGCGGGTCGCACCCGCGATCAGCCGAGCGATCGTGGTCTTGCCGGTGCCAGGAGGACCCCAAAGCACCACCGATGTGAGCCGATCCGACTCGATGAGGAGCCGCAACGGGCGTCCCGCGCCGAGCAACTCTTCCTGACCCACGACCTCGTCGAGTGACCGCGGCCGCAGGCGCGCGGCCAATGGCGCTCGGCTGGTGAGGCGCGCCTCGGCGGCAGCCCCGAAGAGATCGGTCACGGCCTGACGCTAGCGAGTCACGAGCTGGACCGGCAGGTGCCGAATGTTCGGGTGTTTTAGGTGCTCCGAGGTTTGATCGTGAGACCGAGTTCGCGGAGCTGGGTCGCATCGATGGGACCCGGCGCGCCGGTGAGGGGATCGGCACCCGACTGGGTCTTCGGAAAGGCGATCACTTCGCGGATGCTCTCTTCACCCGCGAGGAGCGCCACCAGCCGGTCGGTCCCGAATGCGAACCCCGCGTGGGGTGGCGCGCCGTATCGGAACGCCTCGAGCAGGAAACCAAACCGCGCCCGCGCGGTCTCGTCGTCGATACCGAGCATCGAGAAAATCCGGGCCTGCAGATCGGGTTGATGGATTCGCACACTCCCCGAACCGAGTTCCCAACCGTTGATCACGAGGTCGTAGGCCTGCGAGCGCACGTCGAGCAGCGCCCCGCCGGTCGCGTCAAGAAGTCCGAAGTCGTCGGAATGCGGCTGCGTAAAGGGGTGGTGCGCGGGGATCGGGCGACCGTCGTCGGTCAGCGCCTCGAACAGCGGGAAGTCCACTACCCAGAGCGGGACGAGTCCTCCCTCGCTGACGGGCGGACGGCCGAGGTCGACGCGCAGAGCGCCCAGCACGGTGTTGGTTCGCCGTCGCTCTCCCGCGACGATCAAGATCAGGTCACCGGCGGCCGCGTCGAGTGCGCCCGAGATATCCGCTTGCTCCGATGTCGTGAGGAACTTCGCGACCGGCGATTCGAGTTCGCCGCCCGCCTTCACGCGCATCCAAACAAGACCCGCGGCACCGAGTTGTTTGGCACGGTCCACCAGCTTGTCGAGCGTCGAGCGTGACGCGTCGCCACCCCCGGCGACGCAGATCCCCTTGACCGCATCGGCTTGGAAGGCCTTGAACTCCGTGCCCGCGACGGCCGCACCAAGGTCGACCAGCTCCATCCCGAAACGAGTGTCCGGTTTGTCCGAGCCATACCGCTCCATCGCGTCGGCCCATGTCATCTCGGGAATCGCACCAAGTGGCGCGCCGGTCACGGTCTCGACCGCGGCGCTGACCGCCGCGGCCACGACCTCCATCACATCGGCCTGGCCCGCGAAACTCATCTCCATGTCGTATTGCATGAACTCGAACTGCCGGTTACCGCGGAGGTCCTCGTCTCGCAGGCAGCGAGCGATCTGGAAGTAACGATCCAGTCCACCGACCATGAGGAGCTGCTTAAACAGCTGCGGGCTCTGCGGAAGCGCGTAGAAGTCGCCCGGGCTGAGCCGCGACGGCACGACAAAGTCCCGCGCACCTTCGGGCGTCGATGCAATGAGCATCGGGGTCTCGACCTCAACGAACCCCCGGCCGACCATCGCCGCCCGAAGCGCGGCGTTGACCGTCGCCCGCATTCGGAGGTTGCGCTGCATCGACGGGCGGCGTATGTCGAGGTAGCGATGTTTGAGCCGCAAGACTTCGTCGACGTCGTCACCACGATCGGTCAATGGGAACGGCGGCGGCTCGGATTGATTCAGCACAACCAGCGTGCGAGCGGCGACCTCGACGTTACCGGTCGGCAGATCTGGGTTGACAGTGCCCTGCGGACGCGGCCGCACCGTGCCCACGACTTGGAGCACCCACTCGCGACCGATGTGATGCACATCGTCGTCGGTGATTTGCTCAGGGTCTACGACGACCTGAACCACACCCGAGGCGTCGCGCACGTCGAAGAACACGACGCCACCGTGGTCGCGCCGTGCGGCGACCCACCCGGCCACGGTCACCTCCGAACCCGCGTCCTGCTCCCGGATCGTCCCGGCCTCATGCGTGCGCATCATCAGCTGCTCATCCGTTCTCGACGGGCCAAGAGCCACGCCGCCAGGCCCGCTTTGGGCACCTCGACTTGTTCCCCGGTCCCGAGATCCTTCACCCCGACCGCATCCCGGACCAGCTCGTCTCGACCGACCATGACCGCGAACCCGGCGCCGGAACGGTCCGCCGACTTCCATTGCGCTTTCACCGACCGTCCGCCGTACGCGCGATCCACACTCAGTCCGCTGGTGCGCAACGTTTCCACCAGGGCTCCGACGGTGACCCCACCCTCGACGCCGAGACCGTCGACGACAAACACCTCCACGCCCGCGGGCGGCGGCCCGACGCCACCCGCAACGAGGGCGAGCACGATCCGTTCCAACCCGGTTCCGAATCCGATTCCCGCGGTGGGCGGACCACCGAACTGTTCGGCCAGGCCGTCGTAGCGACCACCGCCACCGACTGCACTCTGCGCGGCATCGAGGGCCGCACTCTGAAACTCGAACGTGGTGCCGGTGTAGTAGTCGAACCCCCGCACGAGCCGCGGCTCGATCTCGAACTCGACTCCGAAGGAGCGAAGCAGGGCTTGAACTGCGTCGAAGTGCGCGGCCGCGCCATCAGAGAGGTACTCCGTGATCTGTGGCGCACTCTCGATCACGGCTTGCCACGGCTCGACCTTGGAGTCGAGCACCCGCAACGGGTTCGCCTCGACGCGCGCCAGAAACTCTTCCCCGAGTGCAGCCCCGTCGCGCTGGAAGTGGTCGCGCAACGCGGCCACATACCCAGGACGCGTCTCCGCATCCCCCATCGAGTTCACGAGCAGCCGGACATCGCGCAGGCCTATCTCGGCGTAGAACCCGGCGAGGAGTGCGATCACCTCAACGTCGATCTCGGGATCTTCGATCCCCAGCGCCTCCACACCAAGCTGCCAGTGTTGGCGATAGCGGCCCTTCTGGGCCCGCTCGTAGCGAAAGTTCGGCGCGACGTACCAGACCTTCCAGGGCGGGGTGGGGCGGTGCTGCACAAACGCCCGCACGACCGACGCAGTTCCTTCCGGCCGCAGCGCCAGGCGTCGTCCGCCCTTGTCGGTCAGTTCGTACATCTCTTTGGAGACAACATCGGTGTGTTCTCCGACCCGCTGAAACACCTCGACGTGTTCGAACATGGGAGTGATGGCCAGGCCGTAGCCATAGCGGCGAGCCCGCTCAGCGAAGGCCGCCACAATCTCGACCCAGCGCCCGGAATCCGGGGGGAGGACATCGTGGACACCCTTCGGGGCGCGGAAAACATCGTCGGGAGACATTGACGGTCGATGCTACCGGCGGGCCGCGCGCAGGTCGGGTTCAATCCGGTGGAATCGGCGTCGCGCCGCTGGCACCAATGGGTCCGGGTAGGACCCGAGTCGCGTCGAAGACGGAGTCAACCCGCTTCAGCGCCGCGATCAACGAGTCGAGATGTCCCGGATCCGCGAGCTCGAAATCAAACCGGAACCTCGCCACACGATCCGGAGTGGTCTGGCTCTGACACGAAAGGATGTTCACGTGGTGTTCGGCCAACGTATTCGCAACATCGCGAAGCAGCCGCGAGCGGTCGAGCGCCTGGACCTCCACCGACACCACGTACGCGCCCGATGCGTCGTGGTCCCACTCCACCTCCACTAGCCGCTCGGTTTGGCTCGCCAGCCCGCTCGCGTTCGCACAATCGGACCGGTGCACCGAAACACCCCGACCACGGGTCACGAACCCGATGATCTCGTCGCCGGGAACCGGAGTGCAACAGCGCGAGAGTCGCACCAACATGTCGTCGAGGCCCTCCACGTGGACCCCGGCTACCCGTCGCCGGGCGCTGCTGCGGGACGGGCGCCGCGCCGTCACTGGCAATTGTTCGATCCCGCCCGAAAGCTGGTGGCGCACCCGCTGGGCGACCGCGTGACCCGAGACGTGGTGTTCGCCGATTGCCGCGTAGAACGCGTCGAGATCTGAATAGTGCATCTCCTCGGCGACGCCGAGGAGCAGCTGGGACCCCATGAGCTTTTGCACCGGGAGGCCCTCGCGCCGGAGTTCCAGCACGAGATCATCGCGACCGCCATCGATCGCGTCCACCCGCCGCTCGCGCGACTGCCAGTGGCGGATCTTCGATCGCGCGCGCGGCGTCTGTGCGAACTGCAGCCAATCTTGCGTGGGACCCGCGCCTTCAACCTTGCTGGTGACAATCTCGATCATGTCGCCCGTCGTCAAAAGCGCGTCGAGGGGAACGAGCCGACCGTTCGAGCGAGCGCCGATACAACGGTGGCCAACGTCGGTGTGGATCGCGTAGGCAAAGTCCACCGGCGTTGCGCCGGTGGGCAACGTGACGATCTTGCCCTTCGGGGTGAACACGAACACTTCGTCCTGTTCCAGATCACCCTTCAGCGTCTGCATGAACGCCGCGGGGTCGTCGGTCTCTTCCTGCCAATCCACGAGCCGCTGGAGCCACACCAGATCGGCAGTGTTGGTGGTCACCGAACTCTGCTTGTAGCCCCAATGGGCCGCGACACCAAACTCGGCGCGCCGATGCATCTCCTGGGTCCGGATCTGCACCTCGACCGGACGACCACCGGGGCCCACCACCGTGGTGTGCAGCGATTGGTACAGGTTGAACTTCGGCATGGCGATGTAGTCCTTGAACCGACCCTGCACCGGACGCCACCACGCGTGGATCGAACCGAGCGCGCCGTAACAGTCCTTCACCGTGTCCACCACCACCCGCACTCCGAGGAGGTCCTGGACCTCGTCGAACTCGCGGGTCTTCACGATCATCTTTTCGTAGATCGACCAGAAGTGTTTCGGCCGCCCACTCACGGCGGCATCAATCTGCAACTCCGCGAGCCGTTCTCGGAGCTCGACCAAAACCTGTTGGAGATGGTCTTCGCGCGCCGGCGTTTGCGTGTTGACGAGTTGTTCAATCTCCGCGTAGCGCTTGGGATACAGCACCGCGAACGAGAGATCTTCGAGTTGCCATTTCAGGTCGCCGATGCCGAGGCGGTGCGCGAGCGGTGCGTAGATATCCATCGTCTCTTGTGCGATGCGGAGCTGCTTTACCTCCGGAAGTGATGCGATCGTGCGCATGTTGTGGAGACGATCAGCGAGCTTGATCAACAACACGCGAATGTCCTTCGCGATCGCCACCAACATCTTGCGCATCGTGGCGGCCTGCTGTGCCTGGCGTGACTCGAACTGGAGCCGATCGAGTTTGGTCACACCGTCGACGATCGCGCTGACCTCCGCCCCGAACTGTTCGTCGACGCTCTCCCGAGTGAGCGCGGTGTCCTCGATGGCGTCGTGCAGGAGCGCGGCCGCGATTGTTACATCGTCGAGCCCCAGGTCGGCCAGGATCAGCGCGACCCCCAGCGGATGAGAGATGTACGGCTCGCCCGATCGCCGCACCTGTTCGGCGTGCGCGCGATGGGCAGCGCCGTAGGCACGTTCAATGAGCGTGGTGTCGGCTTTGCGGTGCTGTTCCAGATACGACGTGAGCACCGGCGCCAACGCAACATCGACCTGATGGCGCCGCCAGGGCAGCACCGAGCGCCGTTCGCCTCGGATCTCGGTAAGGGAAGTCTCGGCAATGCTCGTCATGTCGGCACGTCATTGTCGCACGGTGGGTGGATCAAACGCGCGCCCATGACCCCAAGAGGCGAACTACTTGCGTTTGCGTGACTTCTGCTGACGCGGTCGAGGCGTAATCGTCGGCGCCACATCACCAGACCCCACCCTCGTGGGCCTCATGGGTTCGGCGGTCGGCTCGTCGGCCGTGCCATCCACTGACCCAGTATTCATGGGCGAACGCGCACCAGCCGCCACCCCATCCACGGCACCATCGCGCCCGGCACGTTGGGCGCTGCGTTCCGAGATGGTCCGGTAACGCGGCTCGCGCTCCTTCCACCAGGCCAGGATCGGCGTCGCCACAAAGATCGACGAGTACGCGCCGATGAGCAGACCCACGAAGAGCGCGAGACCGAACTCCTCCAACGCCACCGCGCCCTGAAGCCACGCGCCCACCACCAAGAGCGACCCCACCGGCAACAGCGCCACGAACGACGTGTTGAGGGACCGCATCAGTACCTGATTGAGCGAGGTATTGGCCATGTCGGTATAGGTCAGACCGCGCACGGTGCTGAGCTGTGGAGTGTTTTCTTTGATCTTGTCGAACACCACCACGGTGTCGTACAACGAGAAGCCGAGAATGGTGAGAAACGCGATCACGGTTGCCGGTGTGACCTCGAGCCCCGTCACCGCGTAGACGCCGACGGTGATCACGATGTCGTGCACCACTGCCACAATCGCGGCGGCGGCCATCTTGAACTCGAACCGCAGCGAGAGGTACGCGGCGACGGCAACGAAGAACATGAGCAACGCGATGACGGCTTCCCGGCTGACCTTGTCTCCCCAGCTCGGACCGACCTGCGAAACGCTGATTGCGCGGCTTCTGACCCCGGCATACTTCGCGAGCGCGTCGGTGACCGCGGTCTCCCCCGCGCGGCCCAACGCTGACGCCTCGACCCGAATGCCTCGATCGCCGAGCAAGACCACCTTGGCGTCGCTGATGCCCACGCCATCGAGCACATTGCGAACATCTCCCGCGGAGGCACTCTTGCCCGGAGCGGCGGTGATCTGCCACGACGTCCCGCCGGTGAAGTCGAGGCCGAGGTTGAGGCCGTCACGCAATACAAAGCCCGCGAGCGACACCAGAATCAGGAGGACCGAGACCAGCACCCACCGCCAGCGGCGATCGAGAAAATCAAAGGACG
Source organism: Acidimicrobiia bacterium (assembly GCA_031430375.1). Taxonomy (GTDB): domain Bacteria; phylum Actinomycetota; class Acidimicrobiia; order IMCC26256; family JAENVU01; genus JAENVU01. Next base: position 19,920 of record JANPBJ010000229.1, read on the forward strand.
TGTTCTCGTGGTACAAATCCTTGAGGGTGTGGCGGGTGCCGTCGGACTTCATACCGTGGCCTCCGGAGTGTCGAGCCCAGCTGCGATGCCCACCTTCTTGGTGGCGACGATGGCCTTGTTGCGGGCCATGAAATGCACGAGCGGATGCATGAAGAAGTACGACAAGATCAGGTCGAGGATGGTGGAGACACCCAGCAGAAACGCGAACTGACGCACAGAGCCGATGGCCCGCCAATACAGGATGCCGGCGGCGATCAGGGACACGAGGTCGGCGGCGAGAATCGTTTTGAACGAACGCTCGAACCCGCGATCCACCGCGCTGCGGATCGTCCGGCCGGTGCGCACCTCATCCTTCAGTCGCTCGAAGTAGACCACGTAGGAATCCACGGTGATACCCACCGAGACGATGAGTCCCACCACCCCCGCAAGCGTGAGTGTGAGCCCGATGCTGTCGCCGAGATAGCTGATCAGCGTGTAGATGGCCATCGCGGAGAGCACGAGACCGGCGATCACGACGAGCCCAAGGACCCGGTAGAACAGCATCATGTAGAACGCAACCAAGGCGAGGCCGATGAGGCCCGCCAGCAGCCCCGCATCGAGCTGGTCGCGGCCGAGGGTGGGCGAGATGCTGGTGGTCGTGAGCGGCTTCAGTTGCACCGGCAACGCACCAAACTTCAGCACCGTCGCCAGGTCCTCGGCCTCGGTTTGGCTGAAGTCGCCGGTGATTTGCACGTCGCCGCTAAACGAAGATGTTTGAAACGCCGGAGCGGATTGCACCACGCCGTCGAGAACGATCGCGACGGCGTTTTGGGGCGCGGTCTTGGGGAACGACTCCGCCGCAAGCGCGTTGAACTTCGTACTGCCCTCCGAGTTCAGCGTGAGCTGGACCGTCCAGCCATCAGTGCCGCCGCCGAACCGAGCGCTCGCCGTGGTCACACCCTTCCCCGTGAGTGCGGTCGGTCCCAGCTGATACTGCGGGGCGCCATTGCGGTCACACAACCACACCGTGGCGGCGCGCTTGTCCTCCACCTGCGTGGTCAACGCAGGTACCTGCGGCGCGGCCGTCACCGAGGTTGTGCTGGTCAGGTCGGGCGCGGGGGCCGTTGTCGAGGATGTCGAGGGTGTGCTCGAGGTTGAAGACGAAGACGAGGTCTCGTGCTCAACGGCCGGCACATGGATGGCCTTGCCCGGTCCCGATGCCGGCGCGCTTCCACTGGTCGACGACGTCGACTTCGACTTCGACTTCTTGGACTCGGAGTCTGCGGCACAGGGGATATTCAGCACATTGAGCACCGGCCGGAACCGAAGCTCGGCCGTCTTGCCCACGAGATCGCGGGCCTTGTTGCGATCCTTGACTCCAGGGAGGTCGACGACGATCTGGGAACCGTCGCGCTTCACCTCGGTCTCGGCCACGCCCAAACCATTGACCCGATTGCGAATGATATCGACGGCTTTGTCCAAGACGTCGTTGCTCGGCACCTCACCTACCGGCGCGAGGCGCACTTCGATCCCACCCTGCAGATCGAGCCCGAGCACCGGCGAGTTCCCGGTCAGAATCGTCGCGGCGAAGGTGCCGAAGATCACCACAATCGTGATGGTGATATACCAGAAATTGCGGCGCACTTAGACGTCCTCTTCCGGTGAGTCAACGTCGTCAACGTCAGCGTCGACGGCGGAATCGTTGTCGTCAGGATTCAGGTCAGCGTCTTGACGCCGACGTGCCACCGCTTCTCGAGCCAGCGTCAGCACCACACCGTCGGCAACCTCGATCGAGAGCACATCGCCCTCAATCGCGCGCACCGTGCCGTAAATGCCGCCCGCCGTGATGATGTGGTCGTCCACTTCGATCGCCGCGATCAGCGCGCGGCGAGCCGCGAGCTGACGACGTTGGGGCCGCACCACCAAGAAAAAGAACGCGACCGCGAGTAGGGCGAAGTAAAGAAGATAGACAGGCATGCCGGGTCGGGGACACTAGTGCGTCCCTCCCCCAAACTCCTGGCATGGCGGCCCGGTCACGTCCCCGTCTGCGGGTCGGAACCGTCGAACAGACCCACCGTTTGGACCGTCGGACCCGGCGGTAACGCCAGGCCAAGGTGGGCATAGGCCGCGCTGGTGGCAATGCGGCCCCGTGGTGTCCGTTGCAGGAGACCCTGTTTCAGCAGGAATGGCTCGTAGACGTCTTCGACCGTGTCAGGTTCTTCGCTCACCGCAACCGCGAGGGTCCCGAGGCCCACAGGTTGGCCCGCGAAGATCACGCACAGCGCGTGCAGCACCGCCCGGTCAGTGCGGTCAAGCCCCCGTTCGTCAACTTCAAAGACGTCGAGTGCGGCCCGGGCGGTGGCGCCATCCACGGTGCCATCGGAGCGCACCTCGGCATAGTCACGGACCCGCTTCAACAATCGGTTCGCGATCCGCGGGGTTCCACGGGCGCGCCGGGCCAGCTCGGCTGCACCCTCGGCATCGATCTCTACACCCAAGATCCGTCCGGCCCGAGCAACGATGATTTCGAGGTCGGCCGATTCGTAGTACTCCAGGCGCGCGACGAAACCGAAACGATCGCGCAGTGGTCCGGTGATCAGGCCGGCACGGGTCGTTGCACCAACAAGGGTGAACCGCGGCAGATCGAGACGAATCGAACGAGCGGAAGGTCCGCGGCCGATCACGATGTCAAGCTGGTAGTCCTCCATCGCCGGATAGAGCACCTCCTCGACGGCGCGCGGCAGCCGGTGGATCTCATCGACGAACAACACGTCACCGTCTTCGAGATTGGTGAGGATCGCGGCAAGGTCGCCCGCTCGTTCAAGCGCGGGACCGCTCGTGACTCGGAGGCTCGCGTCCATTTCCGCGGCAACGATCGCAGCGAGGGAGGTCTTGCCAGTTCCGGGCGGACCCGCGAACAACAGATGGTCCACCGCCTGGCCGCGTTGGCGCGCCGCTTGTAAGACGATCTCCAGATGTTCGGTGAGCCGCGGCTGGCCGACAAACTCCTCAAGCCGCCGCGGGCGCAGGGTGGTTTCCTCGGCGGCCTCCACCGGGTCCGCGCCCGGATGCAGCAGCTCCTCGCGCCCGCTCACGACTGCCGCCCGCGGGCCAGGTACTCACTCACTCTCGCCTCGCTCATGCTTTGACCGCTAGGTGTTGGAGCGCGATTCGGAGCAGCTCTTCAACGGTGCCGTCGGCCGGCAGATCGGCGAGCACCGACCGGATCTCATCCGGCCCGTATCCGAGCTCCACGAGCGCGGCCCGTACTTCACCACGAACCGCAGGGGTCCCGGCGTGGTCGCGCAGATCGACCTCCGGGAGGTCCAATCGGGCGGTGAGCTCGATCATCAGCTTCTGCGCGGTGCGCTTCCCTACCCCCGGAACGCTGCACAACGCGTCGAGGTCTTCCTCCGCGATCACCCGGCGCAGAACATTCGGCGGGTGGATGGAGAGGATCGCGAGGGCCAGCTTGGGACCGACGCCGTTGGCACCGATCAGGATCTCGAAGGTGTCACGTTCATCGCGCGTGGGAAACCCATAGAGGGTCATCGCGTCTTCGCGGACATGCAGGTGCGTCATGAGAAACGCAGCACCACCGGGCGCGAGTTGTGGCAACGCGCTGATCGGCACCAAGCACCGATAGCCCACTCCCCCGACTTCCACGAGCACCTCACCTGTGGGAGTGCGCTCGAGCACGGTCCCGCGCACCGACCCGATCATCGGGAGTCCCGAGCGAGGGCCGCCTCTACCGCACGGTCAAAGCCCTGCACCCGTCCCGAGTCACCACCATCGGTACGTTCACGCATCGGTGCTGACCACTGATGGCACAACGCAAGCGCGAGCGCGTCGGCGGCGTCGGGTGGCCGTGGCACCGCGCCAAGTTTCAGGATGCGCGTGACCATCTGCTGCACCTGCTCTTTGTCGGCACCACCGTGACCAGCAACTGCCAGCTTCACTTCGTTCGGGCTGTACTGCGCGACGGGAATCCGTTCACGCGCCGCGGCCACGAGCGCGAGCCCACTGGCTTGGCCCACCGAAATCGCGGTACGAGCATTGGTTTGAAACAGCACCCGTTCCACTGCCATTGCACTCGGACGAAACTCCGCCACCAGCCGATCGAGTTCCTCGGCGAGTTCCGCGAGCCGCTGGGGCAACGGAAGACTCGGATCCGTGGTGATCACGCCGTAGGCGACCGCGGTCATCGCCGCGCCGCGCCCCGCGACGGCGCCGTAGCCGCAGCGCGAGAGACCGGGGTCAATACCGAGGACAGGACCACAAGAATCGAACACGGGTTCGCACCCTAGGCGGCCCGGGCATTCAGCGCGCGGACCGGAACCACCGGATCAACCGAAAGACCAGCACCGCGAGGGCCGCGCTGCCCACGACGGGGAGCAATCGCTTCAGTATCGGCGAACCACCCATCCCCAGCAGATCGACCGGCGCGGCCTCGGGCTGGTCGATCCGCCGCACCACCGCCCCATCGCCCTTCAACGCGCCGTTGCTCGTCGGCGGACCGGACAATGCAGAATCCCGACCCGCGGGCATCTCGGTCGCGGGCGTCCCGTTCGCGGAGACGGCACCCGAGACCGCGGGCTCCGCTTCGTCTGGCTTGGTGAGGTCGACCGCGGGGGCCGAGAGGACGTCACGTTCCAGGTTTGCCACGAACTGGGCGAGCAACTTCGCGGACACATCCGCCATCACTCCCCGCCCGAACTGGGCCACCTTCCCGGTGATCGACAGTTCGGTGGATACCTTCACCGACGTTCCCGTACCGTCGGGCACCAGCGTCATCGTGATCTTCGCCGACGCGTTCCCCTGACCGCGAGTATCGCGGCCGTTTCCGACGATGACTGCGGTGTGGGTCTCCTCGTTGCGCTCTTCGAACGTTGCCACGCCTTTGTAGGACGCCGTGATGGGCCCGACCTTGACCTTCACAACTCCGCGGTATTCCTCACCCGCGATCTCCTGGAGCTGCGCGCCAGGAAGGCACGGAGCAATGCGCTCGATATCGAGCAGGACCCGCCAGGTCTCATCCACTGGCAGGTCGACTCGGAAGGCATCTTCGATCTCCACTTAGTGCTCCATCTCGTCTGCGATACGCGCTAGGTCAGCAACGGTGTCCACGTCGTCGGGCCGACCGGTGTCCGAACAGTCGACCTCGACGACCGGGACAAGATCCATCAACGCCCGGGCTCCGACATCGCCGCGCAATGCCAGGACCTCCGGCCACAGCGAGCGAGCAAGGAGTACCGGATTCCCGCGTTGGCCGCCGTAGGTGGCGACCGCGAACGTTGCTCCCGCATCGTAGGCGGCGACGAGCCGCCGATATGCGTCCGCGCCCACCAACGGCTGGTCGGCCAACCCCACACACACCGCTCCAACTTGGCGCCAACCCTCGAGCGAACGCACGAGGGCCGCCAAACTGTGCGCAATCCCAAAGCGCGCGCCCGGCGCGCGTACGACATCGATTCCTTGTCCCAGGACAGCTTCGATCTTTGCGCCGCCCGGTCCTACGACCGCCACGATCGGTCGTAATCCCGACGCCAACGCGGCGTCCATCGCCCATCGCACCATGGGACGACCGTTCAGGTCGGCAAGTTGTTTCGAACTCCCGAACCGGGTTCCCCGACCCGCGCACAACACGCCGACCGCCACGCTCACGTGATTCCCCCTCTTGGCCCTGCGGGCCGGGCCGGTCGGGCCCCGCTCCGCCCCGCCACCCCCAGCACAAAACTTCGTGGGGCGTCGCTCACGTGATTCCCCCTCTTGGCCCTGCGGGCGACGTCAGGCGATGGCTTCGAGCGCCCGACGGGTCAGCACCCGTGCAAGATGGCTGCGGTACTCCGGGGTGGCGTTGATGTCGGAGGACGGCTCGGTGCCGTCGGCCGCAGCGGCGGAAGCATCCGATATCGCCGCTCCACCGGCCAGTGCGGCTTCAACGCCGGTTGCCCGCAGCGGTGTGGCGCCCATATTCACGAGTCCCACTCGGGTGCTGCCGTTGGCAGTCAATGCCACCGCTCCGACGATGGCCCAATCCTGCGCGCGCCGGTTGAACTTCTCGTACGAATACCCGTTCGAACCCGTCTTCGGGACTCGGATCTCGATGAGAAGCTCGTCAGGCGCCAACGCGGTTTCGAGAAAACCTGTGAAGAACTCCGCGGCCGCAATGGTGCGCTCACCGTTGGATCCACGCACCACGAAGTCGGCATCAAGCGCGAGGAGGACCGCAGGCAAATCGCTGGCCGGGTCGCCGTGGGCCACGGAACCACCGATGGTCCCGCGATGACGAACCTGGTTGTCGCCCACCTCGGCGGCTACGGCGCGCAGGACACCGCAGTGCTCGCCGAGCGTGGTGTCGGTCTCGAGATCACGATGCCGGCTGAAGGCACCGATGGCGAGGTGGTCGCCGCCGTCACGCACGTAACGCAGGTCGTTGAGCCGGCCCGCGTCCACAATCACACTCGGCACCGCAAGCCGGAGTTTCATGAGCGGCAAGAGAGACATCCCACCCGCCATCAACTTCGCTTCGTCGCCGTGCGCAACGAGTGCCGCCACCGCGGCTTCAATGGAATCAACCCGCACGTAGTCGAAGGGTGCGGGGATCATGCGTCGACCTTCACCGGAGTGGGGCTGGTTCGAATGGTGACGGCCGCGGCCAGAACGGCCTTCACAATGTTGTGATACCCGGTGCACCGGCACAAGTTGCCTTCGAGCCCGAGGCGTACATCGCGCTCGGTGGGATCAGGATTCTCATCGAGGAATCCCACCGCCGCCATCACCATGCCCGCGGTGCAATACCCGCATTGCAGGCCATGCTGCTCGTGGAAAGCCTGCTGCACCGGATGCCACACCCCATCGGTCGCGAGACCTTCGATGGTTGTCACCACCGCTCCGTCGGCTTGGGCCGCGAGCATCGTGCAGGACTTCACCGACTCACCGTCAACCAAGACCGTGCACGCCCCACAACTCGACGTGTCACACCCGACCTTCGTGCCGGTGAGGTCGCATGCCTCACGTAAGTAGGCGACGAGGAGCGTCCGATCTTCCACATCGTGCGCCTGCGCTGCGCCGTTGACCTTCATTGAAATATGCATCGGCGCATCATGGCAGACGACCATTGCTCCCACCGTGGAACAGGGCCGATTCGCGCGGGTCCTCAGCGTGCAGCGGCGAGGGCTCGAGTCATCAGCACGCGACCTTCCTGGCCGGTGAAGCGCTCGAATCGCTCATCGCGGCGCGTGTCGGCGACCCGGAACCCGTGGCGCTCATACAGCCGACGGGCGGGATTCCCGATGTCGGTGATCAGTGACATCAACCGGCAACTGCTCGCCTCGGCCTCGCATTCGACCCAGGTGAGCAGCTCGCCACCCACGCCGCGGCCTCGGCGGTCGGAACGCACCTGGAGTTCGGACAGATAGAAACTCTCACGCGGTATCGGCAGCGCCACAGCCCGGCGCGCTTTGAGTCGGGGACCGAGGAGGAGCGCCTGCGGTCCGAGCGCTCGGACGACGCGCATCGCCAGCCTCCAACTCATGGGGATGTCGTCCGATGGACCGATGGAGTATTGGGCGAAACCCATGATCTGACCGTCCGCTTCGCAGACCACGGTTGGGCGGCCAAGGTCGGTGACGCCGGCGGTCTTCACCAGCGCCGCACCCAAACGCTGCCCGCGCGCTCGACTTCCCGCGAGGCCGAGGATGGACGGACTGGGATCGGTGTATTGAATTGCCGTGATGACCGCGTCGTCTTCAACGGTTGCCGGCCTGACGGTTATCGCAGCCACGACCAGGAGGCTAGAACCCGGCCAACACCTTCGCGAGGGCCTTGGGCTTCTTGAAGATGGCCTTGACCGTGCCCTCATAGCGATAGCGAACGATGCCGGTCTCGTCCAAGATGAAGACCGAACGCTTCACCGGGATCGCCTTGTTGCCCTTCACGCCAAAGGCCTCCGCGACGGAGAGATCCACATCCGCGAGCAATGCGAACGGGAACTTCTCCTTGGCGATCCAATTCTCGTGACTGTCCACGTCCTGGGGTGAAATACCGAGCACGACCGCGCCCGCATGCTCGAACTCCGCGATGTCATCGCGGTACGAGCGAAGTTGAATCGTTCAGCCAGGGGTGGCATCACCGGGATAGAAGGCGATCACCACCTTCTGGCCGCGTAGCTCGGAGAGCGTGTAATCCGCGCGCTCGGTACCGATGATGCCGGGCAAGGTGAAGTCGGGTGCCGCGTCACCAACGTTGGGACCTGCTGTCACGACTTGTCCTCCTGGCCCTGCGGGCCGGGCCGGACGGGCCCCACTTCGCTGGACCGTCGGCTCTGACCGCGATTGTCTTCCGCTGCGCTCACGTCATGACCTCCTGAAGGACTGCGTCGGGGATGTCGAAGTTCGCATAGACGCTCTGGACGTCGTCGTGTTCTTCGAGCGCGTCGATGACGCGAAGGACTTGCTTCACACTCGCGGCATCTTCCAGCGGAACGGTTTGTTGCGGGAACATCGTGGTGTCGGAGTTCTCGAAGGCGATACCGGCCTCCTCGATCGCGGCGCGCACGGCGTGGAGGTCGTGCGCCGGGGTGACGATCTGCCACATGTCGCCATGATCCTCGACGTCTTCGGCCCCGGCATCGAGCACCACGAGCATGAGATCGTCCTCGGTCGTCGCGGCCTTGGCGATGAGGATCACACCTTTGCGTTCGAACTGCCACGCCACCGCGCCGGGCTCGGCCAATGATCCGCCGTTGCGACTGAAGATGTTCTTCACCTCGGACCCGGTGCGATTTCGGTTGTCGGTCAGCGTATGGACCAACACCGCGATGCCGTTCGGCGCGTAACCCTCGTAGTTGACCTCTTCGTAGGTCACACCTTCGAGCTCGCCGATCCCGCGCTTGATGGCCCGTTCGATGTTGTCTTTGGGCATCGACGAATCGCGTGCCTTCTGGACCATCGTGCGCAGCGTGGCGTTCGAGTCGGCATCACCACCACCCTGACGCGCTGCCACTTCGATCTGACGAGCGAGCCGCGCGAACACTTTGCCTCGCGCGGCGTCGGCCGCGCCCTTCTGATGCTTGATCGAATGCCACTTGGAATGGCCAGACATCTAGGCAACCTCCTGGAGAAAGCGCTCGTGAACTCTCGAGTCTCCCGCAAGCTCGGGGTGGAACGTGGTGACCCACACCTGACCCTCGCGAACGAACACCGCCCGCCCATTGTGCTCGCCCAGGACCTCCACCGCATCCCCGATGGTCTCGATTGCGGGCGCTCGGATAAAAACACCGGGAAAATTTCCTCCCGTGACGCCATCGAGCACGAGGTCTGCCTCGAAAGAATCGCGTTGGCGACCGTAGGCGTTCCGGCGGGCCACGATGTCGATCGCCCCCAGCGGGCGTTGGTCCGCACGCCCATCGAGTACTTCGCGGGCGAGCACGATCAGACCGGCGCAGGTTCCCAACACCGGGAGACCGTCTGCGATCGCGGCGTGGAGCGGCTCCCGCACACCGGAAGAATCGAGCAGGTGTTGCATCGTGGTCGACTCCCCACCGGGTATCACAAGCGCGGCGATCCCATTGAGTTGGTCGGGGGTCCGAACCTCGATCACGCCCACGTCGAGGGATACGAACACTTCGCGGTGCTCCCGAAAGGCCCCTTGGAGGGCCAGTACCCCAACCTTCACTCCAACGACCCGCTTACCAACCGCGGTCGGCGAGTTTCACGTCGAGCTGATCGATCTCCGCGCCGGGCATCGCCGCACCGAGACCACGCGACACCTTCGCGAGCATCGCCGCGTCGGCGTAGTGCGTGGTGGCCTCGACGATTGCTTTCGCCATCACCTCGGGTTGCTCACTCTTGAAGATCCCCGAGCCCACGAAGACGGCTTGCGCGCCGAGCTGCATCACGAGGGACGCGTCGGCCGGGGTGGCAATACCGCCGGCGCAGAACATCGGAACCGGAAGCTCGCCGAGAGCCGCAACTTCTTGGACCAGCTCGACTGGCGCCTGAAGATCTTTGGCCGCTGCGTAGAGCTCCTGCGGGCTCGCCACCGTCAGATCACGAATCGAACCGAGGATCGAGCGGAGATGCCGGACCGCCTCAACGATGTTGCCGGTCCCGGCCTCACCCTTCGAGCGGATCATGCAGGCGCCCTCACTGATCCGGCGAAGGGCCTCACCAAGGTTGGTCGCCCCACAGACGAACGGAACCGTGAACGCCCACTTATCGACGTGATGTGCCTCATCAGCTGGCGTCAGCACCTCGGACTCGTCGATGTAGTCGACGCCGAGTGACTGCAGGATCTGCCCTTCTGCGAAGTGGCCAATCCGACACTTGGCCATCACGGGAATCGTGACCGTGGCTTGGATCTCTTCGATCATCGCCGGGTCCGACATGCGCGCCACTCCACCGTCGCGCCGGATGTCGGACGGGACCCGTTCCAAGGCCATGACTGCAGTTGCACCCGCGTCTTCGGCGACCTTGGCTTGCTCGGCGTTGACCACGTCCATGATCACGCCACCACGGAGCATCTCCGCCAGGCCACGTTTGACGCGTGCCGTTCCGATCTCGGATCCAGAAGTCTCGCTCATGCCTTGTCCTCTTGCTCCTGCGGAGCGGGCCGGACGGGCCACGCTGCGCTGGGTGTCCGGCTCGCACCGCGTGCATTTCCCGCTTCGCTCATGCCTTGTCCTCTTGCTCCTTGGGAGCGGGCCGGACGGGCCACGCTGCGCTGGGAGTCCGGCTCGCACCGCGTGCATTTCCCGCTTCGCTCATGCCTTGGATGCTACCGGTCGACCTCGGCCATGCCCGAGCCGATTTGTCAGGGCGCGGGCGGCGCGGCCGGCGTCACGTCGATCGCGTAGCTCACGCTCGGAAGTTCGACCCAGGTCTGGCCTGGAGTCAACAAGATCGGAGCGCCCGCCCCATCCTTGAACTCGATGCGATGCTGCGCGTCGACCCGGCTCCAGGTGCCTGTGATCATTCGACCGTTCGTAAAGACCTGGACCACACCTTGGCCCACCATTTGTGCCTCCGCCCCGATCTGTCCCACGCCGCCCGCATAGACCACGGGGAGCACGATCACGTTGTTGGGCGCGATCTGCGTGCCGGATTTGGCCATAAACGGACCGTCAGAGGTTGACCGCAACCAAGTGGAGGATCCCGCGTCCCAGGTATAGGTGGGGGCAAACGTCCCGGAGAACCCAACCCGCACCGACGCCACCGGCGAGCCAACGGGAGCCGCGTTCGGCGCCGCGAACTCGAAGAGTGGCGGCGGCGGCGTGGGATCGCCACCGAGCGCGAACAGCTCATCCGGACGTGCGTAAAGGTTATGAGGCGCACGCCGGCTCGAGTCGCGGAACATCGCACTCCCCGCGGCGCTCTCATCGATGCGCTTCACCGGCGCCAACGAAATCCCGTCAACGGCGTACTTCGCACCACCGGAGTAAGCGAAAATCCCGCCTTCGGGCCAGACGATGAGTGGATCCGTGAGCCGCACCGACCGCACCGGTCCAACCACGTCGGTCGATCGCGACTGGAACATCGCGAGGAACCGAGTTGACTCACCCTCGACGACCTCATCCCACACCACATCGGCAATCTCGAGGCCAGTTTGGGGACGAGCGTCGTCGTTGTCATTGTCGATCTTGATCGACACCAACGGTCGCCCTTGCGCGACGCCGTCTGGGTCCGGGAGGCCGGTCAGCGGCGCGACCGGCGGAGGTGCCGTGGTCGTGGTGGTCGACTTCGCCGGAGCGACCTTGTTCGCCGCCGGCTTCGACGAGTCACTGCACGCAACAAACGCGACCACCAAGAGCAACACCACCAGCGGTGTCCGGAGCAGCCCGGGAGCGACGAAGGAGCGGCTCCGGGTGCGCAGGACACTCGTAGCAGCGCGGACGCGATGCAGAAATGACGGTCTCACATGGCCTCCAGTGCCGCGATCCGCTCATCGAGCGGAGGATGAGTATCGAATTTGCGATTGAGCCAGTTGCCCTTGGACTGCCCGTCCTCGGTCTTCTTGTCGCGATCGAGTGGACTCTCGATCCAGAGCTGCGCGGTGGCTCGCGTCGCGTGATGCACGACGGCTTGGTCACCCTTGAGCTTCTTCAACGCCGAGATCAGTCCTGGCGGATACCGCGTGAGTTCTACGCCGGACACATCCGCGAGCAGCTCCCGACGACGACTCATGGCGAACTGCATCAGCTGCGCCGCGAACGGCGCGAGGATCAACAGTGCAAACGACAAGATCACGAGGATGAGTCCGATGCCGCCGCTGTCGTTGTTGTCCCTGCGGTCGGACCGGCCGCCGAACCACATGAATCGCATCCCGAGGTCGGCCATGAGCGCAACCGCGCCGACCGCAGTGACCGCGACTGTTGTGACCAGGATGTCGTAGTTGCGGATATGGCTCAGCTCATGCGCGAGGACGCCTTCGAGCTCAACCCGATTCATGATCTCGAGCAAGCCCGTGGTCACCGCGAGTGCGGCGTGCTGCGGGTTGCGACCAGTGGCGAAGGCATTCGGCGCCGGATCGTCGACCACATACAACCGTGGCTTCGGCAGCCCCGCCGCGATACAGAGCCCCTCCACGAGGTTGTGATACCTGGCGTACTCCGGACCGTCGGCCGGACGGGCTCGGCTCGCAGCCAGCGCGATCTTGTCGGAGGTGAAGTACGACCCCCACGCCATCGCGATAGCGATGACGATGGCGATCGGGACGATCGCGACCCCCGCCTTCAGCAAGAATCCGAGCGCGACCGCGACTCCGCCGATCAGCACCACAAAGGCTGCCAACATCACAAAGGTTCGCCGCTTGTTGCGCGCGATCTGGTCGTACATTCCCACGGAATCGCTGCTCTCTCGAACGAGTGTCCGAACTGGTCAGAACTTGATGGTGACGTCGAGAACTTGACCGAGACGTCTAGAACTTGACCGAAACGGGGCCCTGCTCATCCGGGTTGCCTTCGAAGTATTCCCGTTCGGTGAAGTGGAACATGCCCGCGAGGACCACCGCAGGGAACGCCTGGATCTTGTTGTTGTAGCCGAGCACCGAGTCGTTATAGAACTGCCGTGAGTACGCGATCTTGTCTTCGGTCGACGTCAGTTCCTCTTGCAGGCTGAGAAAGTTCTGGTTGGCCTTGAGGTCCGGATAGGCCTCGGCCACTGCGAACATGCTCTTCAATGCACCACTCAGCACATTCTCAGCTTGGGCCTGGGCTTGCGGCGCACCGCTGGTCGCGTTGATGGCATTCGCCCGCGCCGCAGTGACCGCCTCGAACACGCCCTTCTCGTGGGCCGCGTAGCCCTTGACGGTCTCGATCAGGTTCGGGATCAAATCGTGGCGACGCTTGAGTTGCACCGCGATCTGAGAAAACGCATTGTCGATGCGGTTGCGGGCTTTGACCAGGCCGTTGTACGTGACCATCACGAACAGGACGAGAAGGACCACAACCACGATGGCGATGTAGATGCCCATGAAAGCTCCTTGAGGGGGCGGGTATTACCTCATCGTAGGTCTCGGGGCCATGCGAATCGCGACCAGCCTCGCGGGGCCTCAGCATCACCGACTCTGCGCGAGGGCCTGTTCGTAGACGTCGATATACCGCCGCGCGAGACGGTCGAGCGAGAAGTGGACAACATGCGCGGTGCCCGCGGTCACGAGCCGAGCTCGGAGTTCCGCGGTGTCGAGCAGCCGTCGTAGCTCCAGGCGCAACGCATCCGGATCACCGGGTGGGACCATCAGGGCGTTCACCTTGTGGGTCGCCACATTGCCGTAGCCCGGGATGTCGGAGGCCAGGACGCACGCGCCGGCGGCCATCGCTTCGAGCAGGACGATCCCGAACGACTCCTGGCCCAGCGCAGGGGCGCAAAACACCGTGGCCCCCTTCAGCCGAGCCAGCTTCTCTGGCTCTGAGATACGACCCAACCATTCGACGTTCGGCGTATGGCGCGCGGTGAGGGCCGCGGTCTCAGGCCCATCGGACGCGACCCAGAGAGTGGCATCACGCTCCAGCCCGACCCATGCGTCGAGCAAGACCTTGAGACCCTTCCGGGGTTCATGGCGACCGACAAACAGCACGCTTGGACGCAGCGCGGCAAACGGAATGACCGGGGTAAACGCGTCGATATCCACCCCGTTCGGGAGTACCAGGTACGTGCCGCCCATGGCCGCCTGGGCCATTGCCATCGCGTCGGGACTGACCGCTACCCGAACCGCGAGCCGACGTGCCGCACTCACCGCGAGCTTGCGCAAAGTTTTGTAGGCCAGGTTCCCCGCTTCTCCCGCAGCATGAAACGTGCCGACCTTCGGAATCTCGCTGCCGAGTAACGCGGCGCTCGTCGGGCCCGGGACCAACGGTTCGTGGAGGTGGAGCACGTGGGGTTCGAACACCCGCAGCGCTTCGAGAGTTCGATCTGAAGCGATGCGCTGTTCCTCGGCCATCGGCGACACCGACCCGTTCGTCGCAAAGCCCACGCTTGCGCCCACGGTGGTGATGCCGGGTTCAGGAGGCGGGCCATCAGTGGGGCCGATCACGCGGGCGTCAACCCCCAGGTTGCGCAACGCCCGCGCGAGTCCGAGCACCTGGCCTTGCACGCCACCGGGTACCGACAGTGAATACGGCGAAAGCAGCGAAACCCGCATCAGCGCGCCACGACGGGATCGTGGTCGCTCGGCCAGTTCGGTTGCATCACGTGCCATTGCTCGGGCGCTACTCGCACGAACGCTTCGAACCGATGAGCGAGGTCTTGGGTCACACGCGTCACGTCCTCGCGCAGCCGACCCTTCCGTTCGACCTCCAGCGGCGGGTCGAGCCGGACGAAGTGTTGACCATGCGGCCGGAAGTACACGGCAGCCGGGATGACGACGGCGCCGGATCGCAACGCCAGCGTTGCCGGACCGCCGGGCAGCGTGGTCTCTTCGTCGAAGAACGAAACCGGGACCCCATCACCTGCCAAGTCGCGGTCGCACAACAAGCACACGATGCGATTGTCTTTGAGCGAGCGCAAGACGCGTCCGGCGGCCTTGGGACCGAGCGCGATGACCTCCATGCCGATCGCCCGCCGAACTTCGGCGAACCACTCGAAGAGCTCGGGCGGTTCTACTGGCTCGACGACCACCGTGGGTGCCACACCCCGCCCGGCGAGCCAGGCCGCGGCGAAATCGAAACCACCAAGGTGGGGCAAGGCGAGAATGACACCGTTGCCCGCGGCGAGTCCCGCTTCGATGTGCTCCCAGCCAATCGACGTGACTCGGTCTTCTACCGATCCGCGCGCATCGCGAGGGAGACGAAAGAGTTCGAGCCAATAGCGGCCGTAGGAGGCGAACGTGTCCGAGACGGCGCGCTCCAGTGCGAAGCCATCGAGGGTGCCATCGGTGGCGCGCCGCAGGTTGCGGCGCACAATCCGCGACCGACTCGGGAGCAGCGGCGCGAGCACCCGTCCCGCGGTGGAAGCCACTGGCTCCGCGATGACGTTCGGGATCGCGTTGGCAACTGCCGCGCCGAAGCGGTAGGCCACGTAGGACGCTGAGGGCACCCGGGAACCTTACGGG
>JANPBJ010000230.1:0-6534 GCA_031430375.1 Acidimicrobiia bacterium
CATCCGGCTACGACGGGGCGTCATCCGAAGGGCGTTCGCCGAGAAGTCGGGCCATGACGGAGCGTCGGCCCGGCCACGCTTCATAGAGCACGTCGGGCGCGATCCGGCGGGCGGCGTATCGCAGCGCGAGCGCCACGATGACGACGTCGTCCAGCGGACCGATTACCGGTAGGAACTCGGGGATCAGGTCAATCGGTGAGATGACCCACAGGCCGGCGAAGCCGACGGCGAGTTTCGCTCGCCGGGGGACACGTGGATCCCCGCGCAGCCGGCGCACGGTCGTCACACAATCAGGCAGGAAGCTCGCGAACTCCTTCAGGCTTCCCTCGGGGAGCCGCGCGGCCAGCACGAACAGCAACGCCCAGGACGCGACCAGCAGACCGATTGCGATCAGCGCCAGGCGCAGCATGCTCGTGAGGCTACGGCCGTCAGTCGACGACGGCTTGAAGCGAGGACGACTGGATTCCCGAGAGCTCACTGCGCACGGCGCTCGCTTGTTCACGTACGCATAGGGCATGAGCCATGGAAAATGGAACGCTCATGTGATCCGTTCGTAGGCGGTCTTCGTGAACGTTGCGAAGTCACCTGATTCGAGTTGCGCAGAGGCGGAAGTCGAGGACACGGAGAGCCCGGCGGTCACCATGATGAGATTGTCAACACGAGCAGCGACGAAGTCGCCCGTGCCGCTGAAGGCTTTCGCCGCGAATGTGACTCGAAAGGCGACTTGATCGTCGGCAAGTCGGTCGAACGACAGTGCGGCAACGGCGTAGTGCGTGACCGCGCCGTGATCGTCGGTTTCGTCGAACGCCTTGCACCGTTGGTAGGCGGAGCGCGCGTTCTGCATCACAGACTGTGCTTCGTTCGCCGACGCGTAGGAAGTCAACTTTTCCGAGAGTACGACCTGCGCCTTTGTGAACGAGACACCGGCTCGCGCCGTTCGCTTCGCCCGGGGAAATGCATCCGCGTCGCAAACTTGCGTTTCGTTGTCTTCGTCTTCGTCCCGCGGTCGAACGCTGAATCCATTCGGCACTTCGGAGATCGGCACGAGCAGCTTCGCCAAATCTTGATTGGTGGATGCCTGTTCATGTTTGGCCGGGGCGGTTGTGCCGAGCGCGGGCTTGGTAGCAGCTGGCGCGCTTGGTTTCGTGGTCGGCTCGGAATTGTTCCCACTCGTGGCGCAGGCCCCGAGGAGCAACGCAATCGCAACGGCGCACCCTCGGATTTCGCGCATTTCGAGAATCGTCGTCCCGCCCTTGCGATGCGTCAACTCGGCGTCTTTCAGGTCTGCACATTGCAAGTTTCCGCGGCGGCTCAACGCGCCGAAAGCTACTGCGCATGATTGCGGCAGAGCAACCGACGAGCGGCCACGGGAACGGTCGGATCGCGTCATGTCATCGCGGCGTCCAGTGTCGGACTCCAGGAACGGTTCGTGCGAGCGCGCCATGCAGCGCGTGCTTTGGCACGAGGTTGACAACGGTCGCCTCCGTACGTACCGTGCAAATGGCGCGGCGCAGGGTTGCGCGTGAGTAGGGGAGATGCGGATGTCGCGTCGAAAGTTTGCGCCTGTTGTCCTCGTCGTCGCGATTGCGGTGCTTTCCGGACTGCTCGTCGCGGTTGCTGCGCCCCCCGCTGCCGCGTGGAAACCGCCCACGCACCTGTTCGGCGTCGAGCTGGCACTCCAAGACGCGATCGACGACGGTGAGATCACGATCGCCACGCCCGACGCTGCCCCCCCGGTCACCGTGCCGGCGAATCCGACGATCGTCGCGGCGTTGCGTGCGCATCCGGAGGCGTATCGCGCCGGCGCGATCGGTCCCGACGCGTACCCGGACGCCATCTTCGGGCAGGCATCGATTCACCCCGATTCCTGTACCGATAACGACAAGGTGCCCACGCCGCAACCCACCGACCGATGCGTAGAGCAAGACAAGGCGCAGACGTTCGAGTGGTTGACGTACCTCTGGGAGCAAGCCTGGAATCCGGCGACTCCGACCGACGAGCGCCTCAAGAACATCGCGTTCGCCGTTGGTTACATGGGCGGACACGCCCAGGGTGATATGTGGGCGCACGCATGGATCAACTCGTACGCGGAAGGCGTGGCGCCGCCCTACACGGATACGGCGAATGCCGACATCTTGATCCGCCATCTCGTGCTCGAGGGGTACACGGACAAGCATCGACCCGGTGCCGGGAACGAAACGACATACGAGGTTGGCGCGCCGCTCGATTTCGTTGCCGACAAGCTCATTCTGTCGGATTTCGCGAAGGCGCATGGGAGCCACCCGCTCTACGACTTCTTCTTCAGCCTCCAAGACGAACTGAAGGCCACCGAGGCCGGCATCGACCACGACAAGTTCAGCCAGGACACCTTCGACGTGTGCGTTCCCTTTGTCGGCTGCGCACCCGTCCCTGATGTGACCGACGCGCCGATCAACGTCGTGGAGCTCGCGAGCCTCGAGCTCAAAGACCTCTACCTCGAGGCGTGGATCAGCGACATCACCGACGGGTTGCGATCCTTTCCGGAGGTTTCCGAGGCCATCTCCCAAGAGCTCTTCACGGGTAAGGATCCCGACACTTCAGTGATCACCGGTGCGCTCAAGGAGTGGTTCCTCACGCACTTCCTCTCGATGATGGGCCTCCCCGATTTCGTGGGTTCGGGCATCTTCCTCGTGGGCGAGATCATCGACTTCGTGACCGGGTTGATCGCCGACGTGTTCAGCGGGCTCTTCGACCTTCTCGGGGAGGTCCCAGGTCTGAGCGAGATCGTGAGCGTGATCAGAGCGGTGTACGACGACGCGAAGGGTGTGGTGACAGCAGCGATCGATGGGATCAAGGACAAGATCTGCAACTTCTTCGTCGGCGCTGCATTCGACGTCACGAGTCTCAGCGATCCGCTGAAGGCTGCCCTCGATACGAACGCGGACGGCGACATCGAATGCGACGAGATCAACCAGATCGTCAAGAACCCGGTCGTGTACCTGACGAACAGCGCGCTGTTCCCGCCAGGCACGCGGGCAAAGCTCGACGCCGACATGCACCTGATCAACGGCGTAGATGCCGACAGCAGCGAGGCTGCCGGCACCACGATCACGCTCAACGGAGCCGATGACGACGTCAACGGGTACTACCGGAACTACGACCCGGAGCTGTTCGCCCCACTCAAGAACACCATCACGACGGCCAAGCTGGCACTCCTCGACGAGGACGGCCTGAATCTCTTCTTCAAGGCCAAGGCCGGAGGCAACGTCGCGGCGCTCGGCGATCTCTTCCCGGCGTACTCCTCGCAGGACGATCCGCTGATGCTCACACTCGGCAAATCCACGGAGGTGTCGTGGCCGGTGCCCCACAACGTCATGCTGGGCGTCGGCGGGACCGGATGGCTCAAGTCGATCGACGCCGAATATCAGTTCCGGCTCCGCTCTCCGAACGACGGGCACTCGTACGGGAACGGCACGATGGCCTTCTGGAGCGACTGCGTCTCCCGGGAACGCGTTATCCGCAACGTGTTCGCGCAACCAGTCAGCGGGATCGACGCGTTCGCGGACAGCGCCGATGACCCACCGAAGGGACTTTCCGATTCGACCGCGCCCACGTCCACCAGCTCGCTGTCCGGGCCGAACATCACGAACGGCGGAAAGACGTACGTCTCGGGCGCGACCCGGATCGCGATCACTTCTTCGGACGATTACTGGTCGAAATCCGACGTGCGCGTCTCGACCAGGACCTACCCCGCCGGAACAACGCCGCCCGCATACGGATCAGGCGTCCCCGCGGACCCGGCTCCCTTCTCGCTGGCCGGGGCCGACGGCGACAGGCTCGTGCAGTTCTTCGGGACCGACGGCAAGGGTCGCTGCAACCAGGAAGCCGAACATTCGCTCGCGGTGACGCTCGACAACACGCCCCCCGACATCACCGTGCTGAGCCCGACACCCCCGGGCCCGGCCGACTACCTGTCGGACAGCTCCTTGCCGCTGAACTTCACCGCGGTCGATGCCGGCTCAGGGGTGGATCCCGCGACGCGGCATCACTTCGCGGACGGCACCGAGGTTTCGCCCATCCCGACCACGATCGACCTGTTCGACTACCCGGCGGGCGTCCACGTCTACCGGGCGCGAGTGGCGGACCTCCTCGGCAACGTCGCGACCCTCGACGTCCCGTGGCGAACCACGGTCACATTCGCAAGCCTTCGCGCGAACCTGAACAAGGCGTACTCCGTCCGGAAGTGCCTCACGAGCGAATCGCTCTACAAGTCGCTCTCGGTGCAGCTTCGTGTGTCCGAGGACGCAGATCTTCGTGGGAACGACGGCGCGTCCGACAAGACACTCGGAGCCTTCCGCGAGGACATTCAAAACAACATCCCGAAAAAGGTCACCGCCTACTGCGGAAGAATCCTGAGGACGAACGCCGCGGCGCTCCAGGCCGCAGTTCCGTAGCGGGCATCGCGCCGAGCCGGAGCCCCCGAGTCCGAGAGTACGAGAGCTGTCTCGTGTCGGTGCACGGCGTTGTCGAAAATCACAACGTCTTGGCTGATCAGAGTAAGCGTTGCGGGTGCGGTGGCTCGACGACCTGATCTCGGTCGATCAAACCCCAGCACCCCGTCAGATCCAGCCGCGTCGGGGTCGGATCTGAACGCCCGCACGCTGGAATCGGTTGGCGATGGTCGAGGCGTGGACGCCGAACCGCGCGCCAACATCGCTCAGGGATGCACCGTCGGCGTTGCCGTCGAGCGCTGAAGCCAGCGTGGCCTAGTCGTCCAGAGAGGCTCGGGCGATGGTCTACGATTCTTACGCTCAGTGCGTTTGATCGCGCTTTCCGTGGGGATATGAGGGGCTCTTCATGAACGCAAAGCGAAGGCTTGCCGCCGCGACCGTTGCGGCTGTACTCGTTGTCGGCACCACCACGCTCTCGGGCGCGACCGGCGCCGCGGCGCGTGAGGCGTCGCAGCCGGTCCGGTCCTCGCACGATCGGGTCGTCGCCTTCTGGACCAATGAACGCGTCGCGCAGGCGATTCCCCGCGATTTCGATTTCGACCCGCACACTCGGTCCTTCCACCGGAGCGCCAAGCCGGCCGCCGGCAGCACCGGCTCGTCGAGCACCACGGTCGGCTCCTCGTGGACTGCCGGCGGCGAGGTGCTCAAGACGACAGGCAAAGTGCTGTTCGCGATGGGCGGCACCTACTACGTGTGCTCAGCGAGCGTCGCGGATGACGCGGTCAGCGGGCGTTCGATCATCCTCACCGCGGCACACTGCGCGTATGACGAGACCGGCGGGGCGTTCGCCACGAACTGGATGTTCGTCCCCGACTACGACACCGCGCCCGCGTCGCTGAACACGACGGGCTCCTTCTGTGCGAGCACGAGCCTGGGGTGTTGGACCGCGAATGCTCTCGTCGCCGCCCGCGGATACACGACCGCCGGCGGCTTCAACAACCAAGCGGTCGTGCACGACTACGCGTTCGCCGTCGTCAGTGCGGGCGGCAAGAGTGGCACCGCGCAACTCGACGCCACCGTGGGCGGTCACCCCATCCAGTTCTCTGCGGTGAGCGGCGGGGCGGACACCTATCTCTTCGGTTATCCGGCGGCTGGCCGCTACAAGGGCAAGGACTTGGTCTATTGCCGCGGCGCGCTCGGGTTCGATCCCAACATGGCCAACGCCACGTATCGAGTCGGCTGCAACATGACCGGGGGTTCGTCCGGGGGCCCGTGGTTCGCCCCGTTCGGCGGCGGTTCCGGCACCATGATGTCGGTCAACTCCTACGGCTACAGCGGCATCACCGCGATGCACGGCCCGAAGCTGAACGCCGAGACGCAGTCGATGTTCACCGCCGCGGCATCGGCCACGACGAACACCATCGTCCCCTGATCCGAAGGCGGCGTAGCGGTCGGGGATTCGAGGTCAGTCGCGATGGACCGGATGCGGCCGCGAACAGCCTGAGCCTCGCCCATGTCGCCCTCAAGGTCGGCGACGAGACCCACGACCTGCGTCGAGTCAAGGCGCACCTCGAAGCGTCGCATCCGTGAGCTCAACCGAACTCGCCCGATTCGCCGGCTATTTGTAGGCGATTCCGGCGCTCGCCGGCCCGGCGAGGGGGATGATCTCGATGTCTCGGAAGCCGACTTCGCGACACCAGCCCGCGAAGTCGTCACCGGTGTAGTCGAAAGCATCGCCGAACTCGATCAGCATGTTGAGCGACATCATGAGTCCGAACACGTTCTCGCGCCGGGCGTCGTCGATGAGGTTCTCCACGACGACGAAGGCTCCGCCTTCGGGCAGCGCGTCGTACGCCGCGCGAATGAGGTGCATCTTCTTGTCGAGATTCCAGTCGTGCAGGATCAACCCCATCGTCACCACGTCTGCCGGAGGAATCGGATCCGCGAAGAAGTCGAGGTCCAGCGCGCTCACCTGATCCGCGACACCAGCGGCCGCGATTGCACGTTCTGCGATCGGACGCACGGCGGGGAGGTCGCAGCTGGTGCAGCGCAGTTGCGGGTGGTGTTGCGCGATGATCGTGGACAGCAATCCAGTCGCACCGCC
>JANPBJ010000231.1:0-1887 GCA_031430375.1 Acidimicrobiia bacterium
CGGTCTACGTGGGGCTCATCATTGGGATCGCCTGGCTCCTGGTCGAGGCCCACGCGCCCGACGGGCCGTATCGCAGCGCCTTCCCGATCTTGATCGCACTCGGTGCAGTCTTCGGGCTCCTGAGAGTGTTCATGGCCGCACTCACGACCCACAACGGGGTCAACGTGATGTTCGCCGTACCGCACGCAACGATGCCCGATGCGCTCGGCGGCTTCACCGTCGGCGGGACGGTCGAGAGCGACATCGTGCTGCAGGCCGCGGCGGTGGCGTTCACGGTCATCGGAGTCATGGCCGTGTTCGGCGCCGTGAACACCATCTGGTCGCACTACGAGTTGGTCCAGTCGACCCCGCGCTCGTTCTACGAGCTGGGTGTCGTCGTCACGGTCGCGCTGGCTTATATCCCGGCGACGATCGAGTCGATGCGGGCGGTGCGCGAGGCCGATCGAGCGCGCACCGGTGGACACGCCGTGCGACGCGGGAGAATTCTCAGATCGATCCTGCCGGTGCTCGAGCGCGGGATGGAACGCGCGGTGTCGCTCGCCGAGTCGATGGACTCACGCGGCTTTGGGATTCGCGGACCGGCACGCGCAGAGGTTGAAGCGGGTTGGTGTGTGCTCGTCGCGCTCGTGGCGTTCGCTGCCGGATTCCTCGCGCTCATTGGCAGCGGTGCCACCACGGCGCTCGTCTGTGGGGCGATCGGTGTGGTCGCGCTCGTTGCGGGGATCTGGCGTAGTTCGCGCGGCGTGCACCGGACCACCTACCGGCGTCGTCCACTCCAAGGTGCCGACTGGTTGATGATGGCCACGGTCGCGCTCAGCCCCCTCGCGCTCGCCGCGCTCTCCGCCGCGGGGAACCCAACCCTCGCCTGGTACGCCAGCCCGGTGGCGTGGCCGCGTTTCGATCCGGTCGTCGCCATCGCGCTGCTTCCGCTTCTTGCACCACTCGCGCGACGCGCGCCGGCTGCCCATCCGAATCCGAACTCGAACCCGACGCCGGTCCGCCGCGAACGCGTCGCGGCGGGGACACCGTGACCGACGCCCTTGAGTATCAGGGCGTTTCCTTCGGATATCCCGATGGCCCCACGGCACTGGCCGATATCGACCTTTCGGTCGCGCCGGGCGACGTCCTCCTCGTGGTCGGCTCGTCCGGTTCCGGCAAGAGCACGCTGCTCCGCGCCGCCAACGGACTGGTCCCCCACACTTCCGGCGGCCGGTTCGGGGGCACGGTGATCGTGGGGGGTCGCTCCACTCGCGACCATCCGCCGCGCGAACTCGCCGATGTTGTCGGGTTCGTCCACCAAGATCCCGAGGCCCAGTTCGTCGTCGATCGGGTGGAGGCCGATATCGCGTTCGGGCTCGAGAACCTCGGAGGAGATCCGGCCGGAATGCGCCGACGCGTGGAAGAGGTGATGGACGCGCTCGGCGTTGCCCATCTCCGCGACCGGAACCCGGCAACGCTCTCGGGTGGGGAACGACAACGTTGTGCGATCGCGGGAGCACTCGCGACCACGCCGTCAGTCCTCGTCCTCGACGAACCGACGAGCCCGCTCGATCCTCAAGGCGCCGAAGATGTGCTCGCCGCGATCGCGCGACTCAACGCGGATCTCGGCACCACCATTCTTATTGCCGAACACCGTCTCGAACGCGCCGCCCCGATCGCCGACGTGGCTGTGCTGATCGCCGACGGTCGATTGGTCGGCGCGCCGGCGGCTCCCGAGTTCGTACTCACCGAGTACCCGGGTGCACCGCCCGTCACCCGCCTCGGCCATTTGCTGGGCTGGAACCCTCCGCCCCTCACCGTGCGCGACGCGCGCCGTCGAGCCCGAGCCGCCACCATCCCCGCGGCACCCGAAGTAGTACCACCAGCTTTGTCCGGCGACCTGCTCGT
>JANPBJ010000232.1:0-14137 GCA_031430375.1 Acidimicrobiia bacterium
GCGGAAGCACGGCGCTGGCTCTCGTACCTGCCGACGTCGTGGCGAAGCGATCCGCCGAGCGCGGCCTCGACGGCGCCGGTTGCCAGTGCGAAGCCGATCGCCTCGGTGATCCCGACAGAAGAGCGGCGGGCGTATGACATCCGCCGGGTCATTGCCGCGCTGGTCGACGAAGACTCCTTCTTCGAGCTCAAGCCGCTGTTCGCCAAAGAGCTGGTGACCGGGTTCGCTCGTCTCGACGGCAACGCGATCGGGATCGTGGCCAACAATCCGATGCACCTGGGGGGCGTGCTGTTTGGTAACAGTGCTGATAAGGCCGCCCGCTTTATTTGGCTGTGTGACGCCTTCAATGTGCCCTTGCTATTTCTCGCCGACGTGCCCGGATTCATGATCGGCAGCAAGGTGGAGCGAGAAGGCATTATCCGTCACGGCGCCAAGATGATCACGGCGGTGGCCGAGGCGACGGTGCCGAAGATCAGTGTGATCGTACGCAAGGCCTACGGAGCGGGCCTGTACGCGATGTGCGGTCCGGCGTTCGATCCCGACGCGTGTCTCGCGCTGCCGAGTGCGCAGATCGCGGTGATGGGCCCAGAGCCCGCGGTGAACGCGGTCTATTTCAACAAGATTCAGGCGATCGAGGATCCCGACGAGCGGGCCGCGTTCGTGTCCGAGAAGCGGGCGGAGTACGAGGCCGACGTCGACCTCATCCGGCTCGCGGCGGAGCTGGTGGTGGACGCAATTGTCGAACCCGATGCCTTGCGGGGCGAGTTGATCACTCGGTTCGCCTTGGCGCGCACTCGGACCCGCGACGATTTCCATCGTCGCCACGGCGTCCCGCCCGTCTGACATCGAGATCACGTCGAGATGCCATGGTGTGACGATTGCGATCGGTTCCTCTCGCCGTCCACGGTGACCCACAACGGTGATTGTCCTACGTGCGGACGGGCAGTCGAGGTGGGCGAGGTGGCCCGGGTGGCGGGGGAGGAGGAGCCGCTCCCGCCGGTGCCGTGGCATCTAAAGCTGCTCGGGGTCGCAATCGTGATCTACCTGGCATATCGGGTCTTCCAAGGAGTCGGCTGGCTCGTGTCGTAGGTCACCCAGTTCCCGTCTCATCCGGGTCATCGCACCCTCGCTCCCCACTCCGACTTTGGCGCACTTTCCATGCCTACAGGCATGAGTTCTGCGCCAAAGTCGTGTGAGGGGCCGACGGGTCGGGTTCCGGGGAGCGCGGTGCGTAGACTCACGCCCTTCGTACGGGCTGTGGCGCAGCTTGGTTAGCGCGTCGGTCTGGGGGACCGAAGGTCCCGGGTTCGAGTCCCGGCAGCCCGACCACAAGAAGTGCAGGTCACAGGTCTACGAGCCGGTTCGCGGGAGGGTCGCGACCGGCTCGGGCCCGCGGCGGCGGGCATCCCTTCGGAGCATTGATTCCCGCAGCGACGAAGGCTCTCAATGCAATGACCGGAGCAGCCATCACTCCACCGAACTGATCGGTGATTTCGCCGACGGAGGATGGGTTTCGTACATCCGTACCGCGACGACCAGGCCTGATGCAGCAGTGAGCGCGGCGACGGTCCAGATCGCAGCTTCGATGGAGACGAGGTCGGCAACGACACCGGCAAGGAGCGCGCCGAGGGCGAACCCCGCATCGCGCCACAGCCGGTAGATCCCGACGGCGCGTGCTCGCCAGGCGGGGTGTGCAACATCGCCGATTGCGGCCAGCAACGTGGGGTACACCATCGCGGTTCCCGCACCGAGGACCGCGGCACCGAGGGCCCACGCCGTGAATCCTGTGGTGGTGGCGATCCAGCCGATCGCGACGGCTTGGGTGAACATGCCTCCGGCGATGAGTCGTTTCCGGCCGATGCGGTCGGAGAGTCCACCGGTGTAGAGCTGGCCGAGACCCCACACTGCTGGGTAGATCGCGGCGAGCAGGCCGATACGGCCGATAGAAAGCCCGGCGCGCGCGAAGAAGATCGGGAACAACCCCCACGCGAGGCCGTCATTGAGGTTGTTGACGAGACCGGCCTGCGAGCACGACGATAATGCTTTCTCGCGAAACGACGTGAGTATGAAGATCGCACGCGTCGACAAACCTTCGCGGAGTCCGTCGTGCGCGGCGGTGTGACTCGCGGCTTCGTGACGCGCGTGCGCGTGGGTCTCGCGTACGAAGATGGTCGAGAGGCCGAGTCCGAGACCCGCGTAGGCAACCCCGAGAAGGAACGGTGCGGGACGCAGTCCGTGTTCTTGCGCTATGTAACCGGTGGCGAGCGCGGTGACCGCCACCGCACCGTACCCGGCGGCTTCGTTGAGCCCCATCGCGAAGCCGCGTCGCTTGGGACCGACCAGGTCGATCTTCATGATGACGGTCGTCGACCACGCCAGGCCTTGGTTGACGCCGAGGAGGACATTGGCGAACACGATCCAACCCCACGACGGAGCCCACATGAGAAGAAAGGGGATCGGCACGCCGATGATCCAACCCGCGACGAGCACGGGCTTGCGACCGTACCGATCCGACAATGTCCCCGCGAAAAAATTCGTCACCGCCTTCACCGCACCAAAGGCAACGATGAAGGTGAGGGTGGCGGTGAACGCGGTGAGATGGAACTCGCGGCTGGCCAGGAGGGGGAGGACGATGCGTTCCTGGCCGATCATCCCGCCGACGAGCGCGTTGACGCCGACGAGCAGCGAGAACTGCGCGAGGTTCTCGCGCAATCCGAGCCGAATGGGCGAGGTTGATCTGTGTTCGCCGAGCGTCATTCGAGACTGAGGCCCGTGACCTTCGCCCAGTTCTCGGGGCCACCGATGAGCACAGACACGTTCTCGTGTCCGTGTGCCGTGAGGATCGAGGCCGCGCTCATCGCGCGCTCTCCGTGACCGCACATCACCGTGACCGGTCCAGGGGGCACCTCATCGGTGGTACTGAGGAGCCGGCCGAGCTCGAGATTGATCGCGTCGGGCAGGTGGCCGGAGACGTATTCGTGGTTCTGGCGGACGTCGATCACCGTGGACGCGATCGCGTTCGGCTCGATGAGTTCGATTCGTTTCTCGGTGATGCCGAACGCTCGGGCGGCATCCATGCCACCGTCGAGCTCACCGGCAAGGATTTCGTAACCGATGTTGAGACATTGACGAACGAGTTCGGCGCGATCCTGGTTGGCGTTGAGGACGAACACGAGCGGCCGGTCGGGTTCGACCAACCAGCCGAGCCAACTCGCGAACACGGGCCGGAGTTCGATCGAAAGCGCGCCGGGCAGGTGACCCGCCGCGAAGTCTTCGATCGGACGGACGTCGACGAGAGCGGCGCCCCTGGCGACCAACGCATCAAGATTGTCGATGTCGACGCGCTCAAGCGGCGGCGTGTTGCGATACAGACGCGGTCCGCGACGGTTCACCTCGGGGAGGCGGGAGAAATAACTCGGGAACGAACCGAAACCGGCGGTGAGTTGCGCGACGAAGGTGTCCTCGTCGGACTCACTCAGTAGGGGGTTGGTCGCTCGCTCGATGCCGATGGTGGTCGTTCGGTTGGATGCCCCAGGGGTGGAGCAGAACGAGCCGGCACCGTGGGTGGGATAGACGGCCAGCTCGTCCGGCAGGGCGAGGATCTCGTCGCGCAACGCGCGGAACAGCTGGCGGGTGAGGTCGTCACGTGGCGCCGGGCCGAGGAGGTCGGTCCGGCCGACGGTCCCGACCATGAGCGAACCGCCACTGAACAGCGCGGTCGGTGTTCCGTGCTCCACCAAGAGGTAGGCGAGGTGATCCGGGGTATGCCCCGGAGTCGCGATCGCGCGCAGGAACAAGCCCTCCCGCAGCTGGATCTCGTTGCCGGCAACGACGTCGCGGTGCCCGACTTCGAGGTGGGCGCCCTGCGAGGCGAGAAACGTCGCGCCTCGTGCCGCAAGTTCCGGGCTGCCGGACACGTAGTCGGCATGGGAGTGCGTATCGGCGGTAAACGCGAT
Source organism: Acidimicrobiia bacterium (assembly GCA_031430375.1). Taxonomy (GTDB): domain Bacteria; phylum Actinomycetota; class Acidimicrobiia; order IMCC26256; family JAENVU01; genus JAENVU01. The sequence goes on from JANPBJ010000232.1 coordinate 3,957, forward strand.
TTCCAGGCCACGCGAACGGGCCTCGGCGAGATGAGCTTCCGGGAGGCGAGGTGGGTCGATCACCAAGGCGCGCCCATCGCCGAGGTCGACGAGATAGGACGAATGACCGAGGCCCTCGTCGACGAACGCGACGATATCGATCATGGACTCGAGACCACAGTCGCCAGCGAGGCGAGTGCGGCGAGTGACTCGGGCAGCTCGTGGCGATGCAGCTGGCGACCGCGCACCTTGACGAGCAGCACGCGGCGCCAGAACGTGGCGGGATGGAGCCGAAGCGACACCGTCACGGCGCACCCGCCAGCCGCGTCGTTGACCTGCCAGGTCCAGTCGGCGAATGAGGGATTGCCGTCGTCGGTTTGCGAACGGTACGCGAACCGCCGCGCCGAGGCGTCGAGCTCCACAACGGTCGAGCGGCTCGGCCACGATTGGCCGAGCGCGGAGAGTTCGACCACCCATTGACGTCCGGTCGTCAAGAGTTCGGGGGCTTCGACGAGACGAACGATCTTTCGATTCCACTCAGAAAGGCGGCGGGGGTCGGCGAGCAGCTGGAACACGTGGTCGGGGTCGGCGGAGATCAACTGGGTTGCGGTGTAGTCGCTCATGCATCCTCCTTGCGGCTTCATGACGACATCCTCCTCGAACTTGGAACCGTTGTCAAGTAATCGCTTGAATACTTGACAACGGAGAAGTTAGGCCGCACGATGGCACCCATGAGTGATCGAGAATCCAAGGCCGCGCTCTTCGATGGGTTTGCCGAGGTAGCCAAGGCGTTGGCCAGTGGGCGCCGGGCCGAGATCGTCGATGTACTGGCCCAGGGCGAGCGGTCGGTCGACGAAATCGCCCGTGAGATCCATCAGAGCGTTGCAAATACGTCGCATCACCTCCAGGCATTGACCCGCGCTGGGTTGCTGTCGAGTCGCCGTGAGGGAACCCGCGTGTTTTACGCACTGGCGAGCGTGCGAGTCGGCGAGCTCTGGGCCGCAGTACGCGATGTGGCGGCCGAACAGGTTGCCGGTATCGATCGGCTGGTGGCTGCGTATGTCGGCGATCGCAGTGACCTCGAGGCGATCACCCGCGACGAACTCGCCCGACGTCTGTCCCGCCGAGATGTCGTAGTCCTCGATGTGCGCCCGGCCACCGAGTACGCCGCTGGGCACATTCGGGGCGCACGTTCGCTCCCTCCCGACGAGGTGCGCGAGCGATTGCGCACTATCCCCAAGAACGCAGAGACCGTCGCATACTGCCGAGGCCCGTACTGCGTCTACGCCGATGACGCCGTCCGTGCCTTGCGCCGCCGCGGTATCCGCGCCCGCCGCCTCGAAGACGGTTTCCCCGAATGGGACCGCGCGGGACTCCCGATTGCGATCGGCACAGGAGGCTGAACGATGACTGAAGACCTCGTGGTCGATGTCGACGCGTTGCGCGATCAAGTGCGCGAGAAGTACCGCGAGGTCGCGGTCGCACCTGGGGCCGCCTACCACTTCCACACCGGCCGTCCACTCGCGCGCAAGCTCGGCTACGACGCCGGGATCATGGACGCGCTTCCGGATCGGGCCGTTGAGTCATTCGCCGGAGTCGGCAACCCGTTCTCTCTTCGCACGATCATCCCGGGGGAGCGCGTCGTCGATGTCGGCTCGGGTGCCGGATTCGATTCGTTCATCGCGGCTGCGTTCGTTGGCGCGGAGGGGAAGGTCATCGGCGTCGACATGACCGCCGAGATGCTCTCGAAGTCGCGTGCGACCGCAACTCAGCAGGGCCTCGAGCACGTTGAGTTTCGCGAGGGCTTCGCCGAAGCGCTCCCGGTCGAGGACGGCTGGGCGGATGTTGTGATCTCCAACGGCGTCATCAACCTCTGCGCCGACAAACGCGCAGTGTTCGACGAAATTGATCGCGTGCTGCGCCCCGGAGGCACCCTGCAGTTCGCTGACATCGCCAACGGTCGACCCGTCCCACCGGAAGCCTTACGTGACATCGACCTCTGGACTGGCTGAATCGCCGGCGGGCTGCCCCGTGCGGGCTGGCAGAAGATGCTCGAAGATACAAGGTTCACCGACATCGAAATCGGCCAACCGGTCGACACCTTCGCCGGCGCAACCGGCGAGGAGAAGGCGCACGCGTACGATGTGTTCGGTTACGCGTTTCTCGCACATAAACCCGGAGGGAACTGATCGTGACCACCGCGAAAATCGGATTCGTCCTGGATTGCGCGAGCCCCGAGCATGGCACCCGATGGGTCGTGATGGCCGACCCGAAGGGAACGAGTTCTGCGTTGTGACGGTGGCCAGACCGGAGCACCCGAAGCCGGGTGAGCAGCCCGTGGCAGCTCACAGTTGAGTACGAGCGCAGTCTTCCATTTGGTGGGGATGTTCCCGAAGCTCGACAGCGGGTGATGCACGCCATCCGCAGCCATACCAGCCCGTCCCTGCTGTTTGTGGTCAAATGGCGAATGTGGATGGTGTGCACGACCTCGGCGGACTTCAGGGTTTCGGCTCGGTCGAGGTGGAACCGGATGAGCCTGTCTTCCACGCCGGCTGGGAACGCCGTGCGTTTCGTCTCACGATCGCTTCGATGATCGCGGGTCACCTGAGTGGCCGGTTCCGCCACAGCATCGAACGAATGGATCCGGTCTGGTATCTGGAGTCGCCGTACTACGAGCATTGGTTGACCGCGACCGCGACCGGGCTCGTCGAAGCCGGGTTGATTTCCCAAGCCGACCTCGACGCCGTGCTCGGTGTGCCGTACCCGATCGCCCGTCCGATCCGCGCGCCCCGCCTCACCGATCCGGGCGAGTCGCGAGCAGACCCCCGCCATTCGGTGGGCGACCGCGTGCGAGTGCGGGAATGGCATCCCCTCGGCCATACACGCGCTCCCCGTTATGTTCAAGGAAAACTCGGTTCGATCGTGCGATCCGACGGGGCTTTTTCGCTTCCCGATGTGGAGTACCACTGCGACGTGAAGCGCGACGAACCCACGTACTCGGTGCGTTTCGATGCGATAGAGCTGTGGGGCGAGCCGGGGGATCCCGTGCACGTCGACCTGTGGGAGAGCTACCTCGAGGGAGTCGAGCCATGAGCGACGATCACCACCACGAACGACCCCGTACTCCGGTTGAGGATCGCGTCGACGCGCTCGAGGCGCTCATGACCGAGAAGGGCCTGCTCGACCCCGCCGCAATCGACAGTGTGGTCGAGTACTACGAGCACGCGGTCGGGCCGCTCAACGGCGCGCGCGTGGTGGCCCGTGCGTGGTCCGATCCGGAGTATCACGATCGTCTCCTCGCCGACGGTACGAGCGCGATCGCGGAACTCGGGTTCGGTGGACCGGAGGGCGACCACATGGTGGTCGTCGAGAACACGGAGCAGGTCCACAATGCCGTGGTCTGCACCTTGTGTTCGTGCTATCCGTGGCCGGTGCTCGGCCTCCCGCCGAACTGGTACAAGAACGCGCCGTACCGGTCACGCATGGTGCGTGAGCCTCGAGTGTTGCTCGCGGAGATGGGCTGCGCGGTGCCGGAGGGCGTCGAGATCCGAGTGTGGGACTCCTCGGCCGAAATCCGGTACCTCGTCCTGCCGCTCCGTCCGACTGGCTCGGAAGATCTCGACGAGGGAGAACTCGCGGCGTTGGTGTCGCGTGACTCGATGATCGGGGTGGCCCGGCTGTGAACGGGTCATCGATCCTCGATGCCGGCCTCGCCGACCCATCGCTCCCGCGTGACAACGGTGCGTTGGTCTTCGATGCGCCGTGGCAGGGCCGCGCCCTTGCCATGGCGGTCCTGGCCGTGGAGCGCACGGGGAGTGAGTGGGACGACTTCCGCGCCGAACTCATCGGAAGTATCGAAGGGGAACCGGAACGCCCGTACTGGGAGAGCTGGGTCGTCGCGCTGGATCGCTTTCTCCTCGCGACCCACGTCATCGCTCGCACTGCCACGCTGTGAACCCGACCGACGTGACGGCACCTGTCGTGGAGTCGTTCGTGGTGCGAGACGAACCAGGAATGGGTCGGGTCGAGGTGTTCACACTCCCGACGGACGAGCCCACCTTGCTCGCAGTTCTCCGTACGGTGTTCGAGCGGTATTGGGCGGACGTGCAGTTCGGAGTGTTGATCCAAGGGGCGGTGTTCGAGATCACCGCCTCCGCACCACCGCGTCTTGGCATGCTGGACGGGTACGTGACCGTCGATCTGGGTTCGTCGCATTTGCACGTCTGCATCGGCGAGCACCGGGGCCCACCGGGCCAACCCGTAGACCCGGCCCTGGCCCGGCACCGACGGTGCGCACGGGCGGAGCTCTACCGTGTGCTCCACGACGGCGACCCGGTGTCCTGGGGATTGCGCTTGTTCAACGGCGCCGACGAGCAGCAGCTCACGATCATGCTGCCGAACCCTTTCCTCGACGACCGCCAGCAGCATCTGCCCGCGCCGGACTGGAACCGTCTCGCCTGTTGGGACGAACTGCGCGCCGAGTTCCTCGGATGTGACCCGGACGTGCGCGACCGCGCGGCCTCTCGCTTTCACCACGGCTAGTGCAGGTCGGCCAAGCAAGCGCCACTCAGTCGGTGGCGGCCCGCTCCGAGGCGGCACGCCGCCACCCGCGGATGATTCGGCCGAGCACCATGGGAAATGCGGCCTGCATCGCGGCCGCGAACAGCCGTCCCCGAATGCCCGGGAGGGGTCGGTACCGGAAATCCATGCGGACGACGGCGGGAGAGGTGACACCGGTGCTCCAGGATCCGCGCATCTCGGCGAGTGGGTAGGGGTAGTTCGACGTATCGACCGCGATCTCGTACTGGTGTCCTTCATCCCACACCGTGCAGGTCTCGTTCCATTCGTCACCTCCCCGGTTCGCGCAGGTGCGCGTGAGCCCCGGACCATCCGGTGCCGTGGGTGCCACGCGCGAAAGGTTCGGTGCGAGGCGACCGTAGAGCGCGTGATCGGTGATGACCGACCACGCGATCGCGGGTGTGGTGTCGATGGTGCTCTCCACGTGGCAGACCTCGGTGGGTGGGACCTCGTCCAACGCGTCCGCCGGAATACCGTGGCTCGCGCCGTGCAACCGACGAACGAGCACGAGCTGACGCACACCGAAGATGCCCACCATGCATGCGACTGCCCCGACGATCACGTTGCCGGGGGCGGAGTACCACCCCGCGGCCATCGTGGCGATGCTGGCGAGCACCCAAATCCCATCGCCGATGCTCACGAAGGGAGTGAAACGAACCAGCCGGCGGATGCTGGTCCCGCTGAGATAGCCGACGTCAAGCGCGAACACGAAGAGTCCTGCGCCGACGATGCGGACCCAACTCGGCGAACCGGTGCCGAGTAAGTCGTTCATGGGACCGGCCGCGACGACCAGCGCGAGGACACCACCCGCTGACGTCACGGCATTGAGCCGCAGCGTGTTACGCACAGGTTGTGCCGCACTGCGAACCGGCGTTTTGGCGTCGACGACCGCGCCGAGCTGGTGGAGGGTTGAGGTCATGACACCACGATGACCGAGGGGCGGTGTCGATTCCATGACCTGTGAGGTCATGTTCGGCCCTGCCGGGAGTCGGTACCGTGACCGCCATGATGACGCAAGCCCATGCGGGTCCGATATTGCGCGAGTGGCGAGTGCGGCGGCGGCTGAGCCAGCTCGACGTTTCGTCGCGCACCGGGGTGTCCACTCGACATTTGTCGTGTGTCGAGACCGGTCGGGCTCGGCCGAGCCGCGAACTCCTGCTGTTTCTGGCCGAGGAGCTGGAGATGCCGAAGCGTGCCGCGAACGACCTGTTACTCGCTGCGGGGTTTGCTCCCGTGTACACCTCGTTCGCCTTCGACGCGAAAGAGGTCGAACATGTCCGCGCTGTCATTCAACTCGTCCTCAACGGCAACGATCCCAACCCCACCACCGTGATCGACGCTCGGTGGAACCTGGTCGACGCGAATGCCGCGGCGTTCTGGATGGCCAGCGGTGTGTCCCCGAAGCTGCTGGCCGCGCCGATCAACATCGCGCGTCTCAGTCTCCATCCCGACGGCCTCGCGCCGCGCGTTTCAAACTTCGACGAGTACGCCGGGCAACTCTTGCGCCATATGCGTCTCATGTTGTCGTTGACCAACGATCCCGAGTTGGCATCACTGCTCGAGGAGCTGGCGGGGTACGCACCCGACGCGGACCGTCGCGTCAGCGAACGCCCCGACGCAGTGCTGCCGTTGGAGCTGACGATCGATGGCCTCGAGTTGTCGTTTCTCTCTACGGTCACAACATTCGGCACCGCGCGCGACGTGAACCTCTCCGAGTTGTCAATCGAGACCCTGTACCCCGCGAATGATCGCACGGCGTCGATCCTCGCGGCGCGTCCGTGGCTCGGAGACGCGACGGGACGTTGACCGAAGAGGTCATCGCCTCGGGACCGCCTTGTCGCCGATGATGTCGATATGACCGACACCGCAACGATCTCACCCTCGGCGCTCACCGCGATGTTCGCCGGGTTCTTCGGCATGGATCTCCCCGCCGCCTCGTGAAGATCGGAGCGATGATCTTCGCGACCGACCAGACGATGCCGATGCACCTCCTCGCGCCGGAGGTGGAAGTCCGCGGTTTCGAATCCCTCTGGGTCACCGAGAAGACCCACGTCCCGGTTTCGCGCCGCACACCGTGGCCCGGCGGCGAGTTGCCCGAGTGGTACAAGCGCACCTGTGACCCCTTCGTCGCGCTCGCCGCCGCTGCGGCAACCACTACAACCCTGCGGGTGGGCACCGGGGTCGCGTTGTTGGCGTTGCGCGATCCGGTGGTGACAGCGAAGACCATCGCAACCCTCGATTGGCAGTCGGGGGGTCGGCTAGAGCTCGGGGTCGGCTACGGGTGGAATCGGGAGGAGTGTGCGACCCACGGGGTGGCACTGGAGACGGCGCGTGACCGTTTGATCGACCACCTCGCGCTGATGCAGGCGCTGTGGACCGCCGACGAGGGCAGCTACGAGGGCGAATATTGCTCGGTCGAGCCGTCATGGTCGTGGCCCAAACCCGTCCAGTCTCCGCGTCCACCGATCCACCTCGGCGCGCGAGCTACGTCGAAGGTGTTCTCAGATATCGCGGCGTGGGGTGATGGCTGGATCCCAATCGAGGGATTCGGCGACATCGTGTCGCAGATCCCGCGACTTCGCGCCGCGTTCGCGAACCAAGGCCGTGACCCGCAGTCCGCGCTCGTTACCGTTTTCTCGTCGCAGGGGGACGCCGAGATGCTTGATCGATATCGCGAAGCAGGGGTCAACCGGGTTGTGGTGTGGCTCCCACCGGCGGAGTCCACCGCCGTCATCGAAGCGCTGGATGCCTACGCGGCCCGGCTCGACGAGTTGGGGTTGATTGAATGGTGCACCGCGCCACCCATTGCCATGCGGAAGGGTTGAATCCACGGATCAGCGATCGTGACGACGTCGGTGGTCCAGACGTGCAGCATGCGGAAGGTCGACGGGCACGCGCCGGGTTCGACGAGGAACGACCCACAACTGGTGTCGTGGGTATGCCACTGGAAGATGGGTCCGCCGGGAGTGGGAGCGGTCTCGCCTCGCTGCACCGTGAACACCGCGCCGAGGAGGCGGAGTTCACCGCCTGTGGTGCGGGCAAAGACCAGACCTTCGGGGGCATTGGGGTCGAGCGCCTGGCCGTCGCGACGATTGCGGGGGTTGCGATAGTGGATGAGCCGATTGCCACTCGGCCGTGCTACGAAACCCGCAGCCACCGCGTCTGGCTCGTCCTCGAACCGCAGCAACGACTTGGTGATTTGGGCGAGCAGCGATGCTGCCGCCTTCCGTTGCTTGGGCGTTGCCGAAGCCATGCGTTGCTTCAGGGGCGCACTCATCTCGTGATGCACATGCCCGGAATCGACGGCGGCGGACGCGGTGGCCGCGGCGGGGGCGAGCGCCACGCCCGAGACGGCGACGGTGGCGATCAGTGAGATGTGAAATGAGCGGCGCAGTGATGAAGTCATGCAATGAGTGTGCGCTCTCAATATGAAGGAGTCGTCAGGCCCGCGTATGGATCGCGTTCACATCAGACGGGTCCAAACCCGGTGGCCAAGGTGCGGGCTTCCTCCGCGCGGTCGAGGAGGAATGAGACGGCCGGGGACCAGAGGCGAAGTGTCTCGTCGATCGGTCGCCCGTTGAGGAACTCGCGGTCTTCCACCACGGCGCGCAGCATCGATGGCGGAATCCATGCGTACTTCGCCGCGATCGTGGCGGCCATGCCCAACCGGACGAGCGAGCCAGGGTCGGACCATCCGGCGTCGGCCAGTCCGGCTGCGTAGCCCGACGCGACGGTTTCGTACAGATCATCGATCACGTCCGCCGGAACATGGAAGTCGAGCACCGCATCGGGCACGAGATTGCCCGCGTCCTCACCGATCGCGCCGATGCCGACGAAGGCCCAGTCGATCGCACAGGTGGAGCCGTCGGCCTCCGCGAAGAGTTGCCGGGGAATCCACGCGATCACTCTACGGAGGCACGGTGTCTCGAGTTGTCTGTCCCGAAGTCGCTCATCGCAGTACGGTCGCAGCCCATGGCCGACCTGGACCCCCAGCTCTTCCTTCCGGAGCCCGCTCCGAGCGAGGTTCGCTTCACCGTCATCTCCGTGGACGACCACGTGGTGGAACCGGCGCACCTCTTTGACACGTATATGCCAGAAGCGTTGCGGGCACGCGGTCCACAAATCGTTGAAGCTCGCAACGGCGCCGAGGTCTGGCAGTTCGACGATCAGATCTTCTCCCAGGTTGGCATGAACGCGGTGGCCGGTCGCCGGCCCGAGACGGTGAAGGTGGAGCCCTTCCGCTTCGATCAGATGCGCCCCGGTTGTTACGACGTGCACGCGCGGGTCGCTGACATGGATCTCGGCGGGATCTGGGCGATGCACAACTTCCCGTCGATGATCACCGGGTTCTGCGGCCGGGTGTTCGCGTTCGCCCAGGACTCGGAGGTGGGTCAAGCCGCGGTGCGCGCGTGGAACGACTGGATGTATCACGAGTGGTACTCGGCGTACCCGGAGCGGATCATCGCCTGCGGGATCGTGTACCTCACGGACCCGGCCGAAGCGGTGCGCGAGATCGAACGCAACGCGCAACGCGGGTTCACGTCGGTCACGCTTCCCGAACGTCCCCACGCCATCGGCCTGCCGAGTCTCTGGGACCGCGATTACTGGCGCCCGATCATCGAGGCCTGCGTGCGCACCGACACCGTGATCTCGCTGCACGTGGGCAGCTCGGGCGGCTACCCGTCGCCGCCCGGCTCGCCCTTGATTCAGCTCAGTGCCACGATGTTCGGCCAACTCTCCCTTGCTGCGTGTACTGAATGGTTGTGGTCGGGCTACCCCTATAGATATCCGACGCTCAAGATCGCGATGAGCGAAGGCGGTATCGGTTGGGTGCCGATGCTCATCGACCGGCTCGACAACATCATCGACCGGTCGGGCTACGGCCTCGGCTGGGACGACCGCCCGGCCGATGTGCTGCGGCGAAACTTCTGGTTCTGCACGCTCGATGACCCCTCCACGATCGCGTTGCGCCACGTGATTGGGGTCGAGAACATCATGGTGGAGACCGACTACCCCCACGGCGACGGAACGTGGCCCAACACTCAGGATGTGCTCGCGAAGTATTGGGGCGACATTCCGGCGCCGGAGCTGAGAATGATGTGCAGCCTCAACGCCGCGGCGCTGTACCGCCACCCGCTGCCGCCCGTTGTTCTGCCCCTCGACCCGACCCCGTGAGCCGCATGCAATCTGACGAGTGGGGCTACCGGACACCGCTCGACGATGTGAGCGGACAGGTCGCGATCGTGGGGATCGGAGAGACGGAATACTCGAAGGCGTCGGGCCGCACGGCGCGCGAGATCGGAGCCGAGGCGGCCGAACGCGCGATCGCCGACGCGGGTTTGGAGCCGTCGGATATCGACGGGCTCACGTATTCCGGAGCCGTCGCCGACTTGGGCGAGCCCGAGTTCCATCACCATTTCGGTACCGCACACCAGGTGTGGTCCTCGCCCAGGGGTGGGGGAATGGCGTGGGCCGCAACCGCGCCGTACCTCGCGGCCAAGGCAATCGCTGCGGGAGAGGCACGCCAGGTCTTGAACGTGTTCCCAGTGGCGTGGGCCACGCAACGAGCGTCGATGACTGGCGGGCCGGGTGAAGTCCACGCCGCGCAGTCGTTGAAACAGAAC
>JANPBJ010000233.1:0-36738 GCA_031430375.1 Acidimicrobiia bacterium
GTGATCGTCGCGGCCGCCGGCGCGCGCCGTGAGTGACGCCGGGGCTGGCGAGCAGGTGTCGCCGCGGGCCGCAGTGGGGTTCGCGCGAGTACTTCGAGCGGCTGGCCTTGCGGTCTCCACCGATAGCACGGTGCTGTTTGCCGACGCGCTGAGCGTGGTGGGTGGCACGCAAGGCGAGCATGTCTACTGGGCCGCGCGCGCAACGTTGTGCCGACGGCCCGAAGACGTCGAGCGATTCGACGCATGCTTTGCTGCTTGGTTTGGCTCAGCCTTCATGCAGAGCGCCTCGATGGCGGAACTGTCGAATGCAGCAATGTCCGAGTTGACGTTCGGAAACGACAGCCCGACCGACCCGGGAACCGACGGCCGGACCGACGATGAAGATGCCCGCGAGGTTCCGTTGGTGACCGTGCGCTTCAGCCGCGCCGAGGTGTTGCGTCAACGCGACTTTGCCACGTACTCCACCGCGGAGCATGAAGCGGCGCGTCGAGCGCTCGCGGAGCTTCGAGTCATCGGCGCTCGCCGCCGGTCGCGTCGGTTGGTCAGGTCCAGGACGCGGGGCCGACCCGATGTGCGTCGCACGATGCGGGCTGCGATGCGCACTGGCGGCGAACCGCTGCGGCGCGCGTATCGAATGCCATCGACGCGTCCCCGACGACTGGTATTGCTGTGCGACGTGAGTGGGTCGATGGAACCGTACGCGAGGGTGATCATCCAGTTTCTGCACAGCGCGGTGGTCGCCCGTCGCCACGTTGAGGCGTTCGCACTCGGAACCCGCCTGACCCGCATGACCCGCGAGCTGATGAACCGCGACCCTGATGCTGCGATCACCGGTGCGGCGCGCCGGGTGACCGATTGGTCTGGGGGGACTCGACTCGGCGAGACTCTGCGCGCCTTCAACGACGAGTGGGGTGTGCGCGGGATGGCCCGCGGCGCGGTGGTCGTGGTGATCTCCGACGGCTGGGATCGCGGTGAGCCGCAGGTCCTCGCCGAGCAAATGCAACGATTGGCCCGGGTCGCGCATCGGGTGGTGTGGGTGAATCCGTTGAAGGCATCGCCGGGCTTCGCTCCGCTCGCCGCAGGCATGGCCGCGGCACTCCCGTACGTCGACGAGTTCGTGGAGGGCCACTCGCTCGCGTCGCTCTCGGATCTGGTCAGGACTCTCGAAGGGCACCACGCGTGAAGGAAGTACTCGACGACATTGATCGGTGGCGTGCCGCCGGTCATCGAGTTGCGGTGGCCCGAGTGGTGGGCGTGGAGGGGTCCGGCCCACGCGACCCGGGGGCAACGATGGCCGTCAGCGAAACCGGCGAAGTTGCGGGCTCGGTGTCCGGTGGGTGCGTTGAAGGCGCAGTGGTCGCGGAGGCCCTCCAGATCCTGGCGGGAGAGAAGGAGCGGGGGATCGTGAGCTTTGGGTTCTCCGACGACGACGCGTTTGCGGTCGGGCTGACCTGCGGTGGAACCATCCACCTCTACGTGGAACCCCTCGACTGGTGAGTAGGGAAGCGGTCAGTCCATCGAGTGGTAGCCCCACGATCTTTGCGGGGTTGTCGAGCGCGTTGCGCGCCGATCGCGAAGTCGCGTTGGCCACCGTGGTGGAGGGACCGAACGTCGGTGCGAAGCTGTTGGTCGAACCCGGCATGGCCGCCCGGGGCAGTCTCGGGGACGAGGATCTGGACCGGGTGGTGACCCGTGATGCGCTCGGAGGGCTGGGAGCGGGGTTGTCATCGACACGGCACTACGGCGCGCACGGCGAAGCACGGGAGCGAACGGTCGCCGTGTTTATCGAAAGCTTTGCCGCTCCGCCCCGCATGATCATTTTCGGAGCGGTGGACTTCACCGCGGCGTTGGCGCGCGTGGCCAAGGTCTTGGGCTATCGCGTCACGGTGTGCGATGCGCGTGCGGTATTCGCGACACAAGCTCGATTCCCGATGGCCGACGAGGTGGTGAACGAGTGGCCCGATCGGTACCTCGCGACGGTCGGTCCCTCGCTCGGGGTGCGCGACGCCGTCTGTGTTTTGACGCATGACGCGAAGTTCGATGTGCCGGCGATCGTCGGCACATTGGCAACGGATGTGGGGTATCTCGGCGCCATGGGATCACGACGCACCCACTCGACCCGCGTGGAGCGGCTCCGGGAGGCGGGCGTCGACGCTGCGGGTCTCGAACGCATCATGGCGCCCATTGGGCTCGATATCGGGTCTCGAACGCCGGAGGAAGCCGCCGTCGCGATCTGTGCAGAGATCATCGCCCTGCGCACCGGACAGACCTCGGCGCCGAGCCTCCGTGACCGCCGCGGCCCCATCCACTAAGAACTGGACGTATGGATCTTCACCTCACGGGCCGTCGGAGCGCAGTCGCAGCAGCATCGAAGGGCCTCGGGTACGCCGCGGCAGCCGCGCTTGCGGCCGAAGGCGCCCAGGTCGCGATTTGTGGTCGTGACCGCGACCGCATTGAAACTGCGGCGGCCGAGATCGGACACGGGGTGATTCCCATCGTGGCCGACGTGGGAACCGCGGCCGGGGCTCTCGGTTTCATCGCAGAAGCGCGTGCGGCACTCGGTGGTATCGACATCCTCGTGGCGAACGCCGGGGGACCGCCTGCGGGTGATTTTGCGGCGATCGATGATTTGGATGCATACACCCGGGCGTTCGAGCTCAACGCGCTCTCGACGATCGCGATGTGTCATGAGTCGGTGCCCGAGATGCAGCGGAACGGCTGGGGCAGGGTCCTGGCAATCACGTCGATTGCGGCCCGGCAACCCATTGCGAACCTGATCCTGTCCAACACGGCCAGGGCCGGGCTCACGGGCTTTCTCAAGACCCTGGCGCGAGAGGTGGCCCGCGACGGCGTCACGGTCAACAGTTTGCAACCCGGGCTGCACGCCACCGAGCGCATCACCGACCTCTACGGTGATCCGGCGGGGCTTGGCGCCGCGGTTCCGGCGGGGACGATCGGCGACCCGGCCGATTTCGGAGCGTTCGTCGCCTTTCTCTGTTCCGATGTCGCAAAGTACGTGACGGGGACTTCGATCCCGGTTGATGGTGGAGCCGACAGCGGACTGCAATGACGGGCGTCGGGAAACGACCGGTCCCGTTTCGTGATCTTCACCCGGCCTCGGGCGGCGCAGTACGCCAAGTCACAACCCTGTCTGACGTACCCTGAGCGCCATGCCGGACACACCTCGAGATCGCGGACTTTGGACGATCCCGAACTTGATTTCCGTCCTGCGTCTCGCCGCGGTTCCCTGGTTCATGTGGCTGCTGCTCCACGATGACCGTCTGATAGCGGCGGGCGTGGTGCTGGCCATCCTCGGCGCCACCGACTGGGTTGACGGCTACATCGCTCGCCGCTTTGATCAAGGCAGCAAGTTCGGCCAGATCATTGACCCGATCGCCGATCGGGTGCTGCTCATCGCGGCCGGATTCGCATTGCTCGTATCGGGTTACGTCCCGGCATGGATCGGGGTGTTGGTGTTGGTCCGGGAGGCGATCGTGAGTATCGCAACCGTCGGGCTCGCGGCGTTGGGTGCGCGGCGCATCGATGTGCAGTGGGTCGGCAAAGCGGGGACGCTCGCGTTAATGGTGGGGCTACCGATGTTCTTGTGGCTTGAAGATTCCGCGCCGGGCGTGGGCCATCAAGTGCTCGCAGCGATTACCTGGTTCTTCACCATAAGCGGGCTGGCGATGAGCTACTACGCGACCGCCGGGTACATCCCCATCGGGCTCGAGGCCCTACGAGAAGGTCGGGCCGCGCGAGCGGCCGCAGGAGGACTGTGATGAAGGCTGTGATCATGGCAGGGGGCGAGGGCACCCGCTTACGTCCCCTGACGAGCAATCAGCCCAAGCCGATGATGCCCATCGCGAACCGGCCGATGATGGAACACATCGTCCGGCTCCTCGCCGATCATGGCATCGACCAGATCGTGGTCACGCTGGCCTTCCTCGCGAATCAGATCCGGACGTATTTCGGCGACGGCTCCGAACTGGGTGTGGAGATGCGATACGCCACGGAGGATTCGCCGCTCGGAACCGCGGGGTCCGTACGCAACGCTATCGATGAACTCGACGACACCTTCCTCGTGATCTCCGGTGATGTGCTCACCGATGTTGATCTCACCGAGCTGATCCAAGCTCATCGCGACTCTGGGGCCCTGGGCACCATCGCGCTCAAGCGAGTGACCGACCCGGTGGAGTTCGGGATCGTGATCACCCGAGAAGATGGCCGCATTGAGCGGTTCCTCGAGAAGCCCACCTGGGGCCAAGTGTTCTCCGACACCATCAACACCGGCATCTACGTCCTGGAACCGCGCATCTTCGACTTCATCGCGCCCGACGAAGTCGTCGACTTCTCCGGCGATGTGTTCCCGGCCGCGCTCGACGCGGGGGAGTCGCTCTTCGGACACGTGATCGACGGCTACTGGGAGGACGTCGGCACGTTGGACGCCTATCTCAGTGCCCACCAGGACATTCTCGACGGTCTGGTCACGGTGGAGATCGACGGCTTCCGCATGCGGGAGAACATTTGGCTCGGAGAAGGGGCCGACGTTGATCCGGACGCGCAAGTGGACGGTCCCGCGATCATCGGTCCGAACTGTCGGATCGAAGCGGGCGCGCACGTGGGCGATCACACCGTGTTGGGCGGTGACGTGGTGGTGAGGCAGAACGCGCAGGTCGTGCGGTCGGTGGTCCACGAGCACACCTATATCGGTCAGTCGTCGCGGGTTCGTGGCGCGGTACTCGGGCGAGCCTGTGACCTGCGGAGTGGGGTGGCGATCGAGCCAGGTGCCGTGCTCGGCAATGAGTGTTTCATCGGTGAACAGGCAGTGGTGTCGTCTGATGTCAAGGTGTACCCGTTCAAGTCGGTCGACGCGGGCGCGGTCGTCACGTCGTCGATTGTGTGGGAGACCAAAGGGGCACGGACGTTGTTCGGCCGGCGCGGCGCGTCGGGGATCGCGAACGTTGACATCACCGCTGATGTCGCAACGCGTCTCGCGCAGGCCTACGGGACCTCGCTCAAGAAAGGAGCGGTGGTCACGACCAGCCGTGACACGAGCCGCGCGGCTCGAGCGCTGAAGCGATCGATCATCGGGGGTTTGAATCTCGCGGGCGTGAATGTGGAGGACGTCGAACTCGCGACGGTTCCGCTCACCCGGTTCCAGGTCCACAACTCGCAGAACGCGGGCGGGATCAGCGTTCGGCTCGCCGCTGACGACTCGGACCGGGTCGAGATCCGGTTCTTCGATAGCACCGGTCGAGATATCGCGGAGAGCACCCAGCGCAAGATCGAGCGGTTGCTCGCCAGAGAAGACTTTCGCCGTGCCTTCGCAGGCGATATCGGCGACATCGTGTTCCCGCCGCGCGCCCTCGCCTTTTATACCGCCGCCCTCGAAGACTGCGTGGACGGCGACCGACTTCAGGACCGAGCGTTCAAGGTGGTGCTCGACTACTCGTTTGGCGCGGCATCGTTGGCGCTGCCTGCCGTACTGGCGAAAGTCGGCGCCGATGTGCTCGCGGTCAACCCGTTTGCCGCGACACGTCCGAGTGCGCTCGGACTCCACGACCGCGCCGAAAGGGTGGAGCGCATCGGTACCCTGGTCCGGGCGTCGGGAAGTGATCTCGGGATGCTCATTGACCCCGCCGGCGAGACGGCCACCTTGGTCGATCGCACCGGCCGAGCGCTCGATGATCACCAAACGCTGAATGCGCTGCTCACCTTGGTGGTGAAGGCTCGCCCCGGAGTTCGCGTGGCGCTTCCGGTTTCGGCGAGCCGGGTAGCCGAACGCATCGTGACCGACGGTGGTGCGCATCTGGTGTGGACCAAGACGTCCGCGACGTCGATCATGGAAGCGGCATCACGACGCGATGTCGACATCGCGGCCGACGCGGATGGCACGTTCGTTTGGGCCAACTTCCTGCTCGGTTTCGACGCCACCGCGACATTCGTGCATCTGCTGGATCTCCTGGCGTCGACCGGGCTCGACCTCGCCGATGTGGTCGACACCCTGCCGCCCGTGTTCACCGCGCTGATGACGGTCCCGGTCGAGTGGTCACGCAAGGGTGCGGTGATGCGTGAAATGGTGGAGCGGACGAAGGGTCGCGAGGTCGTATTGATCGACGGCGTCAAGATCGATCACGGCGACGCCTGGGCTTTGGTCTTGCCTGATCCTGAAGACGCCGTGGTTCACATTCATTCCGAGGCAGCCAATAGCGCCGCCGCCGAAGCATTGGCGGAGGAGTACGCGCGGCGGATCACCCAAATCTGACGACACCGTCCGAGCGGAACGGGGTTGTCGGTACCACCCCGGGTAGCCTCACTCGACACTGATCCGGACGCGTCGCACGCGTGTTTCTGCGAGGATGTTCTTATGACCACGCCCGCCGGCCTTCGCTATTCCCCCGAGCACGAATGGGTGCGCCTCGAAGGAAACCGAGCTGTCATCGGTATCACCGATTACGCGCAGGACGCTCTCGGTGACGTGGTCTACGTGGAGTTGCCCGATGTCGGGCTTCTGGTCGTGGCGCACGCTTCGATCGCGGAGATCGAATCCACGAAGTCGGTCTCGGAGGTCTACTGCCCAGTGACGGGAACGGTGGTCGAGGTCAACGGTGACCTCGACGCGACGCCCGAGGCGCTGAATCAGGACCCCTACGGAACCGGTTGGATCTTTACCGTTGAACTCACCGATCCCTCGGAAGTCGACGCGCTGATGGATGCTGGGGCCTACGAGGCGTTTCTGGCGCCCTGAGGGTTGGCTACCACACCCGGGCCCGGTGAAACACCGGGATTGTCGGTCTCGACCTCCACCGGAGGTCGAGCGTTGTAGCCTGGCGGAATGGTGTGTACCCGTTGCGGCCACCGCAACGACATCTCAGCCCGGTTTTGTTCTTCGTGCGGTACGCCACTCGACGCGTATCCCGAGAGCGGCGGAGATTCAACGATCGAGATACCGCTCGTTCCCGAGATTCCCGGTGGAGCCGCGGTGTTGCATGTCGTGCGTGGTCCCAACGCCGGCAGCACGTATCTGATTGACGCGGATGCCACCAGTATTGGTCGCCACCCGGACTCGACGATTTTCCTCGACGACATCACCGTGTCGCGGCGGCATTCGAGTATCGAGCGCGAGGGCGGGTCGGTGTTTTCCGTCCGAGACGTTGGGTCGCTGAATGGCACCTACGTGAACCGGGAACGGGTGGAGTCTCGCGTGCTGGTCGACGGTGACGAGATCCAAGTGGGTCGATTCCATCTCTCGTTCCACCTGGGGCAGGGCCGGGAGCGGGGAACATGAACGCAGGGACCGATCACCAATCGATTGGAGAGGTACTCGCCACGTTGCGCGATGAGTTCCCTGACATCACGATTTCCAAGATCCGATTTCTCGAGGCCCAAGGTCTCATCGATCCGGAGCGCACCCCGTCGGGCTACCGAAAGTTCCGCGACGGCGATATCGCTCGCCTGGCCTGGGTGTTGCATCAGCAGAAGCAGAACTTCCTGCCTCTCAAAGTGATGAAGGCACGGCTCGATGCGGCTCGTCCGGGCGAGTTGCCCGACGACGTAGAGCTCGCGCCGGGTGAAAGTGGTGCCGCGATCGAAGTACGTGGAAATGTGCCTCAGCCCCGTCCGGCGAGCCGCGGACGCGCGACCAAGTCTGACTCCAAGTCTGGGTCCACCGCCGCGGTCAAAGCCGCGAGCGGGACGGGCGCGAAGCCGAAACGCGCGCCGAAGGCGACTCGGGCGAGTGCTGCGACACGCGCGAATGAGCGCGGCGGCTCGAAGCCGACTCCCGCCCCGTCGATGTTCGAGTCACCGATGCTGCCCCTCGATGACGGCACCGACGACGAGCTCGTGCTCGAGGGGAGCGGGGCGAGCCTGACCCGCGCCGAACTCGCGACCGCGGCGGGACTGACCGACGCCGCCCTCGCCGAGCTGGAGGAGTACGGGATGATTGTGCCGGCGGCCGGGAGCGGCGACCGCGTGATCTTCGACGAGGATGCCCTGGTCATCGCGACGCTCGCCGCTGGATTTTCGGGTCACGGCATTGGCCCCCGTCACCTGCGCATGTTCCGCGTGGCCGCCGAGCGCGAGGCTGGTCTGTATGACCAAGTGATTGCGCCGCGGTTGAAACGCCGCAATCCGGAGGCTCGGGCCCAGGCCCGGGAGGATCTCGTCGACCTGGCCCGCCTGGGCCGGGCCATGCGCGCGGCATTTCTCCGCGGCGCGACCTCTGGGCTATTGCGCGACTGAGATCACGAGTTCGATGACCGTGACTCCCTCCACGCGCTCGAGCCGCGCTCGGAGTGTCCGTGGACTGGGGAGGGCTCGACGCGGCCCGTGTAACGTCGGCCCGGCAAGGAGGAGGCCTGCGTGATCCGTGTCAAGCTCATTGGCGTGCGAGTCGAAGTTCCGTCGAATCAACCGATCGTGCTGTTGCGCGAGCTGGAAGGACTCCGGTACTTGCCGATTTTCATTGGGTCTCCGGAGGCCACGGCCATCGTCTACGCACTGCAGGGGATGGAGACCCCCCGCCCGATGACTCACGATCTGTTCGTGACGGTGATGGGGGATTTCGGCGTCGAGGTGCGCCAAGTGGCGATCACCGCGCTCGAAGGTGGCACGTTCTATGCGGAGCTGGAACTCATGCGTGATGGTTCGGTGCAACGCATTTCGGCGCGGCCGTCTGACGCATTGGCCTTGGCAGTTCGCCTGGGTGACGACGTCCCGATTGTGGTGGATGAGGCGGTCTTCGAGGAGGCCGGCGTCCTGTTTGAAGAGGAGCAGGAAGAGGATGAAATCGAGGAGTTCCGGGCATTTCTTGATGAGATCAAGCCGGAAGACTTCGCCTGACCCATTGACGGACCTTGCGGGGCCCGGTACCGTCGACATCCCCGTAACTACGACTGTGTGACTCCAGGCCTCCTACGGGCCCGTGCTGTGAAAGGCGATTCTCTGATGGCACCTCGCGACCCAGCGTCCGCGGCTCGTCACTTGCCCGCTCCTACGTCAGCCCGGCTGCCGGAGAAGCTCGAACAGGGGGTGCTGGACCCGGCGGGGGAGCAATGGCAAGAAGTCGGATACAGCGGGCCGCAGGTGTGCTCGATTGTGGGGATCTCGTATCGCCAGCTCGACTACTGGGCGCGCACAGATCTGTTGCGTCCATCGCTGGCCGACGCGGCGGGGAGTGGAACCCAGCGTCGCTATTCGTACCGGGACCTCGTCGCGTTGAAGGTGATCAAGAGCCTGCTCGACGGTGGCGTCTCGCTCCAGACCGCGCGAAAGGCCATCGAGTATCTGCGCGACCACTTGGGGGAGAACCTCGCGTCTGCGAGTCTCGTCATCGAAGGTTCGACCTCGGTGCTCGCCCGGTCCGGTGACGACATCGTGGACCTGGTGCGGAACGGCCAAGGGGTGCTGAACATCGTCCCGCTCGCGGGTCTTGTTCTCTCACTCGATGCAAGCATCCACGATCTCGCGTCCGATGCCGGAAAGGCCGGGACGCGCGGATCGCGTGCCGGTCGCGCTCGATAGCACCAGAACCGCGACCCGACGATGAACGCCTGGCGCCACAGCCCGCTCGACGCTGAGCACCGCGCACTGGCTGCCAAGCTCGTGGAGTTCGGTGGCTGGGAAATGCCAATCCAGTACCGCGGTGTGCTCGAAGAACACCGGGCGTGTCGTACCGACGCGGTGGCCTTCGATGTTTCGCACCTCGGCTCGCTGCGGGTCGTCGGTTCGGGAGCGCATGAACTCTTGCAGCGGGCGTTCACCAACGATCTCGACCGTATCGGCGTGGGTCGCGCGCAGTACACCCACCTGCTTGATCCGGTAGATGCCCATGTGGTGGACGACATCATCATCTGGTGGGTGGGACAGGATGATTTCCTGGTGATGCCCAACGCGTCGAACACTCAGCGCATCGTTGATGCATTACGTGAAGCCGCTCCTACTGACACGGTCGTGGATGGCCGCGGGGTAACTGCAATCGAGGACGTGACGGCACATCGTGCGGTGATCGCGGTTCAGGGGCCGCAAGCGCGCGAGCGAATGCGCGGAGTATCGGAAGCGATGGCGGAGGTGAGTCGGTTCACCGTGGCCGAGGTGGTCTGGAATGGCATCGAGTGCATCGTCGCCGGCACGGGCTACACCGGCGAGGATGGCATCGAGATTCATATTCCTGAGACTGACGCGCCCGCATTGTGGACTGCGGTCCTCGCAGCCGGGGTGACACCCGCTGGGCTCGGCGCCCGAGACACGCTGCGGCTCGAGGCGGGATTGCCACTGCACGGTCACGAACTGGGGGAGGGGATCACGCCGCTCCAAGCCGGACTCGGTTGGGTGGTTCGGTTCGACAAAGGTGAGTTCCGAGGCCGCAACCCGCTCGTGGCCGAACGAGATCGAGGGGTCGCCCGGCGGTTGCGAGGGCTCCTGGTGGAAGGTCGGCGTCCGCCTCGTGCGGGGAACGCGGTGCTGTTGGGTGGGGCGGTTGTGGGCGAAGTTACGAGTGGCAACTTCTCGCCGATGCTCGAACAGGCGATCGCGTTGGCGTTTCTGCCCCCGGACGTGGAAGACGGCGCCACGGTCGAGATCGACGTACGCGGCAATCGCCTTGTCGCCACGGTGGTCAAGCCGCCCTTCGTCTAGCGTGGGCCGACACGCCGTTTGAACCCGAGCGGGAGAGTCCCCGGCAGGGGACGCCGAAGGAGCAACCTCCCCGGAATCTCTCAGGCTCACGAACCGCCCGGGTAAGGCAACTCTGGAGAGTAGGGACGTCGTCCCTCACCGACGGGGAAAGCCCGGTTCACCGGGTGAATCTCTCAGGTTCCACGACAGAGGGGGAGCGGCCGCACCGCGGTCGTTTCACTCGCGCGTTGAAGGGACCGACACATGGCAACGTCACTCCGGGAGCAGTTCGAGGATCGCCACATCGGTCCTGACTCGGCCGAACAGTCCACGATGTTGGCTGCCCTCGGTTACGCGTCGCTCGATGCGCTCACTGACGCCGCGGTGCCCGAATCGATCCGACGCACTGACGTGATGGACCTCCCCGCCCCCCGCAGCGAGGTGGAAGCCATTGCCGCGCTCAGGCAGCTCGCGGATACCAACGTGGTGATGACGTCGATGATTGGGATGGGGTACTCAGACACGATCACGCCCGCGGTGATCCGCCGGAACGTATTGGAGAACCCGGCCTGGTACACCGCGTACACGCCCTATCAGCCTGAGATTTCCCAAGGTCGGCTCGAGGCGTTGCTCGATTTCCAGACGATGGTCGCGGATCTCACCGGCATGGACCTCGCGAACGCGTCGCTCCTCGATGAAGCAACCGCGGCCGCCGAAGCGATGACGATGTGTCGGCGCCTGGCACCGAAGGGAGGCGACATCTTCGTGGTCGACGCGGATTGTCATCCCCAGACCATCGCGGTGATTCGCGGCCGTGCGGAACCGCTCGGAATCGAAGTCGTGGTCGGGGATCCAGCACGTGACCTTCCGGGTGCACGCGTCTTTGGTGTGCTGGTCTCCTACCCGGGGAGCAGCGGGGTACTGCGGGATCACTCGGAGCTGGTACAGCTTGCACATGACCAGGGCGCGCTGGTGGCGGTAGCCACCGACCTGTTGGCTCTGACCGTCTTGCGCCCGCCGGGGGAGATCGGTGTTGATCTCGTGATCGGCTCGGCACAACGCTTCGGAGTCCCGCTGGGCGCGGGTGGCCCTCATGCCGCGTTCCTCGCGTGTCGCGAGGCGCACAAGCGCACGCTGCCCGGGCGTCTCGTTGGAATGTCGGTCGACGCGGCTGGTCGTCCGGCCCTGCGCCTCGCACTTCAGACGCGTGAGCAGCACATCCGACGAGAGAAGGCGACCAGCAATATTTGTACCGCGCAGGTCCTGCTCGCAGTCATCGCCGGGTTGTACGCGGTCTACCACGGACCCGAAGGACTGCGCGCGATCGCGACGCGCATCCACGGTCTCACCTCGCAGCTTGCCGACGCGCTCCAACGCGGGGGAGTGGAAGTGGTCAACCACACCTGGTTCGACACGCTGACCGTGCGCGTTCCCGGTCGGGCCGACGCGCTGCTGAACGCGGCGCGCGACCAGGGGATCAACCTCCGGTTCGTCGACGCCGACACGCTGGGGATTGCGCTCGACGAGACCACCACATCTGTGGTGTTGGCACGGCTGCTTCACGTGTTCTCGGTCGATGGTCTCGCATCGAGAACAAGCGTGGGGGAGCGCGGCACCGGAATTCCCGACGCACTCGCGCGCACCAGCGAGTTCCTCGCGCATGAGGTGTTCCACAGGTACCGCTCCGAAGCCGAAATGCTGCGCTATCTGCGCCGCCTCTCGGACCGGGACCTCGCGCTCGATCGCACCATGATCCCGCTCGGGTCCTGCACGATGAAGCTCAACGCGACCACTGAGATGGAACCGATCACGTGGCCCGAGTTTGCGGCGATCCACCCGTTTGCCCCCACCGATCAGACGCCGGGTTACTCCCGAGTGGTGGACGATCTGGAACGATGGCTCTGCGAGATCACAGGCTACGACGCGGTGTCGCTCCAACCGAACGCGGGGTCGCAAGGCGAGCTCGCGGGCCTGTTGGCGATCCGCGCGTTCCACCGCAGCAATGGTGACGACGCACGGGTGGTATGTCTGATCCCTGCGTCCGCACACGGGACGAACGCGGCGAGCGCGGTGATGGCGGGAATGCGAGTGGTCGTGGTCGAGACCGATACCGACGGCAACATCGATCTCGCCGATCTCCAGGCGAAGGTGTCGGCCCATGCCGCGGAACTTGGCGCGTTGATGGTGACGTATCCCTCGACGCACGGGGTGTTCGAGACCTCGATCGTCGAAGTGTGCACGCTGATCCACGCCCACGGCGGACAGGTGTACGTGGACGGCGCCAACCTCAACGCACTGGTGGGCCTCGCGGCTCCGGGTCGGTTCGGCGCGGACGTCTCACACCTCAATCTGCACAAGACCTTCTGCATCCCGCACGGCGGGGGCGGACCCGGTATCGGCCCGGTGGCGGTCCGCTCGCACCTCGCGCCGTTTCTCCCCGGCCATCCACTCGATCCGACGGCCACCGTGGGACCAGTCTCGGCGGCGCCGAATGGGTCTGCGGGGATCCTGCCGATCCCGTGGGCGTACATCGCCATGATGGGGCCCGACGGTCTACGGCGCGCCACGCAGGTCGCGATCCTGTCGGCGAACTACCTTGCCCATCGGTTGTCGTCTTCGTTCCCGGTGCTCTATACCGGACCGTCGGGACTGGTGGCCCACGAGTGCATTCTCGATCTGCGCCCGCTCACCGTGTCCACCGGCGTCACCGCCGAGGATGTTGCGAAACGTCTTGTCGACTATGGGTTCCACGCGCCCACGCTGAGCTTCCCCGTTGCCGGCACGCTCATGGTGGAGCCCACCGAATCCGAAGCGCTCGCCGAGCTGGATCGGTTCTGCGCGGCGATGATCGCGATCCGGGCGGAGATCTCGCGGATCGAGTCAGGGGAGTGGACCCACGACGACAGTCCGCTCTCGGCCGCACCGCATACCGCGGAAGACGTGGTGACCGACGATTGGCAGCGCGGCTACAGCAGAGAGCTTGCGGCGTTCCCCGTGGACGGAGTGCGGAGCTCGAAATACTGGCCGCCAGTCAGCCGGATCGACGGCGTCTTCGGCGATCGCAATCTTGTCTGTTCCTGTGCACCGATCGCGGACTACGCCGACTCCTAGGACCCGTGCGTCGCCTCGCCGCTCGTCCTCCTAATCTGATGGCATGACCCGAGTTCGGACCCGCGAATGGTCGAGTACCGACTATTACGCGGTTCTGGGCGTGCATTCGGACGCGACCCCGGCGGCGGTTGACCTTCGGTACAGAGAACTCGCCAAAACGCTGCATCCGGACCGGAATCCTGATCTGGATGACCAAGAGCGATTCAAACAGGTCAGTGCTGCGTATTCCAACCTGCGCGATCCCGCGATCCGCTCCGCCTACGACGACTTCCGGGCCCGGGTTGCCAACGGGACCCTCTACGTTCCGCCCGATCGCCGGCCGAAACCGTCACAGCCGTCCCGAGTCGACCATCTGGCACCTCCTCGGGTTCCGAAGACCCGCCCGCCGATGCCCGGCTGGCTTCGCAGCACGATCGCGGGGCTCCTGGTGCTCGCCGGCGTTGGCGCCGCCCTCTGGGCCCTCCTGGGGACCCTGCCGTCGCGCGCCGATGCCGATACACCGATTGCCGTGCAGATCACCCTGGCGATCATGGCCGTCAAGTTCGTCGCCTGTGGCGCGGCTGTGGCCTGGTACCCAGAACTCCGAGCTCGCTGGCACCACTGAAGCAACCCGAGGTCGGGCGACCATCGAACCGGCCTGCGGAGCCTGCAGAATGCGTAGGTTTACATAACGAGGATTATGGGCACCCCGTGGGATGCCCATAATCCTCCCTTGGTGATGGTCGGCGCTCAAGGGCGAGAGAAACCTTCCGTATCGGGCCGCGTGGCGCCTCTCGCTTCGCGTGTGTCTTCAGGGAGTCAGGGACTTGTGCATGGTGAGGCTTCTGGCTTTGAAGCCTGCTGATTCGAAGAAGTTCTTGGCGGCGCGGTCGCCGGGTAACGCGGTTGCGTCGATGGCTGCGCAGTCTTGATGAGTGCACCAGGCCACAAGCCCCGCAAGGATGGTTTCGCCGAGGGCCACCGCGCGGGCCGGAAGGCTGACGAACAGTTCGTCGATGACGCCGAGGGGCCCAGTGTCTTCCAGATGTTCGAGGTGGGCCAACCCGTAGGCCAAGACATGGTCATCCAAGGTGCCGACGAACGTGGCCAACCGGGGGTCATCGAGGCGACGCGAAAGAGATTCGACCGATGGTGGTCCCAACGCGTCGTGAGACGCCCACAGTGGCCCGCCACGCTGGGTAGAGGTGTGGAGGCGTAGCTCCCCCGCCAACTCGACGATGAACGCCAGATCGGTGTCGACTGCCGGCCGAGCGGCTTCCTCGGGAGCGGTCGATCCTGCGGTCATGGTTGGTTCACGCGGTGAGTTGGGTGATCTTGCCGAGAATCGTGGTGCGAGATCGATGAGCCACCTCGTAGCCGCGCACTGCCGCGAGGTCATCCTCCGCGAGACCCGGAAGCCGATCGATGACCTGTGAGGCCGAGAGAAGGTCGTAATCCGGGATCGGAAGCTCCCGCGGCAACGCAGCGTTCGCACGGTCGGGCGCCGCTGACGTGGGTTTGGGTGGCGTCCGCTTCGGCGCGGTGGCCTTGGGCGCCTTGGATCCCGGGGCCTTGGCCTGCGAATCCGTCGACGCCCCAGGTCCGGCCGCTGCGGCGCCATCCGGCGCGGTCGCCCCGGTCCCGCTCGTGGGAGTCCCCGTTGTGGGTGGTCCCGTGGGGATCCCGGTTTGAGTGGCAGCCACGGACGCGATGCCGGCGATGGTTTCTTCGGCTCGCTTGCGGACGGTGTCGGCCGCGGCCCCGGCCTGACGCTTCACTTCGGGTCCGCCGTATTTCACGGCCATCTGGCCGATGGTCTTGTACTGGCTGGCTTGGCCCTCGGCGCTCTTCCGCCGCTGGGTGACTTCGGTCTGGCCGCGAGCCACGAACATCTTCATGAACGTAGGCACGGTGTCCTTGGCGAACATCGCCAGACCGATGGGCGCGTAGACCAAGAGCTCAACCGCTCGCTCGAGTGGGTTATCCGCTTCACTCATGTTCACTCATGATTCTGTCCTCATGCTCCTTCGGAGCGGGCCGGACGGGCCCCGTTCCGCTGGTGGATCGGCTGGAGCTGCGGTGGGTTCCGCTTGACTCATGATTCTGTCCTCATGCTCCGTCGGAGCGGGCCGGGGTGAGCTTACGGCGACGGGCAACAAGTGCGACGAGCGCACCGAGCATGATGAGCCCGCTCCCCCATTCCACCCAGTCGCCAAAGCGTACGTACGGCGTCTCGCCGGTGGTTGGGGTGACCGAGCCATCAACGACTGCGTTGCGGAACAACTCGGACCTTTGATGGATCATCCCGTTCGCGTCAATGACCGCGGTGATGCCCGAGATCGCGGCGTGCAGCACCGGCCGCCCTACGGCGGCTGCACTCATCTGACTCAGCGCGACGTGTTGTTCGGAGTTCGCGGAGCGTTGGTACGAACGGTTGTTGGTGGTCACCGCAATGATCTCCGCACCCGCCTTGACGTTCTCGCGCATGAGCGGCCCAAACGCGCTCTCGAAGCAGATGACCGACCCGATGCGGTGACCCGCGACGTTCTCGATACCAAGCCGATGACCTGCGGTGAAGTCATGAGGGATCTGTTGGAGTGCACCGATGAAACTGAGCGAGCCCCGCCACGGGACGAACTCGCCGAACGGGACGAGGTGGCGTTTCGCATAGGTGCCGACGAGCCGGCCATCGGGTGAGTACAGACGATTGGCGTTGAAGGCGCGCCCTGGTTCGGTGACCTCGTCGACCACGTTGGCCATGATCCACGAGCGATGCACCCGGGCAATACGGATCAGCTCGGCCCGCAGTCCAGGGTCTCGTTCCGGATCTGTCCCGAGCGCGGACTCCGGAAATATCACGAGGTCGTACCGTCCGCGCAACGTGGCGGCGAGCCGGAGGTGCGATCGGGTGAGATAGTTGGCCCCGATCTCTTCCGCCGTCAGATATCGGTTCTTGTCGTTTCCCTGCAGGAGCGCGAAGCGAAACGTGCCGTTCGGTCGTGGAACGAATCGAAATGCTGAAGCGGTGGCGGTGAGTCCTAGGACCACGACGACTCCCAC
Source organism: Acidimicrobiia bacterium (assembly GCA_031430375.1). GTDB lineage: Bacteria > Actinomycetota > Acidimicrobiia > IMCC26256 > JAENVU01 > JAENVU01. The sequence goes on from JANPBJ010000233.1 coordinate 16,768, forward strand.
CACGGCTACCGTTCGGGTCCTACCGGGTGAACGGATCGATCGGAGTACCTCCGCGACGAGTCCGTTGACGGCCACGACCGTGAAACTCACGAGCGGGACACCACCGAAGCTGGCCAGCGCCCGCGCCGCCTCGAAGTCGTGAAGTGCGACTCCGGTCTGTCCCCAGGCCAATCCCCCGAGCGGCCATCGCGTGCGCGCCGCCTCGAGCACGACCCAGACGGCTGCGATGACGAACGGAGATCGGATACCTCGCCGTCCGAGGCCGCCGATGACTGCACCGGCGGCGGCCCAAAAGGATGCTTGGAGCGCCACGAGGGGGACGATCGCAACTGCCCCGAAGTACCACGTCCACGAGAGGTGGATGCCGAAGAACACCAAGCCTGCGACGAACCCGAGCAGCGCTCCCCCGCCGGGGCCGGTGTCGTGCCAAAGCCAGCAGAGCGGGACCAGCGCGACGAGGGCGAGAAGTCCGATGTCCGTGCTGGGAAATGCGAGTGCCAGCGCGAGTCCGGATGCCGCAGCAATGGGGATGCGCCAACGGTTGGTGGCGCCCGAGTGCGGCGCCTTGGTCACTCGCAGTCCCGGCAGAGATCCTTCTCGCCTTTGGCCAACTGGCTGAGTGGTTTCACCAAGAAGCAGGAACGACACAGGAACTCGTCGTCACGGCGTGGGACGATCTTCCCCCCACCGTCGGCCGGGTTTTCCGGCTCGAGGTCTTCGTCTTCGAGATCGGCTTCTTCCTCGTCCATGCGCTCAGCAGTGGTCCGCTCGGCCAACAGGACATCGAGTGGCTCCTCGACGTCGTCGGGATGGAGCTCTTCTTCGAGGTCGAGATTCTCGTCTTCCTCGTCGTCAGCTTCAGCCGTTGGCGTGGTCCCGGCCTCACCAACAACCGCACCGACGATGGGCTCGGCAACCAAGGCGTCGAGATCGACGTCGAGGTCGGCATCGTCGACCACGGCATCGTCATCGTCGTCAAGGACGAGGTCATCGACCTCGCCTTCGTCCTCGCCATCGATATCCGGTGTCTCTTCTTCGGAAATATCCGCCATGAGTCTCTCTCGAACGCTGAACCGGGCCGTGAGGGCGCGCACTATATCGCCGGGTGTGCGCCGCGCCGGGCTCTTCTGCTCCGGTCTTCGGACACGTTGAGGTGTGTCGAGGTTCGCCGATCACTCCCCAACCCGTGCCCAACCGGTCGCCGATGGCCGGGCTGGACCGGTGGTGGCGAAGCCCAGGAGGCCGTTGGGGCCACTGGGCGACCCGACGACACAGGGTCATCAGGTGTTTCAGAGTTCTCTACTAGGACTCCTGGACTCCGCCGTTGCCTTCCCCGTCCTCTTCTCGCTCACGATGAATCGCGTGCAGGAAGAACCACGAACCGACGGGTGGTGCAACGAGGTGGAGTCAGTCAGAAAATGGGGGGTCGTGTCAAGGCGGAGCACGACGGTGGACGCGTCGCTGACCTGCGGCGCGGCGCGTTGACCCTGGTCAGCGAATCGCGAATTGTTTTTGGCGGCCGGAGGCCGGCGGTCGCGTTCGCGCGCAGCGTCACGAGATTGACGCTCGACGGGCCGCAGCAGCACGCTCCGAGGCCAACCGCTCGAGTTCGTACACCTCGTGATCCGCGTAGCTCATCGCGGCCGCAAGCGCGCGATGGCCTGCTTGTTCGGCGATGAGTTGGTGCATCGCCTGGGCCACAACGCGGTAGGACGGGTGACCTTGCGGGGTGGTTCGCAACTCGATGAGGTGCATCGCCTCGCGTGCATTCATCTGCATCACGTAGCGCAACCGATAGGCAAGAGACACTGCGTATGACGCCTGCTCTGGGAACCGGAACGACATCGCACCGTAGAGCGCGGCGGAGATCTCCATTGCGTGGACGAAGGCGGGTTCCTCCCCCGCTTCGATCACCGGATCCGGCAGGTCGTAGCCGTGGGCCGGCGAAAGCTGTTGCCACTCGATCGTCAGCATGCGGTGGCGCTGGAGGTCGCGGAACGCGCCGTAATCGGCGAGGACGTCGAAGCGGTAGTCGGTGCGCTCGAAGGCCCGTCCCGGCTTGTGGCGACGGTTTGACCGCTCCCCCACGTAGGCCCGAAGTATGGACACTCGCTCATCAGCACCAAGGGTGCGTACCCGGGCCAGGATTTGATCCTCGGGCAGATTCGCGTGCGGGTAACAGATGGCCGCCAGGACCTTGTCCTCGCCCTCGGGGTCGAAGTCCACGAGCGTGACGCCGGGTCGGTGTTCGGGCACCATGCTGCCCATGATCCGATGTACGACGTCTTCGGTGTGGTCATGGGTCTCGGAGAGGTACTGACTCCACACGCCGCCGCGTTCGGGCCGATCGACGCGGGTCAGAAACGACGGGACCACCTTGCGAAGTTCGGTGAGCATGAGATCGGCGTAGCGCCGCGCCTCGGGCAGCGGGTGGGCGCGCATCCGCAGCAGCAGTGCCTCATAACCCTGGCCGGTGCCATAAATGCCGACGTTCGAGAGGGTGGCCGCGGGCAGGATCCCGCGCAGCGCATCGCAGGCCTTCGCCTTGATCGTCTGCTTGTAGACGAAATCGGAATCGGCCGGATCCTTGGGATACCGGTCCCTGGCCCAGTCGAGGAGCTTCGGGAGCAAGCCGGAGTAGATCGAGAACAGCTGGTCGACCTGCTCCACGTAGCGGGCACCGAGCTTGGACTCGCGCACCTCGGGCGGCCGTTAGTAGCGTTACCGGCCGCCGAGGCGGGTGTTGTATTCGATGTAGCGGGTGGACTGTTCGAGGTAGGCCATCAGCCGGCCCCACTCGAGCACCTTGGTCAGGAGGTTCGATGACTGCTCACAGGCGAGGTGAACACCACCGAGTTGGGCCACGGAGTCGTCGCCGTATTCGAGGAACACGCGGTCGTAGAGCTGCTCGGCACGTTTGAGTCCGATGCTTGCGTCGACGGTGAGGTCGCCGCTGATGTCGAGATCGCCCACGAACTCGTCGAGGAACAATCGCCGCAGGCTCTTGTCGGACCGCGAGTACCGCGCGAACAGCGCGCCCTTGACGACTTCGGGCAGGTTGACGAGCGCGAATACGGGACCATCGAGGTTGGTGAAATACGGCCGGAGGACGGCCTCTTCTTCGTCGTCGAACTCCTCCGCCACATACTGCATCGGCCGACGTTACCGGGGGGTCCGGCCGCGGCCGGGGATTCCCTCGCGGTGAGATCGCGGGTTCGCGCGCCCCCTACACAAGCAACCGAAATGCCTTCGGTCGCACGGCGGCGTTCAGGGTGGAGATGGCATCGGCCGGCCGACCGTCGACGGTCAATGACCACCCTCGTCCCCCGCGTTGCGGCGCGACGACCTCGACCGTTCGGCCGGTCGTGCACACGATGCGGGGATGGGGAAGGTGGGTGCCGCTTCGGAGTCGTCGCCGCATCGGGAGGCGTTCCGAGGGATTCAGGGCGTAGACCTGGATTTCGAGGCGGCCGTCCCCCGGGTGGCCTCGAGGGACCACGTCCAGGCCGTTGATGAACTGACCGTTGGCGATCACGATCGTGGTGGCGGCACCGTCGAAGAGCACGCGACCATCGACGGCAATCGTGACCGGACGGCGTCGGCTCAGAAACCGAAGGTGGGCTGGCGCCACTCCGATGACGATGGCGTTGACGGCGACACCGGCGGATGAATCGATGGCATCAATCGGGAGTTCGATCCCGGCGGGTTCATCGAGTTCGCGACTGCTCCGGTCGGAGAGCCCCACGGCGTGTCCCAGCTCCGAACCCTGCGGGCGGAATCGCACGAGCGGAGGTGACGGGCAGTGCCCGATCGCGGCGGCCAGCGCGGAGTCGTCGCCGTCCACGAGGAGCTCCGCGGCGTCCGCAGTGGGGGTTCCCCATTCCTCACCCGGCTTGATCACGAGATACTCACTGGGTTCTCGTCGCGCGCCGCGGCCTTCATCGGGTGAGGACGCTCGAGGCCGCGACGACGCCGCGGAAACACGCGGCGGCTGCCGCGCTCGCCGTGGCGCGGGTTTCCTCATCTGGTGCGGCGTCCGCAATCTGGCGCAAGAGATCCACGACCTGTTTCACGCACCGCACGAAATCGCCGCCGGTGAGTTCCTCATCCTCGTCGAGTACATCGGCCAGCGTGTCCCCTGTCGCCCACGCGTGGAGTGCATCCGTGAGCCCGGGATCGGGTGGACGAGTTTCGGGCAGCCCGGCATCCTGTTCGCGACCGTGGAGTTCACGCCAGACCTGATCGAGGCTGCGGAACCGTTGGGCGATCCGGCTGGTAGGCCATACCGCCGGTGGCATCGGCCCGTTGGCGTCCGGTCCACGTCGCTCGTACGTGAAACCGGACACCAGTGCCGCGAGCTCGGCCGCGGTGAGGCCATCCATCAACCCTCGGCGGATCGCTTCGGCGAGGAGGAGATCCGACTCCGAGTAGATGCGACACAACAGTTCCCCGCCCGGCGTCAGCGACCAGCCATCCACGTAGCCAAAACCATCGAGCAGGGACAACACTCGATCGAACTGTCGAGCGAGGCTCTCACTCCGGCCGCGGACGCGGCTGCGCACCTTCTCGGTGTCGCGTTCTAGCTTGGCCGCCGCCCGTGCCGCCTTGAGATGGGTGGCTAACTTCGGGCAGTTGGCGACCGGATGCGTTTCCAGCGCGACGGCGCGCGCGTGGTCATGGGCCGCATCCGGGCTGGGCGTTGGTTCGCGCAGTTGGGCGAGACGCAAGGCCTCGGCTGCCGCCCGCTTGAAGGTGAGGTTGCGCGGTGCGAACGGCTTGGGAAGATCGATGTGGCCGATCGCGTTCGGGGCAACCGAGAAGTCCGCTGGTCCGAGGCGGAACAGTTCTCGCTTGGTCCCGAGCACCATGAGGCGAGCGCCCGATCGTCCGCTCTCCTGTTTGAGGACGACGGCGCGCCCGGCCCCGCGAACCGTCGTGATCACATCGCCCGGACGCAGACGGTCGATGGACTCAGAGATAAAGCGGTCTCGCCGAGGGTCGTTGCGAGCATCGTCGGCGGCCTGGACCAATTTCTGGTACTCCCCCACGTCGCCCCGCTCACACGTGGCGCGGTCCCGCTCTCGTTGCAGCAGGTGCTCGTCGCGTTCCAAGCGCCGTTCGATCCGCACGACATCTCGATCGGCGTGATATTGCGCAAATGACAAGTTCAGCAGCCGGTGCGCGTCCTCGCGCGAGTAGCGCGCCACGAGGTTGGTTGCCATGTTGAACGTCGGCCGAAACGACGACGTGAGCGCGGAGCTACGCCGTGACGCCAGGCTCGCGACCTGCTCGAACGGAACGTATGGGTTCCAACACACCACCGCATAGCCCTGCGGGTCGATGCCACGACGGCCCGCGCGGCCGGTGAGCTGGGTGTACTCGCCAGGGGTCAGGAACTCGTGGTGTTCTCCGGTGAACTTTGAGAGCTTCTCGATCACCACGGTGCGAGCGGGCATGTTGATTCCGAGGGACAAGGTTTCGGTCGCGAACACGACCCGCACCAGCCCGGCGGCGAATGCCTCCTCTACGGCTTCTTTGAGCGGCGGGACCAAGCCGGCGTGGTGCGCCGCGATCCCCGCCTCGAAGCCGCTCAGCCACTCGTCGTAGCCGAGTACGCCGAGATCCTCATCCGCGAGCGGACGACTTCGGTCGTCGGCAATCGCCCGCAACGCAGTTCGCTCATCGGCAGTTGTGAGGCGAATGCCGGCGGCGAGACACTGCCGTACTGCGTCGTCACACGCGGCGCGGCTGAAGATGAACGCGATCGCGGGCAGCATCGAACGGTCGCGCAAGACTTCGACGAGGTCGGAACGCCGAGGTGCGCGGAGCCGCGACCGCGGTCGACTGCGGTCACGATCAGTGCCCCGAGCATCGAGTCGCTCGATCTCCGGATTCGGCCGCAGTTCCGGGAGGGGGCTTGATGTCTCAGAAGTCGAAGGGCCGGGTTCAGGAGCAGTCGGCCCGGTGACGAACGTCGGGAAGATGTCGATTTCACCCGTGTGACGATCGGCCACCGCGTAGAGATTGGTGAGTTCGACTGGACGACGCTCTTCGATGATCGTGGCCATGTGCCCGCGTACCGTCGCGATCCAATCTGCCACCTCTTCCGCATTTGACACCGTCGCCGAAAGGCACACGAGATCTACCTCCGATGGGAGGTGGATGATGACCTCTTCCCACACGGCACCGCGAGATCGGTTCTGGAGGTAGTGGACTTCGTCGAGCACCACATAGCGCAGGTCCGTGAGCGTGGTCGCGCCGGCGTAGATCATGTTGCGGAGCACTTCGGTGGTCATCACCACAATCGGTGCTTCACCATTCACGGCGTTGTCGCCCGTGAGCAGGCCGACCCGTTCGGAGCCGTACTGCCGAACAAAGTCGCCGTACTTCTGGTTGGAGAGTGCCTTGAGTGGCGTGGTGTAGAAGACCTTCATGCCAACTGCGAGGGCTCGGTGGACGGCGTATTCGGCCACGAGGGTCTTGCCGGATCCGGTGGGCGCCGCCACTAAGACGGAATCGCCCGCGTCGAGTGCGTCGAACGCGTCCCGCTGGAACGGGTCGATCTCGATGCCGAGCTCGGCCTCGAAGGCCGAGCGCGACCCATTCACGGTTTGGTGGTGCTCGCTGTGGGAACAGTGCTCGACGGCGTCGGACTTGAGCTGGGGGGTGTGGAGTCCGTGGGAATCGGGTTCGCAGGTACTGAACTCGACGGCGCGCCGGTTGGGAGCGTGGTCGAGCCTCCGGACGGCGCGGGAGAGGACGTGGGAAGTGGAGTAATCGAAGGTGTCGACGCGGGTCGATTTCGCAGCGCGATGACGAGGACTGTTGTCACAGTGAGCACCGCGAGCGCAGTGAGGACCGCGATCACGATCTCGCGACGGGTTCGTAGCGGCGCGCCATGGGCGTCGCGACGTTGGGCGGTTCGGCGGTTACTCATGTGGCATCCATCATCGGCGGAGGATCCTACCGATGATGATGCTGCCCTCATAGAACAAACACATCGGGAGGGCCATGAAGAAGAGTGAGTACGGGTCTTGGCTGGGGGTGATCACGGCCGCAAAGACGAAGATCCCGACGACCGCCCATCGCCGGGTGTGTTGGAGCTGTTCCACCGTCACCACATGGGCGATGAGCAGGAACACCAGCACGACCGGAAACTCAAAACTGATGCCGAACGCCACGATCATCAACGAGACGAGCGAGATGTACTTCTCCGAGCTGTACGCGGCCTGTTGGGACGAGCCGCCGACCTCGATGAGGAATTCCAGCGCGGGTTCCAGAGTCACGAATGCCACCAGTGCGCCGAGCACGAACAGCACGATCGCGGAGCCGACGAACGGGATGGCGTACTTCTTTTCCCGCGGGTTCATCCCCGGCGTCACGAACCGCCACAGTTGATAGAGCCAGACGGGGAGAGCGAGGATGATGCCGCCGTATGTTGCGACCTTCAAACGGGTCACGAAGCCGTCGGCGGGGCCGAGGTTGAGGAGTTTGGCCTGGTCGTTTTTGGATGCTGTCCGGTAGTACTCGACGAGCAAATCGATGATCGTGTTCGAGAAGGCGAATGCGACGATCGCCCCGACACCGACCGCAAGGATCGAGATCAGAATTCGGTTTCGCAGCTCGGCGAGGTGGTCGAGCATCGACATCTTGGCGTCGGGGGTCCGAGGCGGCCGCCGGCGGCGGAACAGGCGCAGAATCTGCATGAGGTCGGTCAGGCGCCGGGCGCGCGGTACCGAGATGGGGCGCGCGGTCGTGTGGGAGTTCCCGCTGCATCCGCGGCGCCGATCGCGTCCGGCGCCGCGCTGGGGGTCCCGCTGGTTTGGTACGGCGACGGCGGTGAGATTGCGGTCGCGCGGTTCACGCTCGACGGTTCGTCGGCATGGATTATCTCGTTGAGTTCAGCCCGCACGGTTTCTTGCACCTTGCGAAGCTCCCGCATCCCCCGCCCCACTTGTCGTCCGACTTCGGGGAGGCGTTTGGGTCCGAAGACCAACAGTGCAATGACGAAGACGACGAGGATCTCGGCCGGGCCCAACTGCGGCATCGGAGTCCTTTCGTGCGCCGGGCGGAACAAGGAAATCGAAGAGTACGGTCAAGCGGGCTTGACCACATCAGGCTACCGGCGAGGGCCCCTGGTCTCAGTCCCGGGTTCGGTGAGCTCGGCGAGGCGCGCCGACAGGCGGTCGCGATCGGTCCGCAGCGTCGCGACGAGCGGTAGGAGGGAATCCTGCGAGCCGTCGAAACTCGCGCGGAGTGCCTCGATCTCGGCGCGCACGTGGGTGGATGCGCTGAAGAGGGCGATGCCGCCGCCGATGATCAGGAGCACGATGACTCCGACGATCATCCCGGTGGTGGAGGTCACGGCCACACCGTACCGCGAGCTCAGCTCGGCATAGATCGACGGACCAGGTCTTCGAGCTCGCTGAACCAATCGTCGGATTCGAGCACAAGATGAAAGTCGAGGAGGTCGTCGGGCTGCAACGTTGGGCCGAGGTGGGGTTCGGCGAGTTCGGCGGGCAAACGCCAAACCTCCATGCGAACGCCGGACGAGACGAGCAGGTCGACGATCCGCTTACTCGCATCCTTCGCGACCGCGACCGCGCAGGCGGGGCAGCGGAACGTGTAGGACCCGCTCTCGTCGTCGGAACAGACGCGCACCATGAGATCGCTGGCTCGTAGTTGAACGTCGCCGCAGCTTGGACAGTTTGCTCGGATTGTTGTCACGCTTGAAGGCCCCTTCTGAACTCCTGTGTCCGAGGTTTCGGCACGGTTTCCGGGGCCCTTGAGTCCGAATCGACCAACCCGCTCCATGGGCGGCTCTCAACGTTCGTTTCGACAACCCGGCACAGCGGGCGTCACGATCTCGGCGTGGTCATCACCTTCGCCCACCGGGGGGCGCGCTCGGAGCGGCCCGAGAACACGCTGGCGGCGTTTCATCGCGCCCTGGAGCTCGGCGCCAATGGGTTAGAGAGCGACGCGTGGCTGTCGGCGGATGCCGAGGTCGTCCTGGTCCACGACGGCTCGTTCCGACGAGGTCTGCGCAGGATCCGCGTCGGCGAAACCACCGCCGCCGAGTTGGCCACCTTCGACGTGCCCCGCCTCGTCGATCTCTACCGGGAGTGTGGCACGGAGTTTGAACTCTCGATCGACGCAAAGCAGGACGCAGTCATCGCCCCGATGGCCGCGATCGCCCGCGAGGTTGGCGGCGCTGCGCCAGGCCGGCTGTGGATCTGTCACCCTGATCTCGATGTGCTGCGGGACCGGCGCGAGGAATTCGCGGATGTGAAGTTCGTCCATTCCCCCGGGTTCGGCGGAGTGGCGGCGTCAGCCTTCGAACGTCATGGCGCGGATCTCGCCGCAGCCGGAATCGACGCACTGAACCTGCACCACTCGGACTGGACCCTTGGGACCGTCACCCTGGTCCATCGGTTCGCGTTGCGAGCCTTTGCATGGGACGCCCAAGAGATGCGGCATCTCCTCGCGGCACTGCGGTACGGCATCGATGGTGTGTTCTCCGACCGGGTCGATCGGATGGTGGCTGCGGTCGGCGAATGGAGCGCCGGGTCGGGCGCGACGCGCTGACGAACGACGCTTTGGCCCTCCTCGCGCGGTTCTTACGCAGGTTCGGGTTCGCGTCGTCGGATGACGAAGAAGGCAAGTCCGCCGAGCCCGATCGCAATCGGCAGACCCCACAGCCATCCCGGGACGTCGATCCGGTTGAGCGGCCAGATGGTGACAAACACGGGACCGACGAAGAGGTCGCGGCTCGCGGGTCCCCAGACGGTTGAGTCCTTCGAGACCTGCCGGTTGTCGCCGAGCATGAAGTAGGAGTTCGCGGGCACCTTCGATTCCGGGAATGTCTTCGATTGGACACTGGCCGCCAAGTACGGCTCCGGGAGCAGCGCACCATTGATGTAGATGCGGCCGTCGCGGCCTTCGATGGTGTCGCCCGGCAGCCCGACGATACGTTTGACGAGGTCGTCCATTCCCCGGATTTGTGAGTTCGGTGGAGTCTTGAACACCACGACATCGCCGCGCTCGGGGTCGCCGAAGTCGTAGGCGAGCTTGTTGACCAGGATGCGGTCATTGATCTCGAGCTTCGGCACCATCGACTCGGATGGGATGAAGAAGGTTTGAAACACCAGTCCGCGTACGACGAACGCGAACACCACGGCGACCACGATGATGACGCCCCACTCGATCAGGTTTCGCAAACCTGCACTGAGTGGGCTCGCCTCGGCGCTCTCGGCGGAGCTCTGGCGCTCGGCGGGCGCGTCGGCTGCTGGGTCGGTGATGACGGGGTTCACTCTGAGCATCATCCCACGCCGCGAGGTGCTCGGCGTCGTCGCCGCCGGCTGAACATCAGGCTGCAGAACCCGAGTGCTATGGGGACGCCCCAGAGCCAACCCGGGACGTCGAGCCGGCTGAGCGGCCAGATCGTCATGAATGCGGGGCCAACGAGGAGACTCCGGTCCGCCGGTCCCCAGGTACGGCTGTCGTCCGAGCTGCTTCGGTTGTCACCCATCATGAAGTACGACCCGGCTGGTACTTCGCGAACCGAGAACGGCGATGTCACCACGCCACTCGACAGGTAGGGCTCGTCGAGAACCTTGCCGTTGATGAGAACGTGACCGTCGCGTCCTTCGATCGTGTCGCCCGGCAAGCCGACGATGCGCTTCACGAGATGTTCCAGCGTCAGATGTGCAGCCTCCGGCGTCCTGAACACCACGACATCTGTTCGTTTGGGGTCACGGATGTCGTAGGTGAGTTGGTTGACGAGAATGCGGTCGTCGGTCTCGAGTCGGGGAACCATCGAATCCGAAGGGATGTAGAACGTCTGGAAGACGAAGGCGCGCACCACGAGGGCGAGGATCACCGCCACCGCGATGATCACGCCCCATTCGATCAGGTTCTGCGCGCGAACCGATGATTTGGGGATCGAGACGCCATCGTTCACGACGCGCCCGGCGCGGGCGTCGGATACCGGGCCCGCGCGCGGGCGGCCGCAACCTGTGCGAGATTGCGCCAATCCGGGGGGTCGACGACGGTTGCTTCTGGTCCGGCCTGGAGCAGTATCCGTTCGAGCCAGGCTCGTTCGCTCACCGCCAGAACGACGCGCTGGCGACCGTCCGGAAGATCTTCGACCGATTCACACGGTGCGCTCTCGCCGACCCAACTGGCATGGGATGGCAACTCCAGCGTGACGCGCGGGTCGTTGGCGCGAGGTTGATACACGCTCGCGGCCGGAGCGCGCACAACGGGCGCGAACGTCTCGCCGGTGGGAGCGACCGACCGGATGCGGTCAACCCGAAACATGCGCGGCTCGCCGCGCAGAGAGCAGAACGCATCGGTGTACCACTCCCCCAGCGCGAAGAACGGTGGACCAGGATCGATGGTTCGGCGAGTCAGCTCGTCGCGACCACCGCTCCAGTATTCGACTGCGATGCGTTCGCCCGCGACCGCCGCGGCCCGAACCTCGGCCAGGAGCGGTGGCGTCGCGAACTCAACCACGACCTCGCTCACCCCGAGGGCGTCTTCCAGTTTGTGGATCGCAGTGCCGAGTGGGCCATCGGGATCTGACCCGTCGACCGCGAGGAGCGCACGTCCGCCGGCGAGCAGCGCCAGGCCTTCGGCTGCGTTCAGCTGCAGCGGGCGAGTGAAATACGGCGCCAACCACAGGTCGACGGTGTCGTCGTCGTAGCTCACGTTGATGTAGTCGCCCGGGGAGTACGGCGGGACCCCCACCATCATGATCAGGCCGAGGTCGGATTCCAGCTGCGCCGCGGAAATACGGAATCGACCAGCGACCTCTGACTTTGCGACGCCGCGATGGGTCGCCAGCCACGGGATCATGGCCAACACCCGTTCGAGCTGGGGTGGCGCGTCGGTACGACTCACGAGGCCCACGCGTCCAACGCGGCGATGATCGCGTGGCGGGCCTCGGGTGGAGACACGATCTCGACGTGATCAAGGAACCCGAGCGCAAAGTTCACGACCGCGCCGATCTCGATCGCGGCGAACTGCACGAGCGTGCTGCCGTCGGCTTCAGGTGTGGTCGTCGCCGCCGGCCCGATCGCTTGCATCAGTCCCACACCGAAACCGGCATCGACGCGGATCGTGATGTTCGTCGCGCGACCTTCGCCGTAGTCCCACGGCCGATCCTCGAGGTAGGAGTCGGCGCGAAAGTCGCGTGGCACCGTGAAGGACTTGGGCTTCCCCGGGCTGATGTCACCCTCGATACGGTCGGCTCGAAACACGCGCATATCGCCGACGCCACGTTCGAGCCCGACCACATACCAGTTGCCGAACTTCGACGTGAGCCCCCACGGCTCGAGCTCGCGTTCGCGGCCTCGGTACGAGAACCGCACTGCGCACCGGCGGCGGGAGGCATCGAAGAGCGGTGCCAATACATCGACGAACGGGAGCTCGGCGATCGGCATCGAACCCGCTCCTTCGATGCCTCCGAGTTTCATCAACGCTCCCTCGCCGGCCGTACTCCCGAGGCCAATCGCGGTGACCGCCACATGCAGGGCAGCCAACTCGTCGTTGGTGAGTTCGAGGTCCGGAAGGTAGTACTCCTTGGGATCAACCCGGTAGCGGGTTTCGTTGTCGATCATGGTGTCTTGGAGCGGCACGCCCATGGCACGAAGGGTGGCCTTGTCCCGCTCGAACGCCCTCCGAGCCGCGGCGTCACCGGCGGGGTATCCGAGGGTCGGGTTGTTGACGAGATCCTCACGGGTCATCCCGGCGCGGGTCTCGATGAGCGCGGCCAAGAGATTGAGGAGCCGCTCCCGCCGATCGGGGACATAGGTCGCCACCTGCTGATCCGGCTCGCCAGTGATCTCCTCCGCCATGCGCCCAACCTACGCGTCAGGGCCTCAGAAGTAGGTGACGCTGGCGGCACCCGCGGCGGCCGCGCATTGGAACAGAATCGGGTCAGCCGCCGCAGGCCGACCCATTGAACTGATCCGAAGCCCGTGCCGTTCCAGCAGCTCGAGCACATTCGGGATATCGATAGTGATCAGATCATGACGAGCATCGATCCCCGCGTCGATCAAGGTGGCGCGTAAGTCTTCGCTCGCGGGTACCACGGCTGGGATCGGGATCTCGACCCGGCTCTGTGTGGCCACGGTGAGGGTCGTGAGCGTGTGATGGGAAATCCCGCGGTGGCGTTCCCGGGGATCTGCGTCGGAGGCGCGGAGGCACATGATCGGTCGACCACCGAGCCCCGTGGCCGCGTTGAGTACCGACCCCGCCTCGATGCCGCTGAATCCGAGCCGGGTGTCCGTGCCCACGATCCCCGGGCCCATCACCACGATCGCCACATCCGCCATGGCGACGTGTCGTGCCAGGGCGAGCGCAGAGAACAGCGAGACCGCTTCGTAGTCGCCGCCGAACGCGTGGCCGCATGTGACGGTGGCATCGAGGAGATTGCGGTCCCGCAGGTCTGCCACTACGTCACTCAGCGCGATGGGGAGCGCCGCGCCGTCGGTCATCACGTACACGATGCGCGCGGCGGGTCGCAGCTCGCGGATTGTTGCCGCGATGGCGGGAAGTTGGCTGTGGAGCGCGGCGGCGATGACTGGCAGACCGTCGATGCTCGTGACCTCACCGAGGTGGGCGACGAGGTGCTCCTCGGAGGAACCGACATCGGCTTGGAGGCTCGTATACCGAAGCTTCATGATGTGCCCGGGCCCGGGCTCGTTCCACGCGTCACGGGCCAGGTTCCAGTGCACGAAATGCCAGCCGCCGGTCCCGAGTCCGAGCTCGACCGCAGTGGTGTTCACCACGACGGAGTCCCCCGCGGTCACTGTCCCTGTGAGTTGCGGCAACACATACGCCCGTTCCGGTCCCGAGCCGAACTCCACCTCGACCCGCTGCAGCCCCACCCGCTCACTCAGAATCCGTGCGACGGTTCCCGTCCGAAAAGAAGGCACGCCCTGAACCTACATCCGCGATCTGGTTAGAGAGACGCGATGAGGCGGTCGACGCGGTCGTCTTGAAATTTGAACGGGTCCTTGCAGAGCACGGTGCGCTGCGCTTGATCGTTCAGTTTCAGGTGTACCCAATCGACGGTGTAGTCACGCTTGCGTTCTTTCGCCTTCTTGATGAACGCGCCGCGCAGCTTCGCCCGCGTGGTTTGGGGTGGCTCATCCATCGCGGTTTGGATCTCCGTGTCCTCGACGAGTCGGTCGACCTCACCCCGACGCTCGAGCAGGTAGTAGAGCGATCGCGAGCGCGTGACGTCGTGATAGGCGAGGTCGAGCAGCGCGACGCGCGGGTGAGTGAGCGGCAGCGAGTGTTTGTCGCGGTAGGACTCGATGAGTTGATGCTTGATCACCCAGTCGACCTCACGTGTGAGCTTGAGCGGGTCGGCCTCGAGGTGGGTCATCACGTGTTCCCACATCTCCAACGCCTGCGTCTCAAGTGGGCTCAAGGTGCGCCTCTTCGCGAAACGCAACGCGCGGTTGAGGTACTCGGCTTGAATCTCGACGGCCGAGAGTTCGCGGCCGTTGGCCAACCGTACGCGCCTCCGACAGGTGGTGTCGTGGCTGATCTCGCGAATCGCCCGAATCGGGTTCTCCAATGTGAGGTCCCGCCATGGGCCGGAGTCTTCTTCGAGCATTCGGAGAACGAGCGCCATCGCTCCGACCTTCAGAAAGGTGGTGTACTCGCTCATGTTCGAATCGCCGACGATCACGTGCAACCGACGGAACCGTTCCGCGTCGGCGTGGGGCTCGTCGCGCGTGTTAATGATGGGGCGCGAACGCGTGGTGGCGCTCGAGACGCCTTCCCAAATGTGTTCAGCGCGTTGGGCGATACAGAAGGTCGCGCCCCGAGCGGTCTGCAGCACCTTCCCTGCCCCGGCGTAGACCTGACGGGAGACGAGGAATGGGATCAGCACGTCCGTGAACTTGGCGAAGTCGCCGTCGCGTTCGACGAGATAATTCTCGTGGCAGCCGTAGGAGTTGCCCGCTGAGTCGGTGTTGTTCTTGAACAGGTAGACCTCGCCACGGATGCCTTCTTCGCGGAGACGCGCCTCAGCGGACTGCACGAGGCTTTCGAGGATGCGCTCCCCTGCCTTGTCGTGCACCACGAGTTCGCGGATCGAATCGCATTCCGGTGTGGCGTACTCGGGGTGGCTCCCCACATCGAGATACAGCCGTGCGCCGTTTTCGAGGAACACGTTGCTCGAGCGGCCCCACGACACCACCCGCCGGAAGAGATACCGGGCCACCTCGTCCGGGCTGAGCCGGCGTTGCCCGCGCAAAGTGCAGGTGACGCCGTACTCGTTCTCGATACCGAAGATCCTGCGTTCCATCACGCGCTCCGGAAGGCGGCTCGCATCATTTCCAGGCTATCGGCGTCGGTTGGGGAAACCTGACCGTAGGGTGAACGCCGATTGGTCGGATACGGAGGAAGACAGTCATGGCAGCGTGCTCGGAATGCGGGATTGACGAGACGGGAATCACGATTGGCGATGGCCTCAACGCACTGCGGTCGTTCCCTCGTCGTTTCCGGGAGGCGGTCCAGGGCGTGCCCGACCCTGATCTGCGTGCTCGGCCCATGCCGCAGGTGTGGTCGATGCTCGAGTATCTGGTGCACACGCGGGAAGTCTTCGAAGTGCTCGGGATGGGACTCCCGCTCGTCCTCGAACGGCCGGGCATCACGTTCCCGGAGTTCTCCGTTGACGAGACGGTGACGACCCGCCCTGATTGGGTGATGAACCCTGAACTTGCGCTCACTGGCATCGAGGATGCGGTCGGGCGACTGCTCGCCGCGGGTGATTCGGTGTCCAACGAGGCATGGGCGCGACCCTTCACGCTGGGAGCGGAGCGTCACGACGCGGGTTGGATCGTGCGGCATGCCGCACACGAGGGCGTACATCATCTCCGAGATATCGCGCAGGTTCACGCGATCGTGACCGGCGAGCCCGCGGATTGACCGTCCGTCGATCGCTTGCCCCTCTCCTATTTGAGGAGTGCTTCGAGTTCGTCACCCTTGATGCGACGGAATGCGCGGCCGGGCCGCGCCCGATCGAGCAAGGCAACTTCGAGCTGGCCGGCGGCGAGCGAATCACCGTTATTCGCGAGGGTCGAGGCTCCGAGCTTGACCGCGTCGCTCAGACTCGAGCCCTCGGTGTACCCGGCGCGCACAACCTCCAAGAGCCGCTCTGCCTCTCCACCCAAGACGGTGAAATTCTGTTCGTCCATCACCGTGCCGTCGTACAGGATGTGGAACAACTGATTCGGCTCTTCGGGTTCGGTACCAACATGTGCGACCAGAATCTCCACCTCGTAGGGCTTCATCTCGTGTGTGAACACTTGGCCCAGGGTCTGGGCATAAGCGTTCGCGAGTGAACTGGCGGTCACGTCCTCGGGTGAGTACTGGTAGCCCTTCATGTCGGCGAGCCGCACGCCGCCGATCTTCAGGCTTTGGAACTCGTTGTACTTGCCGACGCCCGCAAACGCGATGCGGTCGTAGATCTCGCTGATCTTCGACAGGGTGCGGCTCGGATTCTCAGCCACGATCACCACCCCGGCCGCGCACTCCAACGCGATGAGGCTCCGACCGCGTGCGATCCCCTTCCGCGCGTAGTCCGCGCGGTCCTTCATCATCTGTTCCGGCGCAACGTAAAACGGCATGTTCATGTTGTGCCCTCTTGCTCCTTCGGAGCGGGCCGGGCGGGCCCCGCTGCGCTTGATGATCGGCTGCGAGTCAGAGTTGCGTCCGCTTCGCTCATGGTGTGCCCTCGCCGTTGCCCTTGCTTTCGGCGCCGCCGCGTTCGGCGCCGCCGAGAAGTTCCTGGGCCCGTTGGGCGATGTCCTCATCGTCGAGCAGGCGGAAACCGGCGGCATCGATGAGTGCGACCATCGGATAGATGCCGCGCACAAGGTCAGGTCCACCCGTGGCCGCGTCTTCGTCGGCGGCGGCGAAGAGCGCACGGATCGCGAGCGCCACGGCGTCGTCGGCACTGATGCCGTCATGCCAGCCGGCCTTGATCCAGTTGCGGGCATGCACGCCGCCGGAACCGTTGGTCTGGTAATCGGCTTCCTCATACTTGCCACCGGTGGCGTCGTAGGAAAACACGCGGCCGCGGCGACGTCGGTGATCGAAGCCTGCGAACAGTGGGACGACCACGAAACCTTGCATGGCCGCCGGCAAATTTGCGCGCACCATCTGGGCGAGCTGGTTCGCTTTTCCCTCGAAGCTGAGCTGGACTCCTTCCACCTTTTCGTAGTGGCGAAGTTGCACTTGGAACAGACGCACCATTTCGATCGCAGGTCCGGCGGCGCCGGCAATGGCCACGCCGGAATGCTCATCCGCGGCGAAGACCTTCTCGATGCGACGGTTCGCAATCGCGTGTCCCGCGGTGGCGCGTCGATCACCGGCCATGACCACCCCGTCGTCAGATCTGATTGCCACCACTGTGGTGGCGTGGGTGATCTCGAAGGCATCGGGCCGGGATTGACTCGCGATCACGTGGTCATGCGCCCCGGGATTGGCCCGCGCCAAAAGATCGACAAACGATGGCCCGGGATCGAGTCCGGGTGAGAACGACGGCAACATTGAAGGCTGGCTCATTGCCGAGCGAGCCTAGACGTGGGGTTCACCAGACCCGGCGCATCCGTTGCCAGCGCGCGATCCGACGGCGAAGCCGATGCAGGGAGCGTTCTTCACATGCGGCCGCGAGGACGTCGTCGGGGACATTGGTGGCGCGGAGTCGTGCATCGCGGGCGAGGCTGGCGCTGGCGGCACCGATCCCTCGCCCACGCGGACTCATGGAGTCCGCGTACGAACGCGGCGGTTCATTCGCCGCCCTTTTGCACGTACGAGCGCACAAACTCTTCGGCGTTGGCCTCGAGCACGCTGTCGATCTCATCCAGCAGATCGTCGAGCTCTTCTTTGAGCGCCTCGCCTTGACGCGCCGGAGCCGCGGTTTCCTCGTCGGCGTCGGTGCGCTCCTTGGGAGCGGGCTTCTTCTTTTGTTCTCGTTCAGGCATCGCGTTCGTCCTTCTTGAACTATGACCCGAGCTGGTCTACAAGCTGTGCTGGGGTCGAACACTGATTGAACAACGCCTCGACGTGGGCACGGCTTCCCTTGAGCGGTTCCATCATGGGAATCCTTCGTAACGGGTCGGTTCCGACATCAAGGATCAAACTGTCCCAGTTCGCCGCGACGACGGAGTCGGCCCAGCGAGCGAGGCACTGTCCGCGAAAGTATGCCCGGGTTGTGTCCGGCGGCTCGGTCATTGCCGCGACCACGGCATCTTCGGTGAGAATGCGCTCCACCGTTCCGGCGCGCACGAGCCGCTCGTACAACGAACGTTCGGGGCGAACATCGTGATATTGCAGGTCGAGCAGCGCGAGTTTCGGGTCGTCCCAGGCGAGGCCATCGCGGTCGCGGTAGGCGTCGAGCAGCGCGAGTTTGGTGACCCAGTCGAGTTGGCCATTCAGGCTCATCGGGTCACGTTCGAGCGCGGTCAGCGTTGCTTCCCAACGCCGAAGTACGTCGAAACCCACCTCGGCCCCGCAGAGTTCGAGCCCGGTTTCTTCCGCGTACTTCTGGGCCAGGCGGAGGAACTCCCATTGGAGTTCGATCGCGGTGCACGTGCCTCCGCTCGTGCGTTCCAGCGTGGCCTGCAGCGTCGGATCGTGGGAGACCGTCCGCACGGCGTGAACCGGCCCGACGATCGAGAGATCCTTGTCGAGGAAATCGTCCTCGATCATGCCGAGGACGATCGCCATCGTGCCGACCTTCAGGAACGTGGCGACCTCACACAGGTTGGCGTCGCCCGTGATCACGTGCACGCGCCGGTACTTCTGGGGATCGGCGTGTGGTTCGTCGCGGGTATTGACCAACGGTCGCTTGAGCGTGGTCTCGAGGCCCACCTCCTCCTCGAAGAAGTCGGCGCGGCTCGAGATTTGGAACCCGACATTCGTGGCGCCGTTCTCCGCCCCGACCTTTCCCGCACCGGTGAATATCTGGCGCGTGACGAACCAGGGAAGGAGCGTGGCGACGATGTTGGCAAATGGCGTTTGGCGGTCGACCATGTAGTTCTCATGGGTGCCGTAGGAGTTGCCCTTGCCGTCCGAGTTGTTCTTGTAGACGACGATTTCCTGGCCCGGTTCCAAGAGGCGACGCGACGCTTGCATCGAACGAGCCAGGATTCGCTCCCCCGCTTTGTCGGCGAGGACGAGTTCCATTGCATCGGAGCACTCCGGCGTGGAGTACTCCGGGTGGGCATGGTCCACGTAATAGCGCGCCCCGTTGGTGAGCACCGTGTTGACGAGATGGGTCTCGACCATTGGCGCGTGTGAACCGTCGCTGCCGTTGCCGCGAGCATCGCGCCCGGGGCTTTCGTCGTCGAAGTCCCACCCGATCCGGCGGTGTTCTACGTAGGCGTTGATGAGGAGCGACGATGCGAGCACCGGGTTCGGGTCCGGCGTATTACGCAACACCACGCCGTACTCCGTCTCGATTCCGCACACCTTTGCGACGGCCACCCGCGCAGGCTAGCCCTGACGTGATTCCTCGCCCGCCCGAACCGGGCCGCTGCCGGGCGAGAACGGCTTTCCCTACTCGTCCGCTCAGTGACTTGTGTAGTTGACCGGTGGCGCATCCTTTACCCCGACCGCGAAGCAGAAGCAATGAATCGGTTGCTCGCCAATGGTGCGCAGGCTGTGCACCGCGTCCGGCGGGATGTAGTCGAGGTCGCCCACGGAGATGGCGCGCTCCTCGCCGTCGATGATCATCACGCCCGCGCCCGTCATCACGAAATTGAACTCGTGCGTCGGGTGCGTGTGCGGGAACACCTCGCCGCCCACCGCTACCTCGAACTCGTTCGCGAGTTCGAGGTAGCCGCCGTCGGTGATCGCATGCATTTCACGGGGATGGATCAGCCACCACACCGGCACGGTGCCGTTGTGTTCCACCTCCGGCGTGATCGTGTCGACGTTGCGGAC
>JANPBJ010000234.1:0-42921 GCA_031430375.1 Acidimicrobiia bacterium
CCTCGTGACTATGCCGCAGCCAACTTCGCGTCGCGCACCATGCGCTGGACGGGCGTGATCGTGGCCCTCTACCTGATCTTCCATCTGATGGACCTCACCTGGGGCAACGCGAATCCGAAGTTCGTCCGTGGTGACACCTACCAGAACGTGATCCACAGTTTCCAGCGCGTGCCGGTGGCAATCGTCTACATCCTCGCCAACCTCGCCTTGGCGTTCCACATCTTCCATGGCGCGTGGTCGATGTTCCAAAGCCTCGGGCTCAATAACCCGAAGTGGAACCGCGCCCGCCGCACGTTCGCGATTGGCTTCGCCACGATCGTCGGCCTGGCCAACATCAGCTTTCCCCTCATGATCGTCACGGGAGTGGTCAAGTGAGCCGTTCGGACATCACGCTCGACTCTCATATCCCGGAAGGGCCGATCGCCGAGAAGTGGGACAACCACAAGTTCGATGTGAAGTTGGTCAACCCGGCCAACAAGCGCAAGTTCCACATCCTGGTGGTGGGTTCTGGACTCGCCGGTGCGAGTGCGGCAGCAACGCTGGGCGAACTCGGCTACCAGGTCACGATGCTCACGTTTCACGACTCGCCGCGCCGTGCGCACTCCATCGCCGCTCAGGGTGGAATCAACGCCGCCAAGAACTATCGCAACGACGGCGACAGCGTCCAGCGCCTCTTCTACGACACCGTGAAGGGCGGCGACTTCCGCGCCCGCGAGGCCAACGTGTACCGCCTCGCCCAGGTGTCAGTCAACATCATCGACCAATGCGTGGCTCAGGGTGTTCCGTTCGCCCGCGAGTACGGCGGCCTGCTCGACAATCGCTCGTTCGGTGGTGCCCAAGTTTCCCGAACCTATTACGCGCGCGGCCAGACGGTCCAGCTACTCCTTCTCGGCGCGTATCAGGCATTAGACCGACAGGTGCACCTCGGCAACGTTGAACTGCACAACCGGACCGAGATGCTCGACCTCGTGGTGAAGGACGGACGCGCGTGTGGGGTGGTAGCCCGTCATCTCGTCACCGGTCAGGTGAAGTCGTTCTCGGGCCACGCAGTGGTGCTCGCAACCGGGGGTTACGGGAACGTTTTCTATCTCTCGACCAACGCGATGGCGAGCAACGTCACCGCGGCTTGGCGGGCGCACAAGCGCGGCGCGTTGATGGCCAATCCCTGCTTCACCCAGATTCACCCCACGTGTATCCCGGCCAGCGACGACTTCCAGTCGAAGCTCACGTTGATGAGCGAGTCGTTGCGCAACGACGGCCGAATTTGGGTGCCGACGAACCCCGACGACGCCCGCTCGCCCGACCAAATTCCCGAGGCGGATCGGGACTACTACCTCGAGAGTCGCTACCCGGCGTTCGGCAACCTCGTACCCCGAGACGTTGCGTCGCGTGCGTCCAAACGCGAAGTCGACTCCGGTCGCGGCGTGGGTCCGATCAAGAACGGCGTGTACCTCGACTTCGGTGCCGCCATCGATCGTCTGGGTCGCCACACCATCGAAGAGCGCTACGGCAACCTCTTCCAGATGTACGAGCGGATCAGTGGTGACGATCCGTACCGGAAACCGATGCGTATCTATCCCGCGGTCCACTACACCATGGGCGGCCTCTGGGTTGACTACAACCTCATGAGTAACGTTCCCGGCCTCTACGTTCTCGGTGAGGCCAACTTCTCCGACCATGGGGCGAACCGCCTCGGTGCCAGCGCGCTCATGCAAGGCCTCGCCGATGGTTACTTCGTGTTGCCGGCCACGATCAACGACTATCTGGCGCCGTTACTGGGCTCGACCGCCGTCGGCACCGACGACCCAGCGTTTCAGGCCGCCGAAGCCAACGTGGCTGAGCAAACCAACAAGCTGCTGTCGGTCAAGGGCACCCACTCGGTCGATCATTTCCATCGCGAACTCGGCAAGATCATGTGGGACGACTGCGGCATGGCCCGCACCGCTGAGAGCCTCGACAATGCACTCACCGCCATCCCAGCGCTGCGCGACGAGTTCTGGTCCGACGTACGCGTGCTCGGCGACAACGAGAGCTTCAATCAGAGCTTGGAGCGCGCGGGTCGGGTGGCCGACTTCCTCGAGTTCGGTGAACTCCTCGTGCGCGATGCACGTGATCGCGAAGAAAGCTGCGGAGGCCACTTCCGTGTGGAACACCAAACCGAGGAGGGCGAAGCATTGCGCGACGACGACAACTTCGCGTATACGGCGGCCTGGGAGTGGAGCGGCTCGGCGAGCACGCCGGAGCTCCATAAGGAACCCCTCGAGTTCGAGCATGTCCACCTCGCCCAGCGCAGTTACAAGTAGGGAGGACGAGACCATGGATCTGACCCTGCGAGTGTGGCGCCAAGCTGGACCCGATGCCCCCGGCAAGTTCGAGACGTACGCGATGCCGGGAGTGAGTGAGGACATGTCGTTCCTCGAACTCTTCGATGTCCTCAACGAGCAACTCAACGCGGACGGCCAAGAGCCAATCGCGTTCGACCATGACTGCCGCGAAGGAATCTGTGGTTCGTGCGCCATGATGATCGACGGACGCGCGCACGGGCCCGAGAAGGGCACCGCCACTTGCCAACTCCATCTGCGCAAGCTGGCGAATGGTTCGGTCATCACCGTCGAGCCTTGGCGCGCCGCTGGCTTCCCTATTATCAAAGACCTCGCCGTTGACCGCGCCGCGTTCGATCGCATCGTGGAGTCAGGCGGCTACATCACTGCTCCCACCGGTGCGGCGCGTGACGCGAACGAGATTCTTGTTCCGAAGGAAGCATCCGACGCGGCGATGGATGCTGCCGCATGCATCGGCTGTGGTGCGTGTGTGGCTGCGTGTCCCAACAGCGCAGCGCAGCTCTTCACTGCCGCGAAGTACTCGCACCTTTCGTTGCTTCCCCAAGGCCAGCCCGAGCGCTACACAAGGGTCGTGGCGATGGTGGAGGAGATGGAGAAGTTCTTCGGCTCGTGCACCAATCACGGCGAGTGCGAGCAGGCGTGTCCGAAGGAGATTTCCATCGACTTCATCGCGCTCTTGAACCGTGACTTCGTCAAGGCCCAGTTCAAGAACACGCGCCTCAGCGGCCAGCGCGCCTGACGCCGCCGCCACCGCCCACCCGGGTCTACAGCTCGGAGATGGGAACGATCTTGCCGCCGGGCCAATAGGGATTCCCCCGAGCCCGCGCCGCACCGTTCAATGGGTGCAGCGCCCCGTCAAGGTCCATGACGTAGCCCTTACCCTTGTTCCAGTCGGTCACCACGATTCGCCGGGCCACATCCTGGCCCGGCCAATACCCGGTACCGCGCGTGGCCGGCGCGTTGGGGCCGAAGGGGTGCACACCACCCCACCGATCGAGGGTGTACCCACTCGACGGATCCAGCGGGTTGAGGGTTACATCCACTGCCATTCCGTGCTCCACATCGTCCTCCGTTCCGAGTGCCGGTTGCAGGCACGGTTTGTTGTGATTCGCGGTCGAGTTATCCACGGCGATCGTCGGCGCGCACGCGCTCACCACGAGCACCGCAGGATCGCATGACACGACGCGGCAGGCGATCCGCCCCACCGTCGCGACCTCCTGATGGCACTGCCCATAACGGAACGCAGTGCAACCAGCTTTGCGATTGTTGCAGTCGCCGTTGGCACAACCGCAGCCCCAAGGCGCGTTGGAACAATCGTCCGAACAGATTCTTCCGCTGCCGCAGCGACACGTTGCGTTGCAGTCGATGTAGTACCGGGACCCGTTGCAGAACTGAGACCCGTCGGCCTTCCACCACCCCGCCGCGATGGTTCCGGTGGGGCAACTGTTGGAGCCGGTGATCGTGCAACAGAACTCGGTGTACCCGTCGCAACACAGTGAACCGCACGCGCACGACCTACCGCTGCAATTGCAGATGGCTGCGTAGGCGCTGCCAGGCCGCAGCATGAAGTCGGCCGGGGCGACGGCGAGCGCGGTTCCGATCAGCGCACTTCGTTGCAGGAAGCTGCGGCGGTTCGGATTCCGGCCCAGCCAGCGCGCCGCTCGATCAGCGAGCCGCTCGGTCATCGACCATCCTCTCGCGAGCGCGGGATGCGAACCATGGTCGGCAGGATCGTGAGTGCGGTGAAGGCCGCGTAGGCGCCCACCGCGCCAAGCACCAGGAACGGGATCCCCGCGAGCGGTTGGTGGGTCAGCACGGTCACAATCCCCCGGCCGCCTCCTGCCGCAACACCAGCCGAAGCGATGACCGCTCCCACGTTCACGAGTAGGTGAAGCCCGCTCGGTGGCGTATCTACTTTCCCGAAGCACCCGCACGACCCGATCGGCAAGTGCCGCAACATCGCGATCGCGACGAAACCCGTGAAGCCCAGATACGACGCGGCAACCAGGAGCGCCAGAGCGGGATCGCCCGTCAATGCGGCTGCGAACGCGAGCGCAGCCTCGACACCGCCCAAGGTGCGAACCGCGCCGTTTGGCAACCGGAGACCAATGCCGCGAAGCGCACCCACCGTCATCGTCGGATCGACCGCCTTCGCCAAGCCCGCCGCGCCCAAGAGCAGGCACGCGATGAAGAAGGGTCCAAACCACGCATCCATAACCGGAACCCTATTTCAACGGAATTGCTTCGAGTTGCACGGTCGCGAGGACCCCATTGACCAGCGGGATCAGGCGCGCCCGCCGCTCGTGGGAGCCCAGCACGACGTAGAGACAGAACGCACGGCCGGAATCTTGGAAGAACGCTTGGTGGGCACTCTGTCCGGAGATGGCGCGGCGCAGAGATGAGGGGTCGAAATCGCGGTTCGTCAGAACACGAGGCACACCAGCCGATCGAAAGAGTGCCGTCTCCGCGGAGGCGGGAACGTGTTCGAACAGCACGATGAACACATCCCGGTCCCCCATGAGTTCGACGGCACCGCTCCCGAAGTCACCTCGGTCTGCTGGCAGCCCGAAGTTGGCGAGATGGACCACGGGACGCGACTGCAACGGCGGTAGCCGTGTCCCGCTCGCAGTAAATACGGTCTCGGGGACGCCGTCGCGCCGAACCGAAATCCGGGCGTCCCAGCCGCCAGGCGGTATTACCGCAATACCGTGCGCGCGGAGTTCAGCCATCAGTTGCCGCCGGCGATTGCCACCGCGACCACAACCGCCGCGGCTGCCGCGGCGCCCTCCACCAGTGCCGTCACGACCCGAAACCTACCGGCCCATGCATGAATCGTCAGGACCCGGTCCCGCAACGCCAACGGGGTTCGGATCCGAGATCCCGCCGCCACTGGGAGCGCGCGAGCCAATCCAAAGACGGCGCCGATGGCCGCGCCGGCCACAGGGTCTCCGGATAATCCGGCACCCAACCACGTGAGATACACCGCCGCGGTCGTCACGATCGTGACGACGCCGAGTCCGAGCTGAAAACCAAAGGCGGCGCCATATACCCATCCCCGATAGACCGAGAGCCAATCTTCGTTGACCTGTCGGTGCCAGCTCGGCACTCGGTGGCCCGAGGCTTCGATGCCCGCGGCTCCGAGCGCGACCACCCCAAGCCCGATCACACGGGCGAGCGCAGCTCCTCCGTCGAAGATGAGGCTCCCCAACTCACCCAAGAGAAGGCCGAAGCTCGCCGCACCCAGAACCGAACCGACCACGTAGGCCGTCAAGGTGACCGCGTACCGCTGCCCTCGTGCCCGCTCCCCGAGCGGGTGGATGCTCGCGAGCATCGACTCACCTCAGGGCGACCACGTGGACCGCAACCCGGCGATGACCGCGATCGCGAGGGAGGCTGCGGTAATCACCATCATCGCCGCCGTACCAATGACCAACCCCTGATCACGAGCGTTCGGATTCGGCCTCGTCGGGACTGCCCGTCGCCGGATAGAGCCGGGCATCACCCGGTGCGATCCCCGCCGCGGTGAGAGCATCATCGGCGCGAGCTTCACGATCGCGATCCACGAGGTGCCGGCGCGCCGCTCGGCTCTTGCGCCCAGCGGCGCGGCGACGGCTCGCGATCAGCGCGCCCTCATCCACTGACTCGGCGACCATCTCGCAGACACGGTCCCAGCTCGTGGCGGTGCCTTCGCCAACAACCGAGCCACCGACACCATCCACGAACACAAAGTAGGGAGATCCCTCTACCTCGTAGGCCTCCCACGCGGAGGTCGACATCACCACCAGCGCGTCGTTCGGGACCAATCGAAGCAGCGCGCTCACGCTCTCGTCCTCCGGACTCATCGTCACCACCACGAGCCGAGCGTCGCCGGGAACTTCAAGTTTCGGATCCGCGAACGCTTCCCAGAACTCTCGACACGTGAGGCAACCGCTCGACAAGAAAGCAAGCAGCGTGGGCGTCGGTGCACCGAGAATCCCTACGGCAATCGCGTCGCCCCCCAGGGTGACCCCGGCGACGTCGCTCGCGTCGGGGCTGGGGCCGGTCGGGGGCCGGCTCGGCGCCAACCCCGACCGACCGCGCGGCTCGAGATCCGCCTCCCCGTCGCGACCCAGACCCGCCTCATGCAAGGTCGCCAAGATCTCGGCGTGGCTCCGAAGGAGTCCGGCCACCAGCACCACGAGGAGCGCAACCACCACCGCCAAGATCACTACTAACGCTGTCATCACCGTCGAGGGTAGACGGGCACCTCTCCCAGAGCCTGGTGGAGGTCCGCCAGAAGGTCGGCAACCGATTCGAGCCCAACCGAGAGTCTGAGCAATGCAGGGTCGACTTCCAGCGGTGATCCGGCCGCGGCGGCGTGGGTCATCCGGCCGGGATGCTCGATCAACGACTCGACTGCGCCGAGTGACTCGGCCAACGTAAAGAGCTGGGTCGACGCCGCAATCTCGAGTGCGGCGTCTTCGCCACCGGCGGCGATGAAGCTCACCATCCCACCAAAACCGCGCATCTGACGCTGCGCCACCTCATTGCCGTGATGCGACGCGAGGCCTGGATACAACACTTGGTCAACGGCCGAGTGATCGTCGAGCATCATCGCGATCGCGGCCGCGTTCTCGCAGTGCCGATCCATGCGCACTGCGAGGGTCTTGATGCCGCGCAACACGAGGTAGCAATCGAACGGGCCCGGCACCGCACCGGTGGCGTTCTGAAGAAATGCGAGCCGTTCACCGAGCGCCAAGTCCCGCACTGCCGCGAACCCGCCGACAGTGTCGGAATGGCCACCGAGGTACTTGGTCGTGGAATGCACCACCACGTCTGCGCCCATTGCGAGTGGCAGTTGCAGGTACGGGGTCGCGAACGTGTTGTCGACCACGACCAGCACCCCATGCGCGTGGGCGACCGCGCAGACCGCGGCAATGTCGACAATTCCCAACGCAGGATTCGTGGGAGTTTCGATCCAGACCACTCGCGTGGACGGAGTGAACGCAGCCGCAAGCAGTTCCGGTTGGGTGAGATCCGCGGCGGACCATGTGACCCCGGTGTCGGAATACACGCGGGATACGAGTCGAAACGTTCCTCCGTACGCGTCGAGGGGAAGCACCACGTGGTCGCCTGGGCCGACGAGCGCACGCAACACTGCATCCTCGGCCGCCATCCCACTTGCGAATGCCAGACCCCGAGACGCTCCCTCCAGGGACGCGAGGCACTCCTCCAATGCGGCACGCGTCGGGTTGCCCGTCCTTCCGTATTCAAAGCCTGCGTGCTTCCCCACAGCGTCTTGGGCAAAGGTCGTCGCAAGACTGATCGGGGTCACCACCGCGCCGGTGCTGGGATCCGCCGGCTGACCCGCGTGAATCGCGCGGGTCTCGAATCCGGGCGGGGATCCTGCGTCACCTGCCATCACGCCACCCCTTTTGGCCGCGAGGTAGCCGAGCACATCGCTGCGACTGAGCAGGCCGACGGGATGGCCACCGTCGAGCACCAGCAGCGTCGACGAACCGTCGAGTTGTTCCACCAACTTGGCGACCGGTTCACCGATCCCGATCATCGGCATTGCGGGACGCATGATCTCGCGCACCGGCCGGTCGAGGGCCGCGGCGTCACGGAAGGTGAGGTCCATGAGCGAGAGCTCGTCGAGCATGCCGCTCACCTCTTTGGCTGCGAGGGGAGCCTCTTTGCTCACCGATACCACCACCTGCGATACGCCAAGGTCGTGCATCAACGCCCAGGCGTTTCGGGCCGGTTCGTCAGGAGTGACCAACACGAGGTCGGGGATTCCGCCGGTCTTGGCCGCGAGCACATCACCCGCACAATCACCGGCACAGCGAATGAATCCGAAGTCCATCATCCAATCGTCGTTGTAGATCTTCGACAGGTAGCCGCGGCCCGAATCCGGGAGGAGCACGACCACCAGCGCCGTGGCATCGAGCCCCGCCCCCACGGTGAGCGCGGCGTGCACAGCAGTTCCGCATGACCCACCGATCAGCAGCCCCTCTTCGCGCGTCACGCGACGCGCGGTCGCGAACGAGTCCGCGTCACTGACCATGACGGTGCGATCCACCAGGGACGGGTCATACGTCGTCGGCCAGAAGTCTTCGCCCACACCCTCGACGAGATACGGCCGACCGGTGCCGCCCGAGTACACCGACCCCTCCGGGTCGGCACCGATGATCTGGATTTCCGGGTTCATGCGCTTGAGATAACGGGCAATCCCGGTGATCGTGCCGCCGGTCCCCACGCCCGCCACGAAATGTGTGATGCGGCCGGCGGTCTGGTCCCAGATCTCCGGTCCCGTCGAGCGCTCGTGCTCGGCCGGATTATTCGGGTTCGAGTACTGATCCGGCCGGAACGCGTTCGGGGTCTCGCGGGTGAGGCGGTCGGCAACGGAGTAGTAGGAGTCGGGATGGTCGGGCGGTACCGCGGTGGGACACACCACCACTTCGGCGCCGTAGGCCCGCAACAACGCGACCTTCTCGGTGCTCATCTTGTCGGACATGACGAAGATGCACTGATACCCGCGTTGCGCCGCCACGATCGCCAGTCCCACGCCGGTGTTGCCCGACGTTGGCTCAACAATCGTGCCACCGGGCTGGAGGAGCCCGTCACGTTCTGCGGCGTCGATCATCGCGACAGCAGGGCGGTCCTTCACGCTCCCGCCGGGGTTGAACATCTCAACCTTGGCTACGAGGTCGCACGCGAGGTCCCTCCCCACGCGTCCGAGCCGGACCATCGGCGTATCGCCGACCAGGTCCAGAAGTGAATCAGCGATCTCTGGCTGTTCTGCGTTCCTCATGGCGTTGACCGTATCGTTCGGGAACCGTTGGCCGACTGCGAACGTCGGAGTCCACATGCGAACGATTCGAATCGGCACTGCATTCCTTGCCCTCGCTCTCACCACACTGGGTTGCGGTTCCTCGCGCTCGGGGACCACCCGCGTCGGGACCGCAACCACCTTCCCTACTGGCCCAACTGATGTGGTGATCCGCGTGGATACGCGTGGTGGGTACACGTCGGAGGACTACCAGCTCGCGATCGTGCCTGAGCTGACGGTGTACGGGGATGGTCGCGTGGTCGTGACCGGACCAGTCACCGAGCAATACCCACCCCACGCGTTGCCGAATCTGCGGACGGGTCAGATCGATCGATCGACGATCGCTGCGCTCGTCCGGCAGGCACGTTCCGATGGCATGTTCGAGAAGCTCGACTTCGGCGAACCTCAAATCACCGACAACCCGACGACGACGGTCACCGTCAACGACGGCAAGTTGCACGTGCACCGCGTCTATGCACTGGGTGTCGAGAGCGAGCTCCACGACGAGGACGATCCCACCTCACCGGCCGCGCTCAAAGCCGCGCTCGGGCTGACCGACGCACAGACCCAGGCTCGCCGCCGGCTCCAGGATTTCGTGACGGCCGCGCAAAACTCGGCCACCCGCGCCGCGACCGAGCCGCTCACGGTGTCCGAAATCGCGATCTCCGTACGGCGGGCCACCCCGGTCGCGGCGGATGATCCGGTGGAACCCGGGCACGAGTCCTGGCCACTTTTGGACCTCGCCACCATCGGCGATCCCATCGACCAAGGTCCCGGAGCCGACTCCGTCTACCGGTGTGCTGTGCTCACCGGCGCCAACGCCACCAAGGCGCTCGCGGCCGCGGCCACGGCAACGTCCATTACCCGCTGGCAGTCCGGCGGCTCGGAGTACGTGATCGTCTGGCGACCGCTGCTCCCTGACGAGCACGCGTGTCCCGGACCCGGCAACCGTTGACGCACGACGCCGAGACCCGCCGCAGTCCTACAGTGCGCTCATGGCTGTCGGACAACTGCGCACCATCGTGGTCGACTGCGTCGACCCGGCACCACTCGCCGCGTTCTGGACCGAACTCCTCGGCGTTGAAATCCACTTCGCGGACGATGATTGGATCTCGCTGCAACCGTCGGAGCCCGGGTGTCCCCGCGTGGCCTTCCAACGGGTCCCCGAAACCAAGTTGACCAAGAACCGGCTCCACCTCGACCTGTGGGTCACCGACATTCCGACGGCAACCATTGCGGCAGAGGCGTTCGGTGCCACGCGGGTGGGTCCGCTCGTCGAGGATTCCACCGAGCCGTTCCAGATCCTGCTCGACCCCGCCGGCAACGAGTTCTGCCTCGTGCACCTGCCCGCCTCCGTTGGGCCCTGATGCAGGAGCACACCTTCTCGGTGGATCTCAACGCTCCGGTCTCGGAAGTATGGGACTTGTTCTGGTACCGCGCGCCCGATCGTCCGCAGGGCAAACTCGGCCAGATCCACATCCTGCATCCAGGTGACGAGATCGGCGAAGGGCTCGTCCGTCATTGCACCTTCCCGGTGCCAAAGCTTCTCGGCTCGGGTGGTGTGGGCAAGTCGTGGGAGTGGCTCACGCAGGTGAAGCTCCACGAGTCGTGGCGCTACGACGCGGTCGGCAAGCCGTTGTGGTCACGCGCCGAGGGATTCACACGCCTCGAGGACCTCGGCGAAGGCCGGACGCGCGTGCATTTCACCGAGCGCTACGAGTGCTTCAATCCCTGGATGCGCCGGGTCGGGCTGGAGCGGTGGGTGCACTCCCGCATCTCTCGCGATAACGACACAATCCTCGCGGCACTCGAAGGTGGCCTGAAATGGCACCGCAAACGGCGAGCACGCGAAGCCGCCGACTGAGCTACTGCGGTTCGCTTGCGGGCTCGGCGAGCCCGTCGCGAAGCCGAGCGTACGCCTCGAGAGTTTCGACCGCGGCGTCCGCTGATATCGATGGTTCCACCTCGCGGCCGCGGCCAAGTTTCCACGCGGCTTGCACATCGGCGATCGGCTGGCCGGTAGCACGGGCCGCGGCCTGCACACACGCGCCGAGCGCGACGAGTTCGTCATCGGCGACCAGCGTCACCGCGCGTTGCGCAAGGTCCGCGAGGATCTGGACGTAGGCCGTGCTGCGGGTACCCCCACCGATCACGTAGCAGCGCCGGTGGACGGCCACATCGACGGCTGCCAGCGCGTCCAGTCCGTCGAGCAAGCCACAGACCACCCCCTCGAACGCGCAACGAGCGATGTCCTCACGAGTTGCTGCCGTGGTCAAGCCAGTCAATGCGCCGTGAGCATCCGGCCGATTCGGGGTGCGCTCGCCGTCGAAGTAGGGCAACAGCGTCACACCCCGCGCGCCCGCCGGCGCGCCAAGCGCCAAGGCATCGAGTTCGGCGTGGTCGGCACCGAGCAGCCGGCCGACCGCGTCGGTGACCTTCGTGGCATTCAGGGTGCACACGAGTGGCAGGAACCGACCGGTCGCATCGGCGAACCCCGCGACTGCTCCCGATCGGTCGTTCGTCGGCGTTTCACTCACGGCGAAGACCGTGCCGGACGTGCCGAGCGAGATGACGACATCGCCCGGTTTCAATCCAAGACCGAGCGCGGCGGCCATGTTGTCGCCGGTGCCGAGGGCTTCGGCCGCATCCACCACCGGGGGGAGCACGCCACGCCACTCAGTCTCGCGATCGACAATCTCCAAGAGATTGAACTGGTACTCGCCGGTGGTCGGCGACCAGTACCCGGTACCCGATGCGTCGCCGCGATCCGTCTGGAACTCGCCGGTCAGCTGCCAGGCCAACCAGTCGTGCGGCAGCATCGCGCGCTCGATACGGTCGAACACTTCTGGCTCACTGCGATGCATCCACGAGAGCTTGGTGATGGTGAACGCGGCAACCGGTACAGAGCCACACGCCTCCGCCCACGCGTCGGCGCCACCATCGAGCTGCTTGCACAACCACCCGGCGTCGGGTGCCGACTCGGTGTCGTTCCAGAGTTTGGCGGGCCGCAACGGCGCGCCCGCCGCGTCCGTCACAACCAATCCGTGCTGTTGCGCGGCGATCGAAACCGCGGCGCAGTCGTCGAAACCCCCGGCTTCCGTACGCGCGGCGGTGAGCGCGTTCCACCAATCTCGTGGATCTTGCTCGGAACGCGGTGGCGTGGTCACGGGGTGCGGCGCCCGGCCCGAGCGCACAATCACTCCGGTGTCGACATCGCGGATCTCAACCTTGGTGGACTGCGTCGATGAATCGACGCCCGCGACAAGCACGATTAGCCGTGCCGTTTCCGGAGCCGGAAGTACAAGAAGTTCGGCAGGAGGCAGTGGCGGGCCAGCCCGGGCCGCGCGTCCACATGCTCGTCCGACAGCTGAGGTTCGCGGATCGCCTCGATCATCAACCCGGCCCGCTCGAAGGCGCGTGAGTACTGCTCGAGGGGTCGGTGCGCGGAGTGAAAGGTAAACGGCACACCATCGCGTTCCACCGAGAACTCGTTTCGCATCACCTCGAAGTACCGCCCGACGTAGAGCACCGGCTCGTCGGGATCGAAGAACCCGCTCGTAACCATCGGGTGCACGATCGCCGCGCACACGACACCATCGGGAGCCAACACCCGCCCGAGCTCTGCGGCCACCCCGGTCAGGTCGTCGACGTCCTGGAGCACCATGAAGCACACGACCAGATCGGCAGCTCCGGCAGCAATCGGGATCGCCGCACCGTTCGCGTGGGCCAGGGGGATCTCCGGTTCCGCTTCGCGCGCCGCCCGGCCAAGGGCGCTCGAGGGCTCAACGCACACGACCGGATGTCCGAGGTCGCGCAGGATCCGAGCCAGCCGACCCTCGCCGGCACCCACATCGAGCGTGAGTCGACCCGGTGCGGGAATCAACTCGAGAAATCGCGGCAAGTTGTACAGGTGGTAGTAGTCGTCGTGGTCGGGCGTGCGTGCCCAGCGAATCCACGCCTCCGCCTGCTCGTCCCATGCCTCGGTGAGCGACGAGCCGCCGTGGTCGAACGACCCCGCTTCCGCTCTCGACCCTTCGGGCCGGGCCGCTCCGGCCCCGCTCGGCGACCGCGGCAGCAGCCCGTCGGGCGGCAACGCCTCGCTCACGTTCGCTACCGGACGCCGAGGAGCAACTCGGTGACAAGTTGGTCCAACCGTTCGTGGCCATAGCCGTACGCGGCGAGCTCGTCGACGTCGAACGTCTCGGAGCGCAGCGTGGCGAAACGAGTTTCTGCCGGTTCCGGCAGCGTGGGCAGACCCAGCTGATCGACCTGGGCGGTGGCCAGCGCCTCTTGGATTTCGGCGTCCTCGGCGAACTGCTCCGCCTTCTCCTTCAAGATCAGGTACGTGCGCATACATCCCCGAGCGAAGTCCCAGACGCCGGCCTCGTCCTCGGTGCGATAGGCGTGCGCGTCGAAGTGGCGCATTCCCTGCCATTCCGCTTCTTCGAGCAGCTTCACTAGGTAGAAGGCGTCCTTGATCCCCTCGGAACCGAAACGAAAGTCCTGGTCGTACTTGCCCGGTGCCTGTCCGTTGAGGTCGATATGAAAGAGCTTGTCGGCCCACAACGCTTGGGCAACCGCGTGATGGAACGACAACCCACTCATCGTCTCGTGGGCGAACTCAGGGTTCACCCCCACCATCTCCGGATACTCCAGCTCGCGAATGAACGCCAGCGCGTGGCCAACGGTAGGAAGCAAGAGGTTGCCGCGCGGTTCATTCGGTTTCGGTTCGATCGCGATCTCCATCGCGTAGCCCTGATCGGTGATGTACGCGCAACATGCGTTCACCGCTTCGGCGTAGCAATCCAGGGCGGCGGGGACATCCTTCGCGGCGTCACATTCCACACCCTCACGGCCACCCCACATCACGAACACTGCCGCGCCGAGCTCGGCCCCGAGATCAATCGCGTCGATGGTCTTACGCAACGCGAACCGTCGGACCTTCGGGTTGTTCGCCGTGAACGCGCCGTCCTTGAAGATCGGCTGCGAGAAAAGGTTGGTGGTGGCCATGGGCACGCGCAGCCCATGCTCCTCCAGCGCGCGCTGGAATCCGGTGACGATCTGGTCGCGCTCGGCCAGAGTTGAGCCTGGTGGAACGAGGTCGTCGTCATGGAGGTTCACTCCGTACGCGCCGAGCTCTGCGAGGTGGCGCACGATGCTGACGGGATCGAGCGCCGGACGGGTCTCGTGGCCGAACGGGTCTCGGCCTCGGTTTCCAACTGTCCAGAGTCCGAAGGTGAACAAGTCACGAGGCGTCGGCGTATACGAAGACATTGCGCTCTCCCGATCAGGCGGAGCCGGACGGCCCGGCACGGCCCCGAGCGTAGATCCCGAGATTCGCGGAAATCCGGTCCTCACGGATGCGTAAATCGGGTAGTATAAGCTGCGTAAACCGGGTACTATTCCCCGCGTGAATCTGATACCCACCTACGATGAACTGCACAAAGTTGATGACAACCCCTGAACGATATCGGTATCAACCTCGGCTCGCCGACGGGCACCTCAAGGACCTGTTCGACGAGTTCCCTGCGGTGATGGTCACCGGCGCACGCGCGGCGGGCAAGACCAGCACCGCCGTGCATCTCGCCGGGAACATCGCTCGGCTGGACGAGCCTGGCGTTGCTCAGGAGTTCCGGGCCGACCCCGACGCGGCGCTCCGGCGCGCGGCCCGGCCGCTTCTCATCGATGAGTGGCAGGAGGTACCCGAGGTGCTTGCCGCCGTCAAGCGGGTTGTGGACCGTGATCACTCGGCCGGCCAGTTCCTATTGACCGGCAGCGTCAGGGCCGAACTCAATCACCAGACGTGGGCCGGCACAGGTCGGGTCGTCCGGGTCAATATGTATCCACTCGTGGAGCGTGAAATCCAAATAGTTCGGCCCCTGCGCGGACCCGCGTTCCTTACCCGTCTCGCCGCGTCGGGGATCGACAACATGACCGTCCCACAGGACCCGCCGGACATCAACCGATACGTCGACGTGCTATTGCGCGGCGGATTCCCGGAGATCGTGTATTCGGAGCGAAGCAACCGCGCTCGGACCGTGTGGCTCACGAGTTATCTCGACGACCTGGTGACACGCGATGCCGGGCTGCTTGGATCCACAAAGGACCCGGTGAAACTGCGGCACTATCTCAACGTTCTCGCCTTGAACAACGCCGGCATGCCTTCTGACACCACCATCTCGCGCGCCGCGGGAGTGACCACGAAGACCGCAGGCGGCTACGACCAGCTACTTCGGAACCTCTACATCCTCGACATCATCCCTGCTTGGGCGAGCAACCGGCTCCATCGGTTGATGAAATCGGGCAAGCGATACTGGATTGATGCCGGACTCGCCGCGGCTGCGCTTCGCCTGACCTCGGACAGTATCCACGCAGATCCCAACCTTCTCGGTCGATTCTTCGACGCGTTTGGGACTGCGCAGCTCCGATCAGAACTCGCGCTGATGTACCCACGACCAACTGCGCACCATCTGCGGGTCGAATCCGGGAGACACGAGGTAGACCTCGTCATCGAACTCGACGCGTTGCGGGTTGTCGGCCTGGAGTTCAAAGCGACCTCGGCACCCACAACTGGCGACGCGAAGCATTTGCTGTGGCTTCGCGATCAGCTTGGAGATCGTTTCACCGCTGGTGCGGTCATCCACGCGGGTCGGGGCATGTATGAACTCAGCGACCGCGTATTCGCGATACCCCTCTGCGCGCTGTGGACGTGACAACTGACAGAGTCCGGTGATGTCACGATCGATCCCGGACTGCGCGCGCACCTACCAGAACCATCATCTCGACAGCACTCGGCGTGACGGGTTTTTCCAAGTGACGACGACATCATCACCGCGTACCGGTCGGTGAGTTCGCCGCAATGGAGACGCCGTCCTCGGACGGCGTGAAGGGCTCACCGAATTCGGGGCCTCTGACCTGCGAGAACGCAACGGTCTGCGAGGGGGGTCGAGGCCCGAACCGTGAGGTCCGGGTGCTCACGGCGCCGGTACAGCCACGGAAGGACCGCCGCCATGGTTTTGCCGCATCCCGTTGGCACACTCAACAGTTCGGGCAAGCCATCGCGAGCTACCCGCGCCTGGTAGCGGTAGGGAGCATGCCCGGTCGCCCGCTCGGCGAACTCTTCAAACTCGACTGCCTGATCTGGCACCGCTGCCCCATCCTGCCGCTTGTGTGAAGACGACACTATCGAGGGGGTGAGACAGCCAAGAGCCGCCAGGCTACGTGACCTTGGCGATGCCGATCATGAGGCCGGTGAGCGCGAGCTGGGTCGAGAACAACCACAGCATGAGCCGGTGTATCGCTCCGAGGCGCTCATTGACCACAACGAGGTCCTGCTTCACCAACGCAACGTCCTGCTTCACCAACACGACTTCGTCGTTGAGTGATACAACCGCTTGTTTCAGAGACCCAACATCGCGCTCGATCGAACCGATCTCGAAGCGCGTCACCGCCTCGAGCGCGGCGATGTCCTGCTTGGTAGCAACGTCGGCCCAGCCCACGGGCGGCAAGTGCGCCATCAGTGCATCAGCCACAGGAGAACCCAACTTCTCTTCGAGACCCGAGTACATCTCGTGTCGCGTCCGTTCGTCAATCGCCATCGTAGATCTCCGGTAGAGGGTATGCGGCCGGGGAAGCGGCGAGAGGAAGTTCATGACCAGCGTTGCACGGAGGTGAGACCCTCCGCCGGGGAGCCTCAGTCCAAACCGAGGCGGGCGAGCTGGTCCTCCGGCGCGGCGACCTCGTGGAGCGCATCACGCAAGCGGGCGCGCAGGTCGACCTCCGCAGCAGTGCCCGCGAGATCGCGGGACTCCGATGGGTCGTCACCCACTGCGAACCCGTGGTTCCCGCTGAACGGGCCGTAGGCCCAGAACGGCAGCGGATCGCCGGCTCCGAAGGGCTGCCGAATCACCGGCACCGTCGAACCGGGCATGCGATCGAGAACGGCTCGGTCGTCGGGCTTGGGCATCTGGAGATCGGGATAGGACACCACCGGCATGGTCGACCAGCGGTTCGACCACATCGACAGTGGAGCGTTGTCCCCCACGGGCGCGGCCGCATACTTCCAACCGTCGTGGGTCACGAGCTGCACCTCTCGACCCCACACGCCGCCGAGAGCGTGATCGCGCACCGACTCGGTGGTGCGATCGAGCACGGGGACCAGTGAAACCCCGTGCGTCTGGTGCTCGACCGAAACGCCGAAGAGATCGGCAATCGTCGCGTGCAGGTCGACGGTGGTGGTGAGCGCATCGCGCGATCCGGGCGCGACTCCGGGCCACGCGATCATGAGCGGGATATGACCGAGCGGTTCATAGGCCGGGACCGCGGGCTTACCCCAGATGTCGCGCTCACCGAGGTAGTGGCCGTGATCGGTACAGAGGATCACCGCGGTGTCGTTCCATCGTTCGCTGGAATCGAGCGCATCGAGGACCGTCCCGAACCACGAGTCGATCATCGTGAGCTTGGCACCGTACTGCGCCCGGATCTGTCGACCTTCGCGTTCAGTGATCACACCATTCGCGATTGCACCGTCGGTGTACGGCGGCCAGATGAGGTGCGGACCATCCCAATCTGTGTCGTACATCGATGCGTACTGCTCCGGCGTGTCGAACGGTTCGTGCGGATCGAACTCATCCACCAACAGAAAGAACGGCGTATCGAGCGGCGCTTCGTCGGTCAACCATCGAGCGGCCGCCCGCATCGTGCGAGGGCCAGGGAAGTCCTCCACATCCGCGAACCAACCCCGTGACCGGTCATAAGGCATCTCGCCGCGGCCAAAGCTCGGGGCTCCGAGCCACGACGGGTCCGGACGCGTGCGCCACGGATCCGATTCGTGCCCGCGTTGATAATCCCAGGCCCCGAAGTCGGTGTGGTAGTTCTCGCCGCCGGTTTCGAACAGATGCGGATGGTCGGAAACAAGTTTGGTGACCACGCCGGCGCGCCGTAACGGCACCGTGATCGGCTCCTCCCAAAGCTCCAACGATCCCCACGGCTTCCACAAGAAATCGAGCGCGCCACACAGCAGGTCATGGCGCGCCGGCATACACGGCAACGAGCCCGTGTAATGGCGATCGAACCGGACCGAGCGACCGGCGAACCGGTCGAGGTTCGGCGTGGCGAACTCGCCGCCGCCGTAGGCACTCAGAAGGTGACGGTTCAGGCTGTCGAGCAGGATCACGACGGCATTGCGAGGTCCAGGCATTGCCGCATCCTTTCATCCGCCTTGTGGGCGCGGGCAGCGTGGGGCCAGGCTGGAGAGATGACACCTGAGATTGACGCCCTGCTCGCCCGCGCCCACCAAGAGATCGACGCCGGTCTGCTCCCGAGCTGCCAACTGGCGATCGCCCGCAATGGTGAGCTGGAGCTCTTCGAGGCGTTCGGCGATGCCACCACCGACACGCGCTACATCGTGTACTCCGCGACGAAGGCATTCATTGCTTCGCTCGTCTGGATCTTGATCGGCGAAGGTCTCATCGACGTGTCGAAGCGAGTCGTCGACTACATCCCGGAGTTCGCGCCCAACGGCAAGGACGAAATCACCGTGGAACAAGTGATGCTCCACACGTCGGGCTTCCCCCATGCGCCGCTCGGCCCACCGGCCATGTTCACCCGCGACGGCCGGGTCGCGCGTATGGCCGAGTGGCAGCTCAACTGGGAACCTGATTCCACCTCCGAGTACCACCCCGAGTCCGCACACTGGGTGTTGGTCGAGGTCATCGACCGAGTCACCGGCGGCGACTATCGCGACCTGTTAGCGGAACGTGTCACGCGACCAGCCGGCATCAGCGACCGCGTCCTCGGAACTTCCACGCCGATCGCAACGGTCGTGGCCGTGGGCGAGGAAGCCACCCCCGACGAGCTCGAAGCCGCGCTCGGAATCCGCGAGCTGCCAGTCTCGACCGTCACGCCCGAGGGTTTGATCGCCCTGAGCCAGGACGATGCGCGGCCAGTGGGCCATCCGGGGGGTGGCGGCATCATGACGGCGGCCGATGTGGTCACCTTCTACCAGGCACTCCTGCACAACAAGCAGGGCATCTGGAACCCCGACATCCTCGCGAACGCCACGAGCCACGTCCGCAACAACAAGCCCGATCGCTGGACGCGCGTGCCCGCGAACCGTGGCCTCGGCGTGATCATCGCGGGTGACGATGGCCAAGCCAACCTGCGTGGCTTCGGCCACACGCAGTCTCCTCGCACGTTCGGCCACAACGGTGCCGGCGGTCAGATCGCCTGGGCCGACCCTGAATCGGGCCTATCGTTCGCCTACCTCACCAACGGCCTCGACGCGCACATTCTGCGCCAGGGCCGCCGTGGCATCGGACTCTCGAGCCGCGCCGCAATCTGTTGATGGAATCAGGCACGATCGAGCAGGCCGCGCCCACGACCGGACGTCAGCGGCGTTTTGGAAGGTGGCGCCGAACCCGCACCAACATCCTCACCATCTCCTCAGCCAACTCCGGCGGTGACGACCGCTGGTTGTTGTAGACGACGTATTCCTTCGCGACGAGAGTCGCGCAAGATCGCGCGGCGACCGGCCGATTGCTGAAGCGGCTCAAAGATCACCTGACCAGAAAGCTGATCGCACGACCATGGCGCACGATCCAGCTCTTCCAGGTCGCAGAGGTCATCGACGATGGTGGTGCCTGCACGACCCACAATTGCGACCCGCCGGCGTTTTTCTGCGTCGGGCGCCACGTAGATCGAGAACTCGATGTTGCCCCACAGTGTGGGACGGGTGGGGAGCGCCAGTTTGACGCCGTCGGGCTGTTCGGGCGTCACGATCTCGCTCCGCCGGCCCTCGACCACCTCCACGGAATAGTCACCGCGTGCAAGCGCCGCCCCACGTCGTCGGCGCAGGTAGTCGATCACCTTGCGTTGGGTGAGCACCCGCAAGACGTCTGGGTCCAGATCCGAGAGTTAGACGGTGGTGCCCGGAACCTGGCGGGCGCGCCGCCGCTCGTTCATCTCGAGCGCGGCAACGGCCTTCCCCCGCTCCAAACGCAACGCGAACGTTGTGGCGCTGCCCTCCGGACGGCTCACGATGTCGCATCGACCACCCAGTTGTTGAACCGCGAGGATCCCGATCGCTTTCTCGCCGAGGGTCCGATCGTCACCAACCTTCGAGGACTCAAACAGGTTGCGCGCAATCTCGCGCAGCCGATCGGCGTCCATGCCACGGCCGAGATCATCGATCGCGATGACCGGATACTTCCCCTTGCGCCGCAACACGATCCGTATCCGCTGACCCGTTGGCCGGTCTCGGTGTATTCGTCGGCCGCGTTGGAGACGAACTCGTTGAGGGCATCCTTTGGATCCTGGTAAGCCTGGCCGGTGACCAGCACTGCCTTCGCCAAGTTGCCGATTCGCAATCGCACTTTCTCAGCCGCCACGAGGGCGGACGATACGCGCCCCAGCGACGCCACCGCGGATCAACAAGTCGGTGCCGTAGTGTCCATGTCCTGCCGACTGTGCTGAGTTTTGGAAGTCCCGGATGAGGAGGAGCCGTCGTGCGCCGACAGATCATGGGCGTCTTCGCCACCATCGCGGTTGGCGCGACGATCGTTGCGCCCGGCGCCGACGCGGCGTCCGCCAACCGTCCGGCTGACCGACATCTCGACACCCGCGCCACCTACGCCGTAGGCCGCGTCACGATGACGTTCGTCGACAAGTCGCGCCCGACCGACGCCAACAACTCGTACCCCGGCGCGCCCGACCGAACGCTCCCGGTACTGGTCCTCTACCCCGCCAAAGGCACTCCTCGTGGAGCAGTCACCGATAACGCGGCACCGAGGCGCCTCCGTGGCCCGTTCCCCCTCTTCGAGTTCTCGCACGGTTTTACCGCGAACGGCCCAGCCTACGAGCAGGCATTGCTGGCGCAGATCGCGTCACACGGTTACGTCGTCGCGGCGCCCACGTTCCCACTCTCGTCCGGCGGCGCGCCGGGCGGCCCTCGGCTCATCGACTACGTCAACCAGCCCGCCGACGTCAGTTTCGTGATCACCCAGATGCTCCGAGCGAGTCGAGCTCGCGGCCCTCTGCACAAGCTGATCGACAAGCATGAGATCGGAGTCGGCGGTCACTCGCTCGGCGCGATCACGTCCATCGGTTTGACCGCAAACAACTGCTGCCTCGATGAGCGTATCGACGCCGCGATCCCGATCTCCGGCCTGGAGCTTCCGTTCGGCGACGGAGCATGGTCATACCCGAAGATGCCTCGTCTCTTCATTCACGGCGACCAGGACAGCACCGTTCCGTATTCCGGGAGCACAGAAGCGTTCGCACACGCGCGTGCACCAAAGTTCCTCCTGACCTTGCTCAACGCTCCGCATACTCCCTTCAAAGACGCGTGGAAGACGCCCATCATCGACACTGCAGTCGCGTTTCTCGACCGGTACCTCAAGCACGATCGCCGAGCGATTCGTCGCATGCAGTCCGCCGGGAATGTCACCGGCGTCGCCACTCTGAAGGCCCTCCGCCGCTGACCGACCACGAGGGCGCGCCAACGGATCGCGCCATGAAACGGGATAGGGAGCGCGCCGATACCTGACACCCACGTCAGGAATGCGCGATGCTGCGCGGCAGGAGGTGCGCAATGGG
Source organism: Acidimicrobiia bacterium (assembly GCA_031430375.1). Taxonomy (GTDB): domain Bacteria; phylum Actinomycetota; class Acidimicrobiia; order IMCC26256; family JAENVU01; genus JAENVU01. The sequence goes on from JANPBJ010000234.1 coordinate 21,748, forward strand.
CGCGTTAGACGGAGTGAAGATCCTTGACTTGTCGTGGGGCATCGCGGGTCCGCTCGGGGTCCTGCTGCTCGCCGAACAGGGTGCGGATGTCATCAAGGTGGAGCCTCCCGGCGGTGACCCGTTCCGCGCCTATAGCGGATACGCAGTCTGGAACCGCTCCCGCCGATCGGTCACGATCGATCTCAAGTCGGCCGCGGGCCTCGACGCATTCGGGCGCCTCGTCGACGATGCCGACGTGCTCGTCGAGACGTTCCGGCCCGGCGTCACTGATCGGCTCGGCATCGGCTATGACGCGCTGCACGCCCGCAACCCGCGCCTCGTGTACCTCTCGTGTCCGGGCTACCCCGAAGGCCATCGGCTCGCGCCGCGGCCAGGGTACGACGCGCTGATTCAGGCCAGCAGCGGCCAGCAATGGGAGCAACCCGGTTGGCGAATGGGACCAATCTTCTTGCACATGCCCATGCCGAGCATGGGTGCCACGTTCCTGATTCCGAGCGGCATTCTCAGCGCGCTGATCTCCCGGGAAGCGACCGGTCGAGGTCAACACGTGCGCACCTCCCTCTTCCAAGGTGCGCTGCTCTACACCACCCAGATCTGGCAACACGTGGAGAACGCCCCCGCCGCATTCCACGACCTGATGGGCAAGAGCTATCCGCCAGGCGTCCACCAGCAGATGCTCTTCGAATGTGCCAACGGTGAATGGGTGCACACCTCCGTGATGAGTGGTCTCACACCGACCGAGAGTCAAGACCACCTCCTCGGACTCGACGACGCCCCCGATCCCTACGAGTTCATGGCCCTGCCCCCCGACGAACGTCAAGCCTTCACCGACCGTCGCCGTGAGGGGTACAAGACGCACGACCGCGCGGAGCTCGTCGCAAACTTCCAGGCCCACAACCATGCCATCGAAGCGGTCATCACCATGGAGGAAGCGCTCGGAGCAACCGGCGCACCCCATCCCCAACTCCTCGCGAACGGAATGATCGCAACGGTCGAGGACTCGGAGCTGGGAACGACCACCCAGATCGGCGTACCCATCAATCTCCAGTCCACCCCGGGCGCGATTCAAGGGCCGCAACCTCTGCCCGGCGCGCACAACCGCGAAATACTCGGCGGCCTTGGTTACTCCGATGCCGAGATCTCCACCATCACCGGAGGGTCACGCTGATGCCCGCACTCGATGGAGTACTCGTCGTTGACTTCGGTCAGTACCTCGCCGGCCCGTTCGGGCCAATGATCATGGGCGACCTCGGCGCTGAGGTAATCAAGGTCGAGCCGGTCCACGGCGACGGAATGCGCCTCGCGGGGAAGCCCTTCTTCGGGTGCCAACGCGGCAAGCGCTCCATCGCGCTCGACCTCAAGACACCCCGTGGGCTTGCACTCGGTGAGGCACTCGTCGAGCGCGCCGACATCGTGCATCACAACATGACCGCGGGCGTCGCCAACAAACTCGGAATCGGATACGCGGACTGCAAACGATTGAATCCCGACGTCGTGTATTGCAATACGTGGGCGTACGGGCTCGAGGGGCCACTCGCGCATTTCGGCGGGCTCGATCCGCTCTACCAGGCTTCGGCCGGGTTGGAGTACGAGGCGGGCGCCGCGCATACGGGAAACGATCCGCTCTACTACCGGTTCGGGATGTGCGACGCCGCCAACGCGATGCTCTCGGTCGTCGGCTCCCTCGCCGCGCTCTACCACCAGCGCCGCACCGGCGAAGGTCAGATGCTCTGGACATCGTTGATGGACGGCGGCGCGGTCTTCGCATCCGACGCGCTCCTCGTCGACGGTGAAGTAGTTCCCCGGCCCCGTCTCGACCAAGGGCTCCACGGCACTGCCGCCTGCTACCGGCTCTACGCGACCCAGGACGGTTGGATACAGATCGCGGCGGTCACCGAAGCCGATTGGATGGCGTTGTGTGCCGCGCTCAACGCCCCCGAACTCGCCGATGACGCTCGGTTCGCAGTGGCCACACTGCGCGCCGAGCACCGCGAACAGCTCGAGACTCTGCTCGTGCCGCGGTTCCTGGCTCGGACCAGCATCTCGTGGACCCACGCACTCGACGACGCCGGGGTTCCCAATGAGATCCCACTCGACTCGCTCGGCGGTGAGCTCGTCTTGAACGATGCCGACAACGTGGCGCTCGGCATGGTGGCAGAGTACGAGCACCCGATGATGGGGACGCTGCGTCAGTTCGGAGAACTCATTCAGTTCTCCGAAACCCCAGGGGTCATATCACGGCCGCCACCCCTCGTCGGACAGCACACCCGCGAGATCTTGGAGTGGCTCGGCTGCGACGCCGCGGAAATCGACGGCCTCAAGAACGATGGTGTCGTCACGTGGCCCGGCGATGAGTACCCCTGGGCCGTGTAACTCTGCGCACGTCGCCGCGTCGTTAGTGGGCAACGTCGAGAAGGAACATCGCGGCTTCGTAACGGCGCGCATTCCCGAGTGCCGCTCCCGCCGCGTGTCCGAACCGCGTGAGCAGTGCCACCGTGTCCGCGTTGAGTTCCCCACCGGCCACACCTGGGAGTACCAGCACGGCATGCACTGTGATCGCGTCGCCCACCGGGACTCCGATATTTACGGCGGTGCCTTCCACCAGCCCGATCACTTGGTTGCGGGCCGACACCTGTTCAACCATGGTCGCCGCGGCCGGGGCGAGATCGTCGGAGTCCACAACCGGCTGCATCGGACCGCGTTCCTCGTAGAGAAAGAGGACCCCGTGATCGGCACCCACCAGCGCTCGACCCTGCTCGACAATCGTCGGCAGGAGCTGGTCGAGTTCCAGGGCCGCGTGCAGCGCAGTGACGGCGTCCAGGACCAGACCTGCCGTGAGCAGGTTCGAGGCAATCTCGCCGTCGAGCTGGAACAGTCGGGACCGGTGGGCCTCAACCCGCTTGAGGTGGCGCTCCTGGTCGTAGCAATACAACGCGACCAGTGCCGTGAGACACACCAACGCGATTCGAGTCACACTGAGGTCAAGCCAACGACTCGTTCGGAGATCGATCACCCGTTCCGCGACGAACGTTGCGATCAACAAACCACAAGCCGTGGTCGCGGCCACACCGCCGACCTGGAGACGACGGCGCCGCACCGCCGCGTCGGAGGCAATCCCGGCGCCCGAGATGTTCGCGAGCCGCTGGTCATGAGCGATCTCTTCTCGCAACTCAGCTTCGACGTTCGACACGCTGCGATCCCGTCCTCTCGGCAATATCAGGGCGTTACGCCAAGTATCGGCAACTTGTCGCCCCGCCTTGATCACCCACCTAGGTTACGGTGATGGAGCACCCGGTTCTCAGTCACGATGCGATCGATGCCATCGCGGCACTTGCGGCCCGGGCACTCTTGGACCCGCCCTCGGCCGACGAGCTGAGGGCATCATTCACCGCGCCGGATCAACCGGCGACCGTGCGTGGGGACCCCGATCGCGGGGTGGTTGCCACGGTCACCGCCGGTACCTCGGGTTTCATTCGATTCCTTGCGGTTGACCCGCTGCATCGAGGGCACGGGTTGGGTCGAGCGTTGGTGCTCGAGGCGGAGGATGACGTGCGGGCGGCCGGCGCAAACACCATCACGGTCGGGGCTGACGCGCCCTACTACCTCTGGCCGGGAGTCGACGCGCGGGAACTCGCCGCGGTGTGCCTGCTCGAACGCATGAAGTACGACCGCGCCGAGGTGAACCTCAACATGGACGTGGACCTCACGAATCTTCCGAACGATCCGGGCGGGTGGCGCGCGGCCACACCGACTGATCGCGAGGCGATCGATACGTGGGCTACGACCCACTGGGGTTGGTGGCGCGCCGAGATAGTGCGCGCCGTAGAGCACGATGGCCTCGTCATCGGCGAGGACCGCCACGGGATCGCCGCGGTCTGCGCCTACGACGTCAACCGAGCCGGTCTCGTCGGTCCGGTGGCCGTACGACCCAACCTCATGGGCCAGGGCGCGGGCGTTGCCCCGCTCGTGGGCGCGCTGCATCGGATGCGGGCATCGGGTCGAATCCGCGCCGAAATCGCGTGGGTTGGTCCCGTCGTTCCCTACGCGCGCATCGGTGCCACGCTCGGCCGGACATTTCTCGTCTACCGCAAGGATCTCGCATGACGTTGTTACCGACCCCGCGTCAATGGTCGCTCGGCACTGGCACCATCGCGTGGGCTGAGCCCGGTGTCACGATCGAGGGAACCATCCCGGCTCAGGGATACACGCTGCTCATCTCGGACCGCGGAGTCGAACTCGTCGCCGCGGATGACGCAGGGGTGTTCTACGGAACCATGACACTCCGCCAGCTCGCGCGAAACCATGCGGGCCGGCTGCCGGTTGGGACCGTCAATGACTGGCCCGACCTTGCCGAGCGCGGGGTGATGATCGACATCTCCCGCGACAAGGTGCCGACCATGGACACACTCTTCGCGCTCATCGACCGGCTCGCGGAGTGGAAGATCAATCACGTGGAGCTCTACGCGGAACACACCTTCGCGTACGCGGATCACGAGGAGGTGTGGCAGGACGCAAGCCCATTTACGGCCGCCGACGTGGAGGAGCTCGACGCCTATTGCCGGGATCGCCACATCGCGCTCGTGCCGAATCAGAACTGCCTCGGCCACATGAATCGCTGGCTGCTCCACGAGCCCTACCTTGCGCTCGCGATGGATCCTGCCGGCTATCTCATGATGGGGATGCGGCGGCCGCCGAGCACCATCGAGCCCACGAACCCCGATTCGATCAGCCTCATTCGTTCGTTGCTGGCGGAGCTCCTTCCCCATTTTTCCGACCCGCGGTTCGTGAACCTCGGCCTCGACGAGCCGTGGGAGATGCCCGCCGAGCGTTTCGACGACTACCTCGCGTGGGTCCACACCTTGCGCTCCCTGTCCGAACTCGACGGTCGTGAGATCGTGATCTGGGGTGACATCCTCGCGAGCCACCTCGATCGGCTCGACGAACTCCCCCACGGCATCATCGTCTGCGAGTGGGGCTACGACGCGGGCCATCCTTGGGACGCTCGGCTGGCGGCACTCGCGGCGGCGGGGATCTCCACGTGGGTCGCGCCGGGCACGTCGAGCTGGCTCACCATTCTCGGACGTACCACCAACATGCACGCCGACATCACCGAGGCGATCGACGCGGCCATTGCGCATGGCGCAACCGGGATGCTCAACACCGACTGGGGCGACAACGGCCACCTGCAGTATCCAGCAGTGAGTGATCCGGGGCTCGCGTTCGGTGCCGCGATGAGTTGGTGTGCTGACACCAATCGCTCGTTGGACCTCGCGGCGGCGCTCTCCACCCATTGCTACGACGATCCCAGCGGCGAGCTCGGCGCGATCGTCGTCGGATTGGGCGACGTGTACCTTCGGCTCGAACCACAGATGTGGAACATGGCCACGATGGTGATGCACCTCTACTATCCCCAGCTCGACCTCGGACGCGGGCCGCTCGCGGGTGCGGCAATCGGGCAGTACGAGGACATCGAGGCCGCGCTCGACGGTTTCGCGGTCCGACTCGGCGGCGTGGAATCCCGTCGTGAAGATTCCGCACTCATCGTCGACGAACTCCGCAACTCCATCGCGCTGGTCCGGGTCCTCTGTTCCGACGCGAGAGAACGGCTCGCGGTGGGCGGCGCGCTCGGAAGCGTGGACGAAGCCGGCCGGCGCTCGCTCAGCGAGGCACTGATCCCGGTCATCGCCGAGCACGAACGGCTCTGGCTGGCCCGCAACCGACCGGGCGGCTTGCGGGAGTCACGGGCGTGGTTGGAGCACCTCCTCAGCTGCTACGAGACGGGAATCACCGACCGGGACTGGTCCGGGCCGCAGTAGACCCACGATCAACAATCAGCAAGGTCAGGGCAGCCATAGGTTGCGGACGCGCTTCACAGACCGATGCCGCGGGCGATGGGCCAGGTCCAAGCAGCTGCTCCGGCCACGGGCGGCGCCGATGAGTTGGACCCACCGACCGCGAACGGGTGCAGACCGCCGCGTTCATCAATGGTGTAGCCGCCGGTTCCATCATGGAGCAGCGCAATACCACGCGTGATCGCGACGCCAGGCGTCTTGAACGCTCCGCGCACGCCGGGCGGAAGCGGGGCGCCGCCAAAAGCCACGCGGTGGACACCGCCATAGGCATCAACCACGTAACCGCTCCGACCATCGGGCATCAAGGCCATCCCGCGTGCGATGTCGCGACCGGCCCAGTAGGGACTGATCGTTGGGCGCGGAGGCAGCGGCGCGGACCCGGATCGGAACGGATGCAACCCGCCGAAACCGTCGAGCACGTACCCGCCAGAGCCATTGGCCAGGAGGGCAACTCCCCGGGCGATGTCCCACCCCGGCCAGTACGGCGCACCACTCGGCCGCCGAGGGGCAACCCCGGTTGCGCCAAGGCGGAATGGATGTAAGCCACCAAACCCGTCGAGTTCGAGCCCGCCCCGCCGGTCCGGTTTCACGGCCACGCCACGAGCGATATCCCACCCCGGCCAGTACGGAGCGTCGCGGGGCACGCCAAGCCGCGCGCCCGCACCGACTGCGAAGCGGTGCAGGCCCCCAAACCCGTCAAGAGTGAGACCGCCGGGGATGTCGGTCCGCGGCGGGGAGCTCGCCGCGATCCGACCAGAGTCAGGGTCGGTGATCAACGAGGCGGGATCGACGAACTCGAAGTCGGATCCGTGCAACGCTCCCAGGCCGTGGAGATCATCGTTGTCCCATCGACTGTCCGGTGCCCCGGTCACGTACCAGGACGATCCGTTGTCAGCCACGATGGCACCGTGCTTCTGGAGCGCCCGCAGGATCACCCGAGACTGCGGGCCAAAACGCGAAACGTCGACGGATGCCTTCAGTCGGAGCCACGCGCCCATCGGCGCCGCGGTGGCGTCGGCCACGCCGGCTTGGTGGCGCGCCGGCCACACGTACCGCCGATCGGTGCGCCGCAGCGTGATCCGGATTGCATGATCGATGTCACCGGAAGCCACTTCGTCGTACCGGACCAGACCGGGCAGGATCGGAAGCCCGGCGGCATCCGCGCTCGTCCAGGTGCGCGGCCGCATCGCGTTCGACCGGAGATCGAAGACCGCTCCCGAACCCGCGGTCCATGACGCGCCGCCGTTCTGCGGGTACGAGGAGAACATCTCATAGTCGCGGCAGGCATCGCGATCTACAACGAGCACATGGCGATCCCCGGTGCTCCCCGCGCCACCTTCGATCGGCGCAGACGGCGGAATGGGATACGGCCCCGCGTCGCTCTCGTCCGCGTCCTCGAAGCTCACCGGCACCTTGGCCTGCGCGCCGCCAACCGTCGTGAACGGAATCCCCATCGGTCGACCCGCATACAGGCCCGCGCCAAAATCCGGATGCAACGAAGCACCAGCACCCGCGTTCGTCACATACGCATCCGACCGAGGATCCACCGGCAACGAATCCACCCGCGCGTGCCAATACGAATCGGCAGGGAACATCGAACACCCAGGGGCCCCCGGCAGAACCGACGCGCCCGCAATCGCTGGGGTCACAGTCCCCCCTACAACCATGAGCAAGCCGCCAGCGGCGACCCAACATTTCCGCATCAACACGTATCGGCACCGGCGGGCGGTTTCCTTCACTCGGAGGTACCCGTCGGGAGAGCGATGTCCCGCCACCGAGCGAGTTCCGACGAGCCGCTAGGCGAGCCGGATATCTGAGCGAATGGGGGGATTTCGTTCTCCCGGCACCTGCGCCAGGAGAGTGTCTGACACCTGAGATGCTGCCGAGAGCAACAGAGCTCGATATAACAATTCAGGGTCGCCGAGGCGGCGGCGAAGCTCGCGTTCCAACCCGCCAACCGGATACAGGTTTTGGGGTGCACGTGGGTCTTTGTGCGGTTCACTCGCGTAGCGCGGGATCGCGGCTCCCACGCGCCCGGCCAGGACCACAGCCTCGGCAACGGGCACGTCGGCTGAACACTCGCACCGCACGACGCCCGACCATGGCGCACCGGTGCCGCCGGGAAGCCGCAGGTACCAGGAATGCCGACTCCCTCGTCCACCGATGGTGAACAACGGTGTACGCGAGCCTTCGGGCAACGTGCCCACGAGCCGATGCAGCGCCAGGGGCAGGTACGCCGTCGCGTGGGTCTTGATGAGTCCAATCGCTCGCGGTACGTGCGCCCGATTCGTGACCGGTCCGTCGACCATCACCAACGCGCCGTCCGGTGCCTCACGACGCGCCAGCTCTGCCATCTCCACTTCACGACGGCCCATCTGATCCTGGATCGCGGTCCACAAGCTCTCCGGGCTGGAGTCACCAGCCGCATGCGGCTGGTAGACAACCGTTGCGAACTTGGTCGGGATGGGTCGTATCGCGCGGGACGCGCTGAAGACTCCTCGCCCGACGGATGCTGCGATGATCTCAGCCTTCTCTCCCGTTCGCACCACGCCCGCGGCGTAGCTCGCGCACACCCCCGGCTCAACCCCGCCGGCGTCATCCTCGACCCACACCCGTGCGTCGATCCGCCGAACGCCATCCACGAACAACACGGTCTCGCCGCGCCCGTCCGGTGGATGCCCCGACACCGGCTCCCACTGATCGGCTGGGAACTCCACGTCGGCATCGACCACCACCTCACTCGGATCGAGGATCGCCTCGAGCGCGCTGCCATAGCTCGGGTCCCAGGGATCAACCGTGAACTTCACGTAGCTACCCGCTCAACCTGCGACGACCGGGCACCCTTGGTCACTCGGAACTGCACCGGCATCCGGGCCGCCAGTTCAGGCACGTGCGTGACGATCCCGACCATGCGCTCCGCCGCCCCCAGGTTCTCGATGGTCCCCGCAACCATGTCGAGGGTCTCGGCATCGAGCGTGCCGAACCCTTCGTCGAGAAAGATCGACTCGAGCCGTGCCGCACCGTCGGCCGCCAGATCGGAAAGCTGGTCCGACAGTGCGAGCGCCAAGGCCAACGACGCTTGGAACGTCTCGCCGCCCGACAATGTGCGCACCGACCGTCGCTCGTCACCCTGGTTGTGATCCACCACCAACAGATCACGACCCGAATCGTCGAACGCGAAGGAGTACCGACCGGACGAGAGATCATGAAGCCGTGCCGTTCCTCCCTCTACGAGGCGAGACAGTGCGACGCTCACCAACCACCGTTCGAAATGGTTCGCGTCAAGCAACCGCGCCAACTCGCCCGCAACCTCCGCGTCACCTGCACGTTGCCCGACCGAATCGATCAACGCGGTCCGTTCCGCGATCTCCGCGTCGAGCCGCACCAGAGCATCCTGGGCGACCCTTCCCTCAACGGCCACCGCTTCGAGAAGCTCATCGATCGACGGTGACGGCGAGTCCACGACCAGCGCGAGTTCCACTGCAACGGCGGCCACAGCTTGGAGTTGCACCCGGAGGGCGGCTCGGGCGGCTTCCGCGCGGCTCTTGGTCGCGATGACCTCATCGTGGAGCCGGGTCCGTTCGGTCTCCGCCCACGACACGAGCATCGACCAATCGAGTCCGATGTTGTCAGTCTCCGGTGGTGGCAACAGACCAACTGCGCTGACCTGATCACGTTGGCTTCGGTACTGATCGCGAGCACGATCAGCGAAACGAGCGGCGTCATCGCGTTGCTCGCGAACGGTTCGGAGCTTGCCACGGGCCAGTTGTTCGTCCTGGCGGACAGTGGTCGCTCGTGCAGCCAGCCCGTCGATCGTCAACAGTTCGGCGGCGATCTGGTGGGGCCCCTGTACATCGGCAACGTCAGCCCGAGCGCGGACGAGCCGCGCCGCGAGATCTTCGGTGCGGTCCTCGGCGCGGGCAAGGCGCTTCAGGGCCAGGTCCGACTCGGCCCGAGCCGTCTCCGCCGCCACTCGAGCATCGCGCCATGGAGTCGACACCACGCCCGGCGGCATCAGTTCAACGATCTGTTCACAGACCGGGCACGCAGCACCCACCACCAAATGCTCGCGCACCACGTCCGCTGCCGAAGCCGTGCGCAGTTGATCGGCGTGCGCAGCCGCCCCCTCCGCCGCGCCCGTCGCGATCGTCGCCTCCTTCTTCGCTTCAGCGAGCGCGTCTACCAACGGCGGGACCTCCGCACCAAGCGAGACAACCAGCTCATGGGCAGCCAGAAGCGCGTTGAGCACTTCCCGATCGCCTCCAGCTCCAAACGCGGCGTCGGCCGCGAGCACTGCGGCCGCGAGATGTTCCACCTCCAGCTCAGCTGCCGCCACCGCCGCAGCCGTCTCCGAAATGCGTTCAGTCCATACGCCCAGATCCTCCGGCGCAGCGATCGCACTCAGCCGTTGAACGCGATCATGGGCGGTAGCGGCCGCACCATCGGCTGCTTCGGCCACGATGCGGCCGGCATCAAGCTCCGGCTTGAGTAGCCGCCAGTTGGCGCGAGCGGAGGCGCAGGCCTCAGCTCGCGCCGCCAACGCGGCCCGTGCCGCAGGCGTTGCCGGGGAGAGCGCGGAAATGCGTTCACGATCCCGAGCCAGACTCGCAGTGGTCTCGGCCGCACGACCGCGGGCGCGCTGCATCATCCGCTCGTAGACATCGAGGCCGAGCAGCTGCACCAACAAGTCCTGACGTGCCGCAGGCTTGTCGTGGAGGAACCGCGCGAAGTCACCTTGGGGCAGCACGACTGCCCGGGTGAACTGCTCGAACCCGAGGCCAAGCAGCTGGGGAACCACGGTTTCCATCTCCCGAGCGGTGCCCGCCAAGACCTCGCCATCGCCACGTTCCAACCGGGCCTCTTTGGTCGAGGCCTTCCCCTTGCTATCGCGCCTGACCACTCGGACCGCTACGTACTGCGCGCCCCCTAACTCGAAGGTCAAGGACACTCTCGCTTCGGTGGCCAACGCGTTCACAGCCGCACCCACCGCCCGACGATCGTCGTAGCGCGGGATCGTTCCGTAGAGCGCAAAACAGATGGCATCGATCACGGTCGACTTTCCCGACCCCGTAGGACCGACCAGCGCGAACACATCAACGCCTTCGAAGTCGACGGTAACCGCGTCGGAGAACGTGCCGAACCCAACCATGGAGACCGCGATCGGCCTCACGCGTTCATCTCCGCATCGAGGAGTTCCGCGAACAACGCCGCGACACGGGGATCGTCGATCTTCTCGGCACTCAGGAACTCATCGAACAGTGCTTGGGGTGTGCGTCCCCGCCGCTCCGCCACCGCGGTTTCGGCGCGGCCACCGCCCAGCACCCGCACCTCGACGACCCGATCTCCAAGCCACCGCCGCACGTCGTCCACGATGCCGGCGCGTCCGAAATCATCCACCCGAACCCGTAACCATGCCGTGCCAAGGTCCGTCCCGGCCATCGCTTCCAGTTCGGCCAACGACGCGGTGATCGTGCGCAGCTCGGTGCCCGCCGACAGCGGAATCTCACGAACCTGAGCTGGGGTCGTAGCGGTGACATCCACCACGAGGACGTGTTTGCCCGCGCCCGCCTCGCCAAAGTCGACCTGAATCGGCGAACCGGAATACCAAACCGGTCCACCTGCTGGTACCCGCTGCGTGAGGTGGAGATGACCAAGCGCGACATAGGCCAACGACGGTGGAAAGGCCGCGGCAGAAAGCCAGTACGGCTCAAAGGTGGTCTGGGCGTCCCGCTCGCCCCCCCCGGTGAGACCGCCGCGCACCATCGCATGCATGACCAAGAGGTTCACAGCATCCGGGTCACCTGCTCCACACAACGCGCCGACGAGCGCCGCCAGCCGTTCGGCGTACGCGCCCGCGGCCTGCGCGGCGTCCAGTTCCATCAGGTCGGCGGCGCGCACCGAATAGCGCGGCGAGCAGAAGGGCAGGAGGGCAATCCGCGCGGGTTCGCCGGCGGTGGTCACGATATCGACCACACCGCCATTCTCCGGCCGGGCAATCCGACCGCGCATCACAATGTCGAGGCCCTCCGCCCATGGCCGCAGTGCCTCGAACCGATCCGCGTTGTCGTGGTTCCCCGCAATCACTACCACCGGCGCAACGGTTCGAAAATCGAGCAGCGCAGCATTGACGAGCGCTTCCGCGTCGGGCGAAGGCGCCGCGGTTTCGTAGAGATCTCCGGCCACAAGAATCAGTTCCGCGTGTTCACGCCGAGCGACATCCGCGATCTCCGCGAGCACCGCGGCGTGTTCGTCGAGGCGAGACTCCCCTCGGATGGTCTTGCCCACGTGCCAATCGGCCGTGTGCAGAATCCTCATCTCTCCCGCTCCTGCCCCTGCGGGGCGGGCCGCTCGGGCCACGCTCCGCTGGATCTACGGCTGAAAGCGCGACGTGTTCCCGCTCCACTCATCTCTCCCGCTCCTGCCCCTGCGGGGCGGGCCGGTGCACTCCTGCCCAGGCCTCGCTCATGAACCGGGGAGGCCCGAGAACGGATCGGGGGTGTCGGCACTCGGGGCTCGTTCTTCCGGGCGGGTCGCCCACGCCGGGAACGGGAACTCCACCACGAGTGGGACCGGCAACTGGGGTTGCGACACGAACATCGTCCCCGGCTTCGCGATTCGGGCGCGCTCACGATGAGCCGCGGGTAGGAATCCGTACTCCGGGCGTGTGGCTTCCGCCGGGTCGAGCCGACCCGCAACCCGGATCGCGGAGTTCGCGATCACGCGTCGTTCCACCTCACTCGCCGTTTGTTGCGCACCCACGAGGATCATCCCGAGGCTGCGCCCGCGCTCGGCGACATCGAGGAGGATTTCCTTGATCGGGCTCGTCCCCTCACGTGGCGCGTACTTGTTGAGTTCGTCGAGCACGATGAAGAGCAGGGGCTTGCGCATGCCGGTCTCCTCCTTCGCCTCGAACGCCCGTTTGACGGTGACTCCTACGACGAACCGCTGCGCTCGCTCGGCCAAATTGTGAAGATCAACAACGGTGACCTGCGCGCCACCCGTGGTGTCAATCAACCGATCATCGCGGCAGGCAATATCGGCCCGAATCAACGACCCCAGCGAACGTTGCGACGACAGCAGCCGACGCACGAACGCATTGATCGTTCCCATACCGACCGCACGTCCGGCCCACTCGATCGCGGTGGCGTCATCGTTCAATCGATCGACGATGAGCTCGACCAACTGGTGATACGTCGCGACGGTCACACCATCAACGCGCCATTTCCCGTCGTCCCCCGCGGGCTCCCCTTCCGAGAGTCGTCGCATCACCTGATGAATCACCATCGTGTACTGCTGCCGTTCATCCTCTGCGTCGGCGAAAACGAACGGGAGGAGTTCGCCGGTGACGAAGTCCGCGATCGTCCAGTAGAACGACGAAACGCCCGTGGTTCGGGTGGCGGTGTCGGGCCCTGCGTTGGGATCGCCACGACGCGGCGGAGCCTTGACGGCCACACTTTCGAAGGGTCCGGCCGGGAGTCCGAGTTTCGCGTAACGAGCCTCGGCATCAGCATCGAGCCGGATGTTTCGATGGTCCAGAAAGAGCAGATCCTCACCCTTCACGTTAAAGATCAAGGCCTTGGTGTTCGCGGCCTCAGCCCCCAGCACGCCCGAGTGGAACAGTGAGTAGAGCAAGAACGTGGCATAGGTGGTCTTGGTCGCGACCCCTGAGACACCGCTGATGCTCACGTGAGCGCCACGTGTGCCGTCGAGAAAGTCGACGTTCGCATACAACGGCTCACCGTCGCGTCCGAGGCCGATCGGAAGCCGCCGATCCATGGCATCGAAGAGCAACGCATGGTCACGCTCCGCGCCAACGGCCCGCCGCACCGCGGCACCCGGGCTCGGTGGCACGAACGTCTCGGGCTCCACGCGCGTCGTGCTGATCTCCGCGGCTTCGACCACTTCGGCTGGCAGCACTCCCTCCGCGATGAGAAACACGTCCGAGTCGAATCGCGCGCCTTCGTGGCGCGCCCGAACCTGCGTCACTATCCCCGCGAGTCGAACGGTCTGGGCCCCCGGGAGCTCCCGTTCGGTTACAACCACGTCATCGAGCTGGAGGTACTGATCGGGCGCGATCGCCACCCAGAACGACAGCGGTGTGCTGTCCTCCGTACCGATGACCCGGCCGACCGCAACCGCCTCGGCACCGGTCACGTCCATCTCCGCATAGGGCGGACCGTAGCAACGACGGTCGCCGGACTTCGCTCTCTTCCCCGCCGGGGAGGACACGCCGAGGCGCACCAGGTCTCCTACGGCATCGTGATCAGCGTCGAGGCCTTCTTCGGGAGATTGGTCCCGATGATCACATTCGGCGGGATCTGACTCTGCTGCACATCCTTGGTCCCGATCAGCGTGACCTTGGTCAACGAGTTGGGCGGCACCGTGCAGCCCGTCGCGTAGGCCGGGATCACTTTGACGACCGTTCCGACACCGTCGGCAACGACGCCGGTGATGATCTGATTCAACGCCGGGCACTTCACCAACGGGTTGCCGGCCACCTTGGCCTTGCCGTTCGCAACAATGACCTTGACGATCACATCGTTGTTGGCGAAGTTGTTCGCCGTGATGACCAGGTCAGGCCCGAACGGAACACCCCCGGCCGAAGCCGCCCAGGTGAGCGGGAACGACGTCAACTGGTACGGAATCAAGGTCGATTGCACACCGGCGTTGAGCACAATCACGGTCACCATGCAGTAGTCGACGCCACCAATCAGTGGGTTCGGGATCGAACGGTCCTGGGCGTCGGGTGCGCAACCGCGGGGCGTCGATCCCACCTCGAGTGGTGCAACCGCGAATGGCAAGACGCCGTAGCCGCCCGGTCCGTCCGGGTCGAAACTCCGGACATACACCGGACCGGGGTTCGCGCCGAGCGTGCCGTCCATGACTCCCTCGGAGATCGTGAACGGAGTGCTCATACTCCCGTCGGCATTCGCCAACATGGTGACGGTCGTGGCTCCCATCGCCAGGTTACCGATGTCATAGCCACAGATATTGCCAGGGAACGCAAACACCCAACACAGCCCAGTGGGGATCGGCGCAAGGAACGGCACGGATCCGGTGGATTGGGAGACCAGCAATGAGGGCGTGGTCGGCGATATGAGATCGACCGGTCCGGAGCCGGCGGCGATGGCCTTCTGGCTGAGGGTCGCGGTGGTTCCGGTGAGGTTGACCGCCTTGATGTACGCCAGACCTTGGCGCGGGTACGCCGGCACGAGCGGACTGATATCGGTGACGGCAACACCATCCGGGAGTCGACCGCCCACGCCGTCGTCCGCGAATGCGCCGATGTCTGCCGCGCTGAAGGTTCCCGGCACGCCGATGAACGCGGCACTCAGCACCTTGGTGGTCCCCGTCCTGCTCGACGGGGTGGCGGCGGGGTCGGGCACCTTGGGGAAGGTGTTCTTGGGCGCTGTGACTGTGGCGATATAGGTACCGCCGCCCACGGCGAGGTTCGAACTCGGCTTCACGATGATGCCGGCCGCACCGGCGGCGGAGGCATACCCCAGCGCGCCGAAACCGACCGCGGCTGATGTCGCAAGCGCGATCATCGCAACGGCGCGGCGCGAGCTATCTGATACGGCGCGTGAGCCATTCATGGTGCTCTCCCCCAAGAGTTTGCACGAGCTGTGCAACGAGCATGCTTGCGTGGGCTACGGAATCTGTCAACTACCCGATCGTCGAGCATCAATCGGACCCGTTGACGGTAGCGTTTGAGCCGATGAAGATCGGGCGGCCGGGGACGATCGTGTTGATGGTCTCGGTCATCATGACGGCTGCGATCTCCGTCGCCGGTGTATCGGGCGCAGCTGGAGACAACGGAAATCGCGCGGGAGCCGCACAGCCGGCACCCCCCGCCACGCATCAGGTGAGCACCGACCGTCCCACCCTGAACGAACGTCGTTTCACTCGACGAGTGGATCGGTACGGCCGATTCACTGCCGGCGCCGATGTATCGCCGCGACCCGCCAATCCGTTCGATCCCGCCGAGCAAACGGTTCTCGTGATACTCCGCGCTCCCGACGGTCGCCGCGTGTCCGCTACGGCCTATTGGTTCCAGGAGTATCACCGTTCGCTCACGGACGGTCGGGAGGTGCTCACTCCCGTCGGGACACCGTATTGGAAAGTGCGGTACACGCCGGACGCACCCGGAGTGTGGCGTTGGCATTGGGTCGCTCGGAGCTCTGGCGGTGTCGCACGCGGTTCCACCCATGTCCTTCACGTGCGGCGCCGGTGGGCAAACGCGGGATTCCTCCGAGTGAGTCCACGCGATTCGCGGTACCTAGCGCACGATGACGGTTCTCCCTATTTCGCCATCGGTGAAAACCTCTCGTGGTACGACCAGCGCGGCACCTACGCCTACGACGATTGGCTCGATCAGCTCGCGGCACAGGAGGCCACATGGGCGCGCCTTTGGATGCCGGCATGGGCAATGGGTCTCGAAGCAAGCGATACCGGCCTCGGTGACTACACCCGACGCCTCGACCGCGCGTGGCAGCTCGACCATGTGATGGATGCCGCGGCGGAACGCGGCATCTCGATTCAGTTGGTGCTGCAATACCACGGCGCATTCTCCACGGTCTTTAACTCCGAGTGGGCCACGAACCCGTACAACGCTGCGAACGGCGGCCCGATCGCGACGCCGGCGGAGTTCTTCACCGATCCGGTGGCGCGTGCGCTCTTCGAACGCCGCGTGCGGTACGTCGTTGCGCGGTGGGGACACGCTACGAACCTCGAAGCGTGGGAACTCTGGAATGAGGTCGATCTGACCGACGGTTACAACAGCAGCGCAGTCGCACAATGGCATCGAGAGGTCGCGACATTCATCCGGTCGATTGATCCAGCGGGTCATCCGATCACCACGAGCTTCGCGTTCTTCTTCAACGACCCGATCGTGTGGCGGGACTCGGGCCTCGACCTGACCCAGCTCCACTTCTACAGCCAGAGCGGCGCACTGACGCTCTTCCCCGACCTCGCTCGTGTCGTCGTCGATTGGCCGCGCGATCGGTATGCAGAGACGGGCCGCCCGGTCCTGTTCTCCGAGCTCGGGGTGCATTCGGCCGGTCCGGCCGAAACCGTCGCGAGCGATCCGGAGGGCATCGGAGTGCACGATGGGTTGTGGGCCGCCGCGTTTGGAGGATCGATGGGCACCGCCATGCCCTGGTGGTGGGACTCGGTGATCGCGGGTGAGCCCACCCGCTACTACCCGATGTTCGGGAGCGTCGCAACGTTCCTCCGCGACGTCCCTTGGGACCGGGCCGGATTCGTCGTTCGGGAACCGGAGGTGACCACCACGCGCGGACGGCCCGTGCGAGCCCACCTGCTGGCCGGGGACGACTTCGCGCTCCTGTGGGTGAAGGACGGAGGGTTTCGCTACGACACGCCGACACGCGTCTCGATCGACGACGCGCAGGTCGCGCTCGACGATCTCCCTGGCCGTTGGTGTGCGGCCTGGTGGAACACGTGGCTCGGTCGGTGGACCTCGATCGCCTCCTTCGACGGTGGTCCGGGTCGCCGCTTGACCATGCCCGCGTTCTCGGCGGACTCGGCGGTTCGACTCGCCCACTGCTGACGGTTGAACCCCCAGCGCTCGCAGAGGGGCGTCGCCGCTCGCGGTACGGTCCCAGGTCGCAACGAGAGGGGACGGAGTGCTCGAACGATTCCGAGTGGACGGCAAGGTCGCAATCGTCACGGGCGCAGGACGCGGGATCGGTGCCGCGACGGCCCGCGGGCTGGCCGAAGCAGGAGCTCACGTGGTGCTGGCGTCGCGGACGGCCGAACAGCTCGAGGCGGTAGCGATCGACGTGCGCGGGTTCGGCGGGCGGGCGCTCGTCATCCCCACAGACGTGTCGGACACCGACAACCTGGTCACCCTGGCCCAGACCACGATCGAAGAGTTCGGTCGCATCGACATCGTGGTGAATAACGCAGGCGGCACACCCCCGCGCCCGTTCCTCGATACCAGCGCGGGGTACCTCGAGCGCGCGTTCCACTTCAACACCACCACCGCGTTCGTGCTCTCCAAGGCCGCGGTTCCCCAGATGCTGGAGCAGGGCGAAGGGGCGATCGTCAACATCTCTTCGGCAATCGGTCGCCTCCGCGACCGCGGGTTCAGCGCCTACGGAACCGCGAAAGGCGCACTCACACATCTGACCCGCCTCATGGCCGCGGATCTCGCGCCGAAGGTCCGAGTCAACGCAATCGCGGTTGGGTCAGTTGCCACGAGCGCGCTCGAAACCGTCCTCACCGACGAAACCATCCGCGGTCAGATGGTGGAAGGGACTCCCCTGAAACGGCTCGGCGAGCCCGACGACATCGCGTTGTGCGCGCTGTATCTCGCGTCGCCTGCCGCGAGCTTCGTGACCGGCAAGATCTTCGAGGTCGACGGCGGCCTCGAGGAGGCCAATCTCGCTCTCGGATTCCCGGACCTGTAGGCGACAATGCGTTGGACCGTCGCGTTTCCGATGTTCCCGGCCGATCATTTGCTGCCCATGGCGCTCGCCGCCGAGGAGGCCGGCTTCCACACGATCACCGTGCCCGACTCTGTGTTCTTTCCCGAATCGGTCTCGGCGGAGTACCCATACTCAAAGGACGGCGGAAGGTTCTGGGCTCCCGATACGCCGTTCGTCGATCCGTTCGTGGCGATCAGCGCGATGGCTGCGGTCACGACCCGAATCCGTTTCCTCACGAATGTGGTCAAGCTCCCGATCCGCGATCCGTTGCTGGTGGCCAAGCAACTGTCCTCGATGGCAGTGCTGTCAGATAATCGCGTCGGACTCGGGGTCGGACTGTCCTGGATTCCCGAGGAGTTTTTGTGGACGAACACCGATATGCGTACGCGCGGCAAGCGAGCCGACGAGATGATCGAGATTCTCCAGCTCGTCTGCGCGGGCAACGGATCTGAATGGGTCGAGTACCACGGAACGTTCTACGACTTCGACCGACTCATGATGGCGCCGGTACCAACCCAACCCGTTCCCATCTACGTGGGCGGACTCTCCGAACCGGGTCTGCGCCGGGCCGCGCGGCTGGCCGACGGTTGGATCTCGGTACAGAACACCACCGCCGAGATCACCGGGGCGATAGACGCGTTGCGCATCTATCGCGACGAGTACGGCCGAGCGGATCTTCCGTTCGAGATCAACGCGCTTCCCACCGACGCATACGAGCTCGACGGCTACCGTCGCCTCGCGGATGCCGGGGTCACCGAACTTCAGACCGTGCCGTGGTACTTCTACGGCGGCGACCCCGAGGACCTCGCCGTGAGAATCGATTCCTTAGCCAAATTCTCCGACGCGGTGATCGCCAAGTTCTGATGGCGTCGACCACGTACACCGGAGACGATGTGCAACCCATCGAACCGATCTCGGCCGAGCGGATCACATTTGCTGAAACCGTGGACGTCCTCGTCGTCGGGCTCGGCATCGCCGGCACCTGCGCGGCGATCACGGCCGCCGAAGCGGGGGCATCGGTCCTTGCGATCGAACGCTCGGGCGGGGCCGGCGGGACCTCCGCGTTCTCGGGCGGCCTTATCTACCTCGGGGGCGGGACCCCCATCCAGGAAGCCTGCGGGTACTCCGACACAGCCGAGAACATGGAGCGGTTTCTCCTCGCGGCGTGCTCGCCGCGTACGGATCCGATCAAGGTGCACGCGTATTGCGACGGTTCACTGGCTCACTACCACTGGCTCGTCGACCACGGCGTTCCGTTCCGACCCACGTTCAACGACGAGCCCAACCGCGAACCGTTCGATGACGCAGGCTTGGTGTTCTCGGGCGGCGAGGATTCCTGGCCATTCAACCAAATCGCGGATCCCGTTCCGAGGGGCCATCACCCTGCTTTTCCCGATACAGCCGGCGGCTTTCTCATGCAGCGTCTGGGCGAAGCGCTCACGCGCACCGCGGCCTCCATGGTGGTGGATGCCCGCGTCGACCGGCTGGTCGTCGACCGCGACGGCGTTGTCGCCGGGGCCATGGTCCGAGCCGACAACACCACCCGAGCGATCCGCGCGCGGCGAGGCGTGGTGCTCGCGGCAGGTGGATTCGTGTTCAACGACACCATGCTCAAGGCCTACTGTCCAACAGCCTTACGGCCCGACCCGGCGTGGCGCGTGGGTCAACCCAACGACGACGGACGCGGCATTCGGCTCGGGCAAGGGGTCGGTGCGGCGCTGCGCAACATGGACGCCGTCGAGTGCGCGCTACCGATCGGACCGCCGCACCGACTCGCACGGTGCGTGCTCGTGAACCGTCGGGGTGAACGCTTCGTCAACGAGGACACCTACACCGGCCGAATCGGGATGCGGGCGCTGCTCGAACACGACGGCGACCTCACCATGATCGTGAGCGAGGAGATGTTCGAGGTCAACTTCGTGGGCATGCGCATCACCTGGGCCGCCGAGACAGTAGAGGAACTCGCACGCGACGCGGGCCTTCCGGAAGCCGCGCTGGCGCGAACCATCACCGACTACAACGAACACGCGGCACTCGGCGCGGATCCCGCATGGCACAAGGAGCCCGACTTCCTTCTCCCCTTGCGTCCACCGTTCGGAGCGATCGAACTCAACGTGGATCGCAAAGCGATTTACGCGCCCTTCACCCTCGGCGGGTTGAGCACCGATGCCGACGCTGCGGTGCTCGATGCGACTGAGCGCGCGATTCCCGGTCTCTTCGCGGCGGGCCGAACCACTGCGGGCATCGCAGCGGGCGGATACGTGAGCGGGATCTCACTCGGCGACGGCAGCTTCTTCGGCCGCCGTGCCGGTCGCCACGCCGCCGGGTAATCGCGAGAACCGCGCCGGCGTCAGCGCGTGACGGGAACCGGGGTTTCCTCCTCGGCTTCTTCTCCGGAGCGGAGTTCCTCCGGGGACGGCACGAGACCCGCGGCGCGGTCGATCAGCCGATGGGCGCTCGACAGCAGGCCATCGTGATCGGCGTGGTTCCGATGGCGAGCCAGCCACGCCGTGAGCAGGCAACCGAGCGCGAATGCCACCAGCGGAACCAGCACCCCGAGCAAGTCACCGAAGATCGTCGACATGAGATGACCGGTCGACGATGCGACGGCGGACCAGCCGCGCGCCGCGACGGTTCCGGTAGCCCAGGCACCAAGACCCGCGAGCAGGATCGTCACACCGACAATGACGGGTCGCCGCATGACTGCGAACGGCGAGGCGCTGACCGCGACCAGACGACGGCGACGCCACAATGAAATCGCAATGACCAGCGCTGCGACTCCGCCCCCGAGGGGTGCTCCCGCGAGCAGAAGCGCGGGAATCGGCGCGTGGCTTCCGAACCCGATGAGTTCGACCCGACCAGGCTCCCGCGGA
>JANPBJ010000235.1:0-30282 GCA_031430375.1 Acidimicrobiia bacterium
GCCGGATCGTCCGAGTCTCGTGGTGGTGCGCTCGCACATCGGGTACCCGTCGCCGAAGTTCACCGATTCGCCCAAGGCGCACGGCAACCCGTTCGATGAGGCCGAGATCCGCGTCGTGAAGGAACTGCTCGATCTCCCGCCGGACGAGCACTTCTTCGTGCCCGACGACGTCCTCGCGTTCTACCGGGCCGCCGGCCGTCGTGGCGAAGATGTCCGCACGAAGTGGGCGGCACGCCGCGAGACGATCAGAACGAGCGCGACCGCCGTTTCGCAGAACTACGAAGCGTGTATCAACGGAACGGGAATCCCCGGGTGGGAAGCATCGTTGCCGTCGTGGGCTGCAGGCGAGCAGATTCCTACCCGCGAGGCGGGCAAGGCGGCACTCGACGCGATTGTCGGCGTGGTGCCCGGCTTGGTAGGTGGCGGTGCTGATCTCACCGGCAACACGGGGACCGCGATCCCCGATGGTGGATTGATCGAACGCGGCGCGCCGGGCGGTCGTCAAATCTTCTTCGGGGTTCGTGAGCACGGCATGGGAGCCGTGATGAATGGCATGTCCGTGAGTGGGCTCATGCCCTTCGGCGGCACGTTCTTCGTGTTCTCCGACTACATGCGAGGCGCGGTCCGGGTGGCGGCGCTCTCGGGCTACAAGACGGCGTTTGTCTGGTCGCACGACTCGATCGGAGTCGGCGAAGACGGTCCCACGCACCAACCCGTGGAGCACCTTGCCGCGCTGCGAGCCATGCCGGGGCTCCCAGTGATCCGACCGGCCGACGCGAATGAGACTGCTGCCGCATGGCGTCTGCACGTTCTTGGGAACGGTCCCACTGCGATCATCTTGTCCCGCCAGAAGCTGCCGGTGCTCGAACGCACTGCAGAGTTGGCCGCCGACGGTGTGGCGGGCGGGGCCTACGTGCTGTCGGACTCGGATCTTTCTCCTGAGCTCGTGCTGATTGGTACCGGCTCCGAGGTCACGTTGTGTGTCGACGCGGCCGCGGAGCTGCGAGCTGCCGGCGTCGCCGTGCGCGTGGTCTCGATGCCATGTTGGGAGTTCTTCGCGGCGCGTTCACTCGAGGATCAAGCCGAAGTACTTCCGCCCGGCACACCCACGCTGGCGGTCGAGGCCGGAGTGAGCTTCGGCTGGGAGCGGTATGCCGACGATGTGGTCGCAATGCACTCGTTCGGGGCCTCTGCCCCAGGTGATGTGGCTATGAAGGAGTTCGGTTTCACCGCCGATCATGTGGTGGAACGGGCCCGCACACTGTTGGCCCTCGGAACAGGAGTGCCCGCATGAGCAGCCAAGTTGCCCGGCTCAACGATTTCGGGCAGAGCCCGTGGTACGACAACATCACTCGCACGCTCGTGCGGGAGGGCGGCCTCGAGGCGCTGGTGCGCGACGACGGGATCCGAGGCGTCACCTCGAATCCCACGATCTTCGAAAAAGCAATCGCGGGAGGCGAGGGCTACGACGACGCCATTGCGGCCGCCAAGGTGGCTGGCCATTCCATTGAGCAGACCTTCTGGGATCTCGCGGTGGACGACATCGGTGCCGGTGCCGACATTCTGCGCCCCATCTATGACCGGTTGAATCGCGAAGATGGCTATATCTCGATCGAAGTTTCGCCGCTCCTCGCCCACGACACCGAGGCCACCGTTGCGCAAGCCGCCGAGTTGTTCGCTCGCCTGAACCGACCGAACATCATGATCAAGATTCCGGCGACGCCCGAGGGCATCCCTGCAATCACGCGGACTATTGCGGCCGGGATCAATGTGAACGTCACGTTGATCTTCAGCTTGGTGCGCTACGCCGAGGTGGTCGAGGCATACCAATTGGGTCTCGAGCAGTTGGGCGCGACCGGAGGAGATCTGAGCCGCGTGCATTCCGTGGCCTCCTTCTTCGTGAGCCGGGTCGACACCGAAGCGGATCCTCGCTTGCCCGATGATTCCCCGCTCCGTGGTCAAGCCGCGGTGGCCAACGCCAAGCTCGCGTACGAGCAGTACCGCTCCCGGTTCTCCGGCCCCCGCTGGGACGTGCTCGCAGCCGCCGGTGGGAACTTGCAACGCCCGTTGTGGGCGTCGACCTCCACGAAGAACAAGGCGTACTCCCCCACGCTCTACGTCGAGACGCTGATCGGTCCCGACACCGTGAACACGCTGGCGCCCGCGTCGATCGACTCACTTCATGTGCCGGGGGTGGATCTGCGCGCCGACACCGTCACCGAGGGTGTGGAGGCGGCGCATCAGTTCATGGCCGAACTCGAAGCCGCCGGCGTGTCGTTCGCAGATGTGACCGCAACGATCGAGCGGGAAGGCGTCGCATCGTTCGCCAAGTCCTATACCGACCTGCTGGCCACCTTGGAGACCCGCGCCGCCGCGCTGTAGGGGTGGGGGCCCGGTTTGGGTGCGGTGGTGTCCCGCCACGGTGCATGAGCGCACCCAAACGGGGCCGAGCTGTTCGTGCTGCCGGCCCGTCGGTGAACCCGGTATCGAGCGCGATGCCATTCTCGTGCACATCGGAGATGAGTCCGCGTCTCATAAGGGTCCCGCGAGTTGGTCGAGGATCGAGACCAGATTCTCAGGGTAAAACGTTTCTTCACTCGCGGAAATCTCTGCGGGCAACCACCACCGTTGCTCCAGAACGGAGCGGCGTTCGATGTCTGTCCAGCCTCGATCGTGGGCGGCAAAGCGCTCGGTGCGCACCGAGAAGAAGTGCTCCGACTGATGGAATCGTTGGCCTTCGAAGTCGAATGTGATCGCGTGATCAAAGAACGGCACGCCGACGTCGGTCACGACCAGGCCGGTTTCTTCGACCAACTCTCGACGCGCCGCATCGGTGAGTGTCTCGCCATCGTCGACCCCGCCTCCCGGCGTCAGCCACCAGCTGCCCGCCTCGGGCCGCGAAGGATCGCATCCTCGAAGCAACAGGACGGCGCCATCGGGGTCGATCACCAGTACCCGCGCGGCGAGTCGATCGACGCTGCGAGGATCGCCAGACGGGCGAGACCTATTCAACGGCCAGGTCGCGCACGGTTGCGAAGTGCTGGACGAGTGCTTCGAGTGATGAGTGGGTATTCACTCCGCTCGGGTTGGGCATCACGTAGGTCAGCGCGCCGGCGAAGGGCTCCGGGGCCAGACCGACGCCAGCCTTCCGATCCACCGCCGCGCGGTAACCGGTGAGGCCGGCGAAACACACCACTCGTGGTGCGAGCCAGCCCACGAGTGCTCGCAACCGCTCGGCGCCGTCGGTGTACTCGGCGGTGGTCAGATCATCCGCACGTGCGGAAGCTCGCTTGACGAGATCGGTAAAACCGATCCGGTGGTCGGCGAACGCCCGCCAGGGGTCACGATCGGCCACGACGAGCCCGGCCGTGATCGCGGAAGGCCAGAAGCGATTGGTTCGACCTCCGAACGGCACCTTCGTCTCCGCGGCCACAACGCTGGGGTTGAGTCCCACGATCAACACGCGCAGGCGTGGGGCGACGAGATCAGCGAGGGTCATCTCCCTGCGTAGGGTCCACTGTGCGCGGTTCAGCCCGCTGGTCGTCGCGATCACGTTGGTGCCTGCACCCTCGGCAACGGCCTCGAAGGGCAGCGGCGCGTGCCAACTTCCGTGGACCGCGATCTCATCACCGGTCTCATGGCTCCGATGCCATTCCGCGAGCGCGGCGGGAGTGGCTTCGGCGGTGAGTCGTGCGAGGTCGAGGGTGCTGTGCTCCACGTCCGTAGTATCGCCTCGGAACCATGAGGAGGGAAGAGATGATGCACAACTCGAAAGTGGTCGACGATGTCCCCGCGGCGTTTGTCACGCTGCTCGAGGAGCAGCGGCCGCGATCGATCGCCCTTTCTGGCGGTTCCACCGCGCAGCACAGCTACGAAGCGTGCGCGGTTGCGGGTACCGACTGGTCCGATACAACGTTCTGGTTCGGCGACGAACGCTGGGTGTCGGTCGACGATCCGGATTCGAACGAAGGCATGGCTCGGCGTGTGTGGCTCGATCGGGTCCCGGTGGGTGGCATCGTGTCGATGGTGAATGCAGGCTCGGACCCCGGATCTGCAGCCGCGAGCTATGACGCGCGCTTGCGGGCCGAGGGCGGGATCGACCTCGTACATCTGGGACTCGGCCCGGATGGGCACACCGCATCGCTATTCCCCGGATCGCCATCCATCGCCGAAACGGATCGCTGGGTGATCGCGACGGGCGACGACGCACATCCCCATCTGCGGCTCACGGTGACCTTCGCGGCGCTCGCAGCGGCTCGACAGATTGTGGTCACGGTGGTCGGTGGAGAGAAGCGTGGCGCACTTGCAGGCGCTTGGGCCGGGAACCCGGATCTACCGGCGTCCCGCCTCGTCACCGACCCGGGCCTCGAAGCGAAGACGGTCTGGCTGCTCGATGCCGGCGCCGATCACTGAAGATTCTCGCGTGGATAGACGTCACGCCTGCGGGTTTTTGCGTCGAGGAACCGGGATCAGCCGCCTAGAGTGCGCCGCGTGAGCCCCGACCCCCGCGAGCTCCTGCACGCACCAACTCAAGAACTCATGCAGGAGGCGGCGCGCCGGCGCGACGAAGGCCACGGGACGCGGATGACGTTCTCGCCGAAGGTCTTCATCCCGCTCACGATGTTGTGTCGCGACCGATGCGGATATTGCACGTTCGCGAAGCCACCCGCTCGGCTCGACCACCCCTATCTCGATTTCGAGGCAGTGCTCGACATCGCCCGGGCCGGAGCTGTGGCGCGTTGCTCTGAGGCGCTGTTCACCCTGGGCGAGGCTCCGGAGGAGCGCTATCCGGCGGCAACCGAATGGCTGCAGGCGCACGGTTACGCCACGACCGTCGACTATCTCGTCGCGGCCGCGGGCGCGGTGCTGCGAGAGACGGGCCTGCTCCCCCATGCCAACGCTGGTGCCCTCTCGGAAGCGGATCTTCGCCGGCTCCGCGCGGTCAGCCCATCGCAGGGGATGATGCTCGAGTCGCTCGCGGATCGACTCCACGAACCCGCAGGGCCCCACCACCGGGCACCGGATAAGACCTCGGCACGGCGCCTGGAAACGCTCGACGCCGCCGGACGCGCTCGGGTGCCGTTCACCACGGGCATCCTCGTCGGGTTCGGCGAGACCGCCGAAGAACGTATCGACGCGCTTGTCGCGATTCGCGATTCGCACGCACGGCACGGCCACGTACAAGAGGTGATCGTGCAGAACTTCCTCCCGAAGCCGGGAACGGCGATGCACGCGGCCGCTCCGTGTGATCCCGAGGAGTTTCTGCGCACGATCGCGACGGCTCGTCTGATCCTCGGCCCGGCCATGCACCTGCAGGCGCCACCGAATCTCAGTGAGCCGGCTGCATTGGCGGATCTGATCGGCGCGGGGATTGATGACTGGGGCGGCGTCTCGCCCGTCACCCCCGACCACGTGAACCCCGAGCGTCCATGGCCCGCGCTCGACACGCTCCGCGTTGCCACCGAAGCCGCCGGCTACACGCTCGCACCCCGGCTGACCGTGTACCCCGAATACGTGCGGGACGAGACCGAGTGGCTGCATCCCGATGTGCACACCGCGGTGCGCCACGCGTCGGACCTCGAAGGGCTGGCTCGAGACGACCGTTGGTACAGCGGAGGTGACGAACTCCCTCCGACGATCCGCACTCGCCACGGCGCGCGGCTCACTCCCGCGCCGCGTGGCCCGGTCGCCGAGGTGCTCGACGGCGTCCAGCTCGGACAGGAGCTGGGTGAAGCCGAGCTGGTGACACTGCTCGAGGCCCGCGGTCCCGAGGTGCAGGCCGTGGCCGATGTGGCCGATCAGCTCCGCCGCGACATCGTGGGTGATGTGGTGACGTTCGTCCGGAACCGGAACATCAACTACACGAACATCTGCACCTTCAAGTGCAAGTTCTGCGCATTCTCGAAGGGTCCACTCTCGCTGAACCTGCGCGGTGACCCGTACCTGCTCGATATCGAGGAGATGCAGCGCCGCGTGGTCGAGGCAGTCGACTGCGGCGCGACCGAGGTCTGTCTCCAGGGCGGAATCCACCCTGACTTCGACGGCAACTACTACCTCGATGTGATTCGGTTGGTGAAGGAAGCCGCGCCATCGATCCACGTCCATGGCTTCACCGCGCTCGAGGTCACCGAAGGTGCGAAGCGACTCGGGATGGATCTTTCCGAGTACCTCACCCTCGCCAAAGACGCGGGCTTGGCCACGCTGCCGGGGACCGCGGCCGAGATTTTGGATGACGAAGTGCGGGCGATTATCTGCCCGGACAAGATCAATACCGAGGAATGGCTTCACGCGCATCGCACCGCGCACGAAGTTGGGTTGAAGTCGAACGTGACCATCATGTTCGGGACCGTGGAACGACCCCAGCACATCGCTCGTCATATTTTGCGGACCCGAGCGCTCCAGCTCGAGACCGGTGGATTCACCGAGTTCGTTCCGCTGCCGTTCGTGCACATGGCCACCCCGATCTACCTCACCGGACGGGCTCGGCGCGGTCCCACATTCCGTGAAGTGTTGCTCATGCACGCGGTTGGGCGCATCGCGTATGCGGGAGCGATCGACAACATCCAGATCTCGTGGGTCAAGACCGGCATCAGTGGTGCACAGCAAGCGCTCACCTCGGGTTGTAACGACCTGGGCGGAACGCTGATGGACGAGAACATTTCGCGGGCCGCCGGCGCGAGCCACGGTCAAGAAGCCGACGACGTGATGTTCGCGGCAATGACCGAACCGCTGGGCCGACCGTTGGAGCAACGGAGCACGCTGTACGGCCGGGTCACCACCGTCGGGAAGCGACTCCGGCCGCCGCCGGAAACGATCGAGCCTTCCACCCCGGTAGAGCTTCGCCTGCGAACGAACGCCGGCACCTAGGTTCCTGCGCCGCGCGCGCCGAAGGAAAGAGAGAAATGAGTTCTGACGTGGATGTGGTGGCGATTGGGAACGCCCTGGTTGATGTCTTGGTGAATGCGAGCGACGAGTTCGTGGCATCGCACGACATGGTCAAGGGTTCCATGGCGCTGATCGACACGCAACGAGCCGAGACGCTCTACGCCGCGATGGGTCCAGCGATCGAGGTTTCGGGTGGCAGCGCCGCCAATACGGTCGCCGGGGTCGCATCGCTCGGCAGTCGCGCAGCGTATGTGGGTCGGGTGTGCGACGATCAGCTCGGTGCGGTCTACATGCACGATCTACGTGCGGCCGGCGTGCAGTTCGATGCGACTGCGGCAATCGGAGGTTCGCCCACGGGACGATGCTTGATCCTCGTCACGCCCGACGCGGAGCGCACGATGAACACGTACCTCGGCGCATCGTCGGAACTGCATGCCGATGACGTGGATCAGGGCCTGATCCGTTCCGCCACCTACACGTATCTCGAGGGTTACCTCTGGGACTCCCCAGGGGCGCAGGACGCGTATCGGCTCGCGGCCGAGGTCGCCCACGATGCCGGTCGCAAGGTCGCACTCACACTCTCAGATGGATTTGTGGTGGACCGTCATCGCGACACGTTCCTGGAGCTGATCGAAAGCTCGGTGGACCTGCTGTTCGGCAACGACACCGAGATCACGATGCTGTACGAGCTGGACTCATTCGAAACGGCGGTGGAACGGGTCCGCCACCACTGTGAAATCGCGGCGCTGACCCGTGGTGCGGCAGGCTCGGTCATCCTCACTGGCGACGACGTGATCGAGGTCCCGGCCGAACCGATTCCCGGCGGCAAGATTCTGGATACCACCGGAGCCGGCGACCTCTACGCCGCCGGTGTTCTCCACGGACTGGTCAGTGGCCGTGACCTGTTCACGTGTGGCCGTCTCGGCGGTCTCGCGGCTTCCGAGTGCATCTCGCATCTCGGAGCTCGTCCCCAAGTTTCGCTGGGCGCGATGGCGAACGCGGCCGGGATCGGCTGAGCGGGACGCTCGTGGATCTTCCTCGCTACCGCACCGGCGACGATGCGCTCGACGCAGAGGTTGCGGCGCTGGTCGAGTTGGTCGATCCGGGTCATAGTTCAGATCTGGTATTCGAGATGGTCGTGACCGCGCTCCGCTTCGCTCGGGATGGCGCAAACCGCGGTGACCTGAAGATCGCGAATAACGCGCTGAAGGAGATGCGGTACGCGTTCTCGGTGTTCGCCCCGTACCGGGCGGCGCGCAAAGCATCGATCTACGGGTCGGCCCGCACGCAGCCCGATGATCCGCTCTACGTTCAGACCCGGCGCCTCGCCGCGGTGTTGGCCGACCGCGGGTGGATGGTCGTGACGGGTGCCGGTCCGGGAATCATGACCGCGGGCATCGAGGGTGCGGGAGCTGAGAATGCGTTCGGCGTGAGTATCCGCCTTCCGTTCGAGGCGTCTACCAACGAGTTCCTCGCGGACGATCCGAAGCTCGTGAATTTCCGTTATTTTTTCACCCGCAAGCTCACGTTCGTGAAGGAATCCGACGCGTTCATCCTGCTTCCCGGAGGATTCGGGACGCTCGACGAGCTCTTC
The DNA here is from genome assembly GCA_031430375.1 of Acidimicrobiia bacterium. GTDB lineage: Bacteria > Actinomycetota > Acidimicrobiia > IMCC26256 > JAENVU01 > JAENVU01. Next base: position 8,480 of record JANPBJ010000235.1, read on the forward strand.
GAGACGCTGACGCTGATTCAGACGGGTAAGGCGCAACCGGCCCCGATCGTGCTCCTTGACGTCCCCGGAGGGACCTACTGGACGCGTTGGCGCGAGTTCGTGGAGGCCGAGCTCCTTGATCGCAACTATCTGTCCCCCACGGATCTCGATCTTGTGCTCATCACCGATGATGTGGATGCTGCGGTCGCCGAGGCGCAGCGGTTCTATGCCAATTACCACTCGATGCGCTTCGTGGGCCGTGACCTGGTGCTGCGAGTCCAGCGCGCCCCGGATGCGGCCGGCCTCGCTCGCCTCAACACCGACTTCGGCGACATCATCGAAAGCGGCGAGATGCGCACCTCCGGCCCGACGCCGCGCGAAGAGCGCGATGGCGACGAACTGCACCTGGACCGGGTGGTGTTCCGGTTCGACCGCTACCACTGGGCCCGGCTCCGGCGCCTCATCGACGCCCTGAACGGGATCTGAGTCCCGCTACCGCTTCTTGGCGTGCTGGTAGGCCTCGATCGCCCGGTCCCTGGCCATGGCGTGGTCCACGAGCGGATACGGATAGTCGATGCCGAGGGTCACGCCCGCTGCCGCGAGGTCAAGTGGTCCAGTGCTCGCTGGATCATGGATCGAGCGATGGTCGAGCGCCGCGAGTTCGGGGACCCACCGGCGGATGTAGCCACCGTCCGGATCGAAGCGACGGCTCTGGGTCGTCGGGTTGAAGACCCGGAAATACGGCGCGGCATCGGGCCCCGTTCCGGCGACCCACTGCCAGTTCCCGACATTCTGTGCTACGTCGCCGTCGGTGAGGATATGACGGAAGTACCGCTCGCCCTTGCGCCAATCAGTGAGGAGATCCTTCACGAGGAATGACGCGGCGACCATTCGTACTCGGTTGTGCATCAGGCCCGTTGCGGCAAGTTCGCGCATTCCTGCGTCGACCAACGGGAACCCCGTCTGTCCGAGCTTCCACGCGGCGAACTCGTCGGGATCGTCGCGCCATTTCGGTGTCCGATCGCGGCGTTGCGGAGCGACGGCGAGGCGGGGATCTTCGTGGAGCAGATGGGCGAACCAGTCGCGCCACGCGAGTTGGCGAAGGAACGACTCGCCGTCGGCTACGGCCAAGGCGGCCCGTGCCGCGGTCACCGGGCTCAGCGTTCCGAGCTTGAGGGCGACGCTGAGCTGAGACGTACCCTCGATCGCGGGCAGGTCGCGGTCGTTGGGATAGGCGGCCAGGCGGTGATGCATGAAGTCGCCCAATCGTTCGTCGGCCGCAATCTCCTCCGCGGTGGCGTTCACGGAAGGATCGAAGCGGATGACGCGCTCGGGCGTGGCGATGTTGGTGGGAACGGCGACAGCCTCGGCGGGGAGCGGGACCTGCCGCCAGCGCTTCCAGAAGGCGCCGAAGACTTTCGACACCGTTCCTTGCGCAGTGAGGATCGACCCCGGGGGGTGGATCAACGAACCCCACGCAGTGTTCACCTCGCACGAGATGCGATCAGCGGCTCCGAAGGCAGCGACGGCCGCCCGGTCGCGTGCCATCGCGAACGGTGTGGCATCGGAGTTCCAGTAGACGGCCTGGGCGCGGTGGGAGGTCATGAGCCGGTCCAGCTGCTCGACGGGATCACCGTGCAGGATCTGGAGTCCGCCGTCGATGGCTGCGTTCAAGCTTGCGATAGCGTCGTTCATCGCGGCGCGGCGAAATGGCCCGGCGCGATCCATCAACCTCGGGTCGACGATGAACACGGCGACGATTCGGCTGTGTTCGCGCGTTGCCTGTGCCCATGTCGGGTTGTCGCGCAGGCGCAGATCGCGTCGGAACCAGACAACTCCCGTGGAGTCGTTCGGTCCGGATGCTACGTGTCGTCCGACCATGGGTCACGGGGTTCGAGAGCCGTGATGGCGCGCTCGATGGCGCGTCGAGCTTGCAGGATCTTCTTCTCGGCCGCGACCGATGCTTCGTCACCGTTCGCCGCGGCGCGCAACGCGTCGAGCGCGCGGTCGCGGAGGTCTTCCTCGATGGCGCGGAGCCGATCGGTGAGGTCGGCGAGGTCAGTCAGTTCCAAGGCGTGCCTCCAGAAGTTCGGCGGGATGGCGGACATCGAGTCCGGCTGCCGCGAGGTGCATTGCACAGCCGGGATTCGCCGATGCGACCACAAAGTACGGAGCGCGGCCGGCGGCGGTACGGATCGCCGCGACCTTACGGTCTCGGACCGCGAGTGAGAGCTCCGGTTCGAACGCCGAATACGCGCCGCCCGCGCCGCAACACAGGCCATCATCGGCGGTGACTCGTACGTCGTAGCCGTGGCGGAGCAGTTCACCAACGGGTTCATGCGCACGCTGCACGTGGCGGAGGTGGCACGGATCTTGCACGACGACCACTGTGCTCGAAGGCGCGAGGGCGAGTTCCCGTCCGGCTACCCAAGTGGCGAAGTCGACGACTCGCGCCGCGAATGTCTGCGCGTCGGCGGTGGCGAGGAGGCGGCCGTAGTCCATCAATGCGGCCCCACATCCTGCGCTGTCCACCACGATCGCCGCATCGCCGGGAAACGCGGTCATGACCCGACGCGCGAGGCGTACCGCATCCGTATGTCGACCGGCATGGACCTGGAGTGCTCCACAACAGTCGGCACCGTGACCGGGTAAGGCCACGCGTGCACCAGTGGCACGCATCACGCGGAGCGCGGCGCGATGGACATCGCGTTGCCAGGCGTCCATGACACAGCCGGTGAAGAGATACGCGTCCGCTGGCAACGCGGGCTCGCGAACCGCGTCGTCGATGAGTGGCGGCGGGGTACGCAATGGCAGGGCTGGGAGTCCGAATCGGGCCGGGACCAGGTGGAGACGCTGTGCGACTGCCGCGACGCGAGTGGCAGCACCGAGCACGCGTCGCCGCGGGAGTAGACCGCGATACGCGATGCCTTCGACGACTCGGCGCAGGAGTGAGCGGCAGGGCGCCAAGGCGACGCGGGTGTCTTCCATCAGGTGACCGAACGCAACGCCCGAAGGACATGCCGCCTCGCACGCTCGACATTGGATGCATGCGTCCATCGCGGCAATGAACGCGCCGTCGATGGGGGCGCGTTCCTCACTCACCGCGAGCATGGCGGCAATACGGCCACGGGGTGAAGCGATTTCCTCGCCGGTTACCCGATACGTCGGGCAATGCGGCAGACAGAGACCGCAACCAACGCAGGCGTTCAGCTCGGTCTCATCGAGGCGGAGGGTGACGAGTCCGATGGGTTTCATCGTGGCTCCGTGGCGGGGACGCGACCGGGACTGAATTTCGCCGACGGATCGAGCGCGGCCCGGATTCGGCGTTGGAGATCGGGCACGGGGAACGCGGTGCCGAACGGATCCAATCCCGGAGCGCCGGCTTCCCGGAGCATCCACCCGCCGTGCGACTGTGCGATCTCTCTGGCCCGAGTCAACGCGGTGATGTCATCGGTCGCGACGTGCACGGTCCCGATACCCCATTCCGCGAGCCATTGCAGGCCGGCGACCGACTCGAGCGCGGTTTCGACCTCGGTCAATCGGCGTGGGTCGATAGAGAGCCGACCGTGATGCGCACCGCTCGGCGGCGCGGGGGCGGGGCCCGGTTCCAGACGGGCGGCGCGTGCTTGCGTGTCCACATCGGCCGGGTTGCCTTCCAACCAGACGTTGGTGGTGGTGTCATTCGAGACGACCGTGGTCGGGCTGAACAGGTAGTCGAAGAGGTCCCGGCCCCGGGTCGCGGTCTGGAACCACTGCGATGCCGCGGGCCGCGGGTACGTGCGCAGGGTGGCCTGGACCAGCACGCCGAGAGTGCCGAGCGATCCCACGAAGAGACGGGGGATGTCGTAGCCCGTCACGTTCTTGACCGTCGGTCCACCGCCGCGTACCACTCGGCCGTCGGCATTGACGAAGACGACTTCGAGCACGGTGTTGCGCATGGGGCCGAGCCCCAGGCGCCGCAGCCCCGAAAGGCCTGCGGCGAGCACACCCCCCACCGTCGCATGCGGGTCCTTCGGGTCGAGTGGGCATTCTTGGCCCTGCTCGCCGAGTGCAACGTCGAGCTCGGCGCACGTGGTGCCGGCGCGCACGGTGACGGTCATATCGGATGGTTGCACGTCGAGGATTCCGGCGGGCGCGCGCACCTCGACGGCATCCACGACCGCGCCACCGATACCGCTGTGGGTCCGCGCGCCGACGGCAACCACTGCCGTCGCCGCCGCAATGGTTGCCCCGAGGTCCTGAATGGCCGGATCGGTCAAGGTGGCGAACGGGTCTCGCATTACACCCACGCACCAGCGGGGAGCGCGCCGATCTCGCCACACCGGCTCCCGCGGGGAAGGATCTTGTCGGGATTGGCTAGCCCATCGGGGTCGAAGGCGTCGCGCAGGCGGGCTTGCAAATCGAGATCATCGGGACCGAAGAACAAGGGCATCGCGTCTCGCTTTTCGAGTCCGATGCCATGCTCGCCGGAGAGCACTCCTCCGGCATCGATGCAAGCGCGCAGAATTGCATCACCGGCCGCGTGGACTCGATCCCAAATTCCCGGCTCGCGACCGTCGAACACGAGCAAAGGGTGGAGGTTGCCGTCGCCTGCGTGAAAGACGTTCATGGTGATGAGGTTGTATTCGTCCGCGATCTCGTACACCCGTCGGATCACGTCGACCAGGCGAGTCCGAGGCACCACCGCATCGTGGAGGTAGTAGTCCGGCGCGATCCGGGCCACGGCTCCGAAGGCAGACTTGCGCGCCTTCCATAGCAGGGCGCGTTCGGTGGAATCTCGCGCGATCCGAACATCACGAGCGCCATGATCGCGACAGATGGCATCGATGGTCGCCCTGTCGTGGGCGACGCCATCGGCCAACCCTGTTACCTCTACGAGCAGGACCGCGTCCGCATCGCGTGGGAGGCCGGCATGGACGAAATCCTCGACGGCCCGGGTCGCCTGCGCATCCATCATCTCGAGTGCGGCCGGAACAATCCCGGCCGCGATAACCGCGCTGACTGCGGCGGCGGCACTCTCGATCTCGGTGAAGTCTGCGAGCAACGTGGCGATCGCCGGCGGGTCCGGCATGAGCCGTACCGCGATGCGGGTGGCGATCCCCATGGTGCCCTCGCTGCCGACAAAGCTGCCGCGCAGATCGAGCCCCGGGGTGTCGGGTGCCAAACTCCCGAACTCCTCAACGGTTCCATCCGGCAGGACAACCTCTACGGCGAGGACGTGGGCAGAGGTGACCCCGGCCGCCAGGCAGTGAGGCCCACCCGCGTTGGTCCCGACATTCCCCCCGATGCTGCACGCTTGCTGGGAGGACGGGTCGGGCGCGTAGTGCAGACCCAAGTGTTCGACGGCGCGGGTGAGGTCCAGGTTGAGCACGCCCGGTTCGACCCACGCGATCCGGGCCGGGGCATCGATCTCGAGGATTCGGTTCATGCGGGTGGTCACGATCACCAGAGCGCCCTCGGGCGGTGTGGCTCCGCCCGCGAGTCCGGTCCCACTCCCCCGGGCCACGAACGGAACGTTGAATCGGTTCGCAATCCGTACTGCAAACGCGACGTCGTCGGTGGACTCGGGGAAGCACACAGCGGCGGCCTGGCCGGTCGCGTTTCCGGCATCGCGGCGATACAGCGTGAGTTCTAGCGGTTCGGCTCGGGCGCGATCGGGCCCGAGTTCCGCGACGAGCGCATCCAGGAGTGCCGTGTGACGTTTGCGATTGATCCGCCGATGCTACCGACGGGTCCCACTACCCTCGGGTCCGCAGCGGAACTGGATCGGCAATTTCGACGACAACGAGTGGAGTACAGACATGAGCGCCGCCGTCCGCGAATGGGTCACCTTCTCTGACCCCAAACGCAAGAAACACATCTGGCATGTGGACGTGACCTTCCTTGCCTCGAATTACCTGTGCATCTTCGGACAAGGTTGCCAGGGCGTCCTGACCGAGAAGTCGCCGGAGCAGTCCCAGGGTTGCTGTTCCTACGGCGCGCACTCTTCCGGTGCCAAGGATCGCAAACTGGTCGACAAGGTCGCCGCCAAGCTCACGTCCGACGACTGGCAGTTCATGAAGAAGGCCCGGAAGAAGGGGGTGTGGGCCAAGATCGGGAAAGCGGACTACCGCACCCGGCTGGTCGACGACGCGTGCATCTTCTTGAACCGCCCCGGGTTCGCCGCTGGCGCGGGGTGCGCGCTGCATACCTACGCCATGCGTACCGGCGTGCATCACAGCGACGTGAAACCAGAGGTCTGCTGGCAGCTCCCACTGCGGAACATCGAAGAGTTCGATGAAGACGCGAACGACGGCGTTGTCCATCACCGCCTCACGGAGTTTGCTCGGCATGGTTGGGGTGAAGGCGGCGACGAGTTTGCGTGGTGGTGTACCGAGGAACCCGCGGCGTTCGTGGGTACTGAGCCCGTCTATCGCAGCCTGGAGCCGGAGCTGCGCAAGATGATCGGCGACGAGTTGTTCGAGAGTGTCGCGGCGTACCTCGATCTTCGGAGCAAGGATCGAACTGCGCCGTTGCTCCATCCGGCTGCCACCAACGTGGTGCTGAAGCCGACGCGAAAGCGCGCCTGACCATGGTCTGCCCGGTTGGCGTCACAGAGGAGAACGAACATGCCGCTCTTTGATTTCGAGGGACTGCGGCCCCAGGTCCACGAGCGGGCCTTCATCGCACCCACGGCCACGCTGGTCGGCGACGTCCACGTGGAGGATGGGGCGTCGATTTGGTATGGCGCGGTGATCCGAGCCGATTACGCGCCGGTGGTGATTCGGGCCGGGGCGAACATCCAAGATGGTGCGGTGTTGCACGGTCCGCCCGGTCTCATCACGGAGGTGGGCGAGGGCGCGACCGTGGCGCATAACTGCGTAGTCCACGGTGCGATACTCGGCCGCGAATGCCTCGTGGCGAATGGGTCGATCGTGCTCGATGGGGCGACCATCGGAGACGGCGCGCTGATCGCCGCGGGCTCGGTGGTGGCCGCCGGCATGACGATCCCGCCCCACATGCTTGCGGCGGGTGCGCCGGCGGTGATCAAGCGAGGCGTGGAAGGTTCACCCGCAGAGTTCTGGGTGAAGGCGAACCCGCCGGCGTACGCCGAACTCGCGCAACGTCATCGCCTGGGCGTCACCTGGCTCCGCGACTGACGCCGAGCGCACTCTACGCGTGGAGCAGCGCGCCGCCGTCGACGACGAGGTTGGTGCCGGTGATCCAACTGGCCGCATCGGAGCAGAGAAAGACTGCCGCCTGCGCAATGTCTTCTGGTTCGCCGAGGCGATGCAGCGGCAGGGTCCTGGCGATGGCTTCCTCGCCGCGCTCCCAGAGTGCCCTCGCCATATCGGTCTTCACCAGGCCCGGCGAGATGGAGTTGACCCGAACACTCGGCGCGAGTTCCGCGGCGAGCGTGCGGGTCAAGTGGAGGAGTGCCGCCTTGGTCGCGTTGTACGCGCCGATTGACGTCTCCACCGACAGGCCGCCAATGGACGCGATGTTCAAGATCGCGCCACCGTGTTCCTGCATCCACTGTCGCCACGCCATTTGGGTCCACGTCAGCGGTCCCGCAAAGTTGACCGAGACGGTCTTGTCGAGTCGGGGGCGGTCGATGTCGATCGTCTTACCCATGTAGGGATTCGTGGCCGCGTTGTTCACGAGGATGTCGACGCGGCCGAAACGTTCGATGGTGGCCTGAGTGCAAGCAGCCGCGTCGGCAGGCGCCCCGGCGTTGGCCGCAAACCATGCACCGTTCCCGCCGAGGTTGTTGACCGCGACTTCCAGGGTCTCGGCCTTGCGAGAGGAAATCATGACCTGCGCGCCGCTCGCGGCCATGGCTTGGGCGATTGCGAGTCCGATGCCTCGCGAGCCACCCGTCACGAGCGCGACTTTCCCGTCGAGACGAACGTCCATGGAAACCCCTTTTCGGATCTTCGGACTACAAGTACAAGCCGGTCTGGCCACCCTCGCGTTCCGAGGCGACGGCATGGACGTCGCGCTCGCGCAAGATCAGGTATTCCTCGCCGTTGATCTCGACCTCGAACCCCGCGTCGGGAGCAGAGAGCACCTGGTTCCCGGCCTCTAGGTTGCGGACCGTGGGTCCCACCTGAATGACCTCGGCCCAGAGGAGTCGGCGATCCACGTTGGCAGTCGCGGGAATCAAGATTCCGGATCGGGACTTGCGCTCCCCCGCTTCCAGGGATGGACGGCACAGCAAGCGATCGGCGGTCATACGAATCGCCTGCTTGGAATCGACGTTGGATGGGGCGCTACGAAGGGGTGCTGGATCGGCCACGCCGCGCAGGTTAGTGGTGGCCGGACTTCGTCCATCCCACCGGCTCGCTGCTACCGTCCATCACCGTGGCGGCGCATCCAGACGATCTCGTGACGAACGTTGACTCTCCCGTTCGGCCGGCTACCGGTTTCGGTGCGGTGCTGCGGGCCTATTTCATGCTCACGAAGCCGCGGGTTATCGAGCTCCTGTTGGTCACGACGGTCCCCGCGATGGTGCTGGCCGCCGGGAAACTCCCCTCGCTTGGTTTGATCGGCGCCGTGCTCCTCGGTGGCACCCTCTCCGCTGGTGGTGCGAACACGATCAACTGTTGGATTGAGCGCGATCGTGATCAGGTCATGCGCCGTACGCATACCCGGCCGCTGCCCCAAGGTGATATCTCGCCGAACGCGGCGCTGATCTTCGGTCTGGTACTCGAAGCAGTGGCGTTCGTGTGGCTCAGCCTCACCGTCAATGTGTTATCCGCGGTGCTGTCCGTCACCGCGATGCTCTTCTACATCTTCGTGTACACCATCTGGCTCAAACCGCGGAGTGCTCAGAACATCGTGATCGGCGGCGCGGCCGGAGCCGTACCGGTCCTGGTCGGTTGGTCGTCGGTGACCAACTCAGTTTCGGTTTCCGCCTGGGTGATGTTCGCCATCGTGTTCTGTTGGACACCGCCGCATTTCTGGGCGCTGTCAGTTCGCTACCGCGACGACTACGCGAAGGCCGGTATCCCGATGCTCCCCGTGGTGATCGGGATCGCGGCGGCATCGCGCCAGATTCTGGTGTACGCCGTCGTGACGGTCGTGGTGTCGTTCGCGTTGGTGCCCGTGGCGCACGTTGGGTGGATCTATGGCGGCTCGGCACTGGTACTCGGCGCCGTGTTCGTTGCCGCCGCGGTCGCGTTGCTCAGGGATGCCACGCCGGAGCGGGCGATGAAGCTCTTCCACTATTCCAACACGTACCTCGCGCTGTTGTTCGTGGCGATTGCTGCGGACGTCATCGTTCGTGCCAACTAGACGTCGTCGCGGCGGAACGCTGCTCGGCGCATTGGCGCTCGGGATTGCGGTCGCGGCCGGAATCGGTGCCGTTCGCTCCGGTTCTGGCCCCGATACCACCATCGACGCGGGCCCGGCCAAGACGCGGGTCGCCGGGGTGGCGGTGCGAGGAACGGCAGCTCCGAACTTTGATCTGCGCGCCCTCTCCGGAAGCGGTCGGGTCAATCTCGCCAAGTACCGCGGCCGTCCGGTGATCGTGAACTTCTGGGCATCGTGGTGCAAGGAGTGTCGGGATGAGTTCCCCGTGCTTCACGACCTCGTCACCGCGCATCGAGACGACGGCCTCGCAGTTGTCGGTATCACCTTCAGAGACATCCCGTCGGACTCCCGCGCGTTCGCTCGTCAGCACGACGCCAACTGGATCCTGGCCAACGGCGGGGACAATGACACCGCGGCTCGTGACTACGGCATCCGTGCGGTCCCGCAGACCTTCTTCATCGACCGCCGTGGTGTGATCCGAGCGCGTGCGTTTGGCCTCCCGTCGACCGCCGCGCTGAACGCGGCCGTGGCCGAGATCGTCGCCTCCAAGCCGCCACGCTGACTCCGCCTCCCCACCCGTTCGGCGCGTGGTCTACGCCTCTTCCCACTTGAACCAGCGTGCCGCCGCCAATGGCGCGGCGATGGCCCACACCATGAGCACCACGAATGCGCCGCCGGGGAATGAGTGGTGTCCGAGCACGGCACGGACGCACTCTGAGAGCGCCGCGGCAGGGAGCAGCCGCGCCACGGCTTCGATCGATGCGGGGAGCTTGGTGAGCGGATAGGCCATCCCACCCAAGAACATCAAGACGAGGAACAGTGCATTCGCCAACGCGAGATTGGCTTCCGCTCGCAGCGTGCCCGCCAGGAACATTCCCACACCGGCGAACGCCACGGTACCGATGAGCAGGAGTCCGATCGCGGGGACGATCGCGGAGGTGAGATTCCAGCCCAAGGCCACGCCCGTCGCGATGATCGCGGTCGCCTGGATGATCTCGATCGCGAGCACGTTGATCGTTTTCGCGGCGAGCAGGCCACCACGCGACAACGGCGTGGATCCCAACCGCTTGAGGACTCCATAGCGCCGTTCGAATCCGGTGGCGATTCCGAGGCTGACCATCGCGCTGGCCATGACCGCGAGTGAGAGCACGCCCGGTACGAGGAACGTGAGCGGATCGCCCTGCACCGCCGTGAGGGCATTGACCTTCCCGAAGAACACGAGGATGCCGATCGGGATAGCAAGGGTCACCAGCAAGCTCTCGCCCCGGCGGAGGGTCATCGCAAGTTCGAGCTTGGTCTGTGCGGCGATGCCCTTGGAGTTCGTGGTGGATCTCATCGGGCGCCCCGGCGGCCGCGTCGGACAGGAGCCGCGGTCGATGGATCGGGCCCGTCGGAATCCTCGGTGAGCCGGAGAAACACTTCTTCGAGGCTTGCCTGGCCGGTACGCAACTCGGTCAACTGGGTGTCGTGATCACGGAGCCAGGTGGTGAGCGAGGCAATCACCGCAGGCGACGGTGCGCCCTCCACAACGAACTCTGATCCGGCCGTGCCGATCGCACGGTCGAGCGCGGCCGCCAGCGCGATGGTGTCGAAGGTGGTTGCCGTGCTGAACCGCAGGGTGGGTTCGGTGACGGTGTTCGTGACCTCGATGGGCGTCCCCTGGGCCACGATGGCGCCCCGGTCCAGAATCGCGATCCGGTCGCAGAGCTGTTCGGCTTCGTCCATGTAATGGGTCGTGAGTAACACGGTGGTTCCGTGATCGCAGAGGTCGCGTATCAAGGCCCAAGTATCCGCGCGGGCCCGTGGGTCCATTCCTGCGGTCGGTTCATCGAGGAACACCATCTCGGGCCGCCCGATCAGTGCCAACGCGAGGGACAACCGCTGGGCTTGTCCACCTGAGAGGCGCCGCACCATGGTGGCGGCCGCATCGCGCAAGCCGACGAGATCGAGCAGACGGTCGGGATCGTCGGCGTTCTCGTAGAACGCGGCGAAGAGTCGCAGTAACTCAAGCGGTCGTACACCGGGGTAGAGACCCCCCTCCTGGAGCATCACGCCGACGCGAGCACGCAATGCGGTGGCGTCCTTCACGGGATCAAGCCCGAAGACGCGAACTGTGCCTGCATCCGCGGTGCGGTAGCCCTCGAGAATCTCGACGGTTGTGGTCTTTCCCGCCCCGTTGGGTCCAAGAATCCCGAAGATTTCACCTGCGTCGATGGAGAGGTTGAGTCCGTCGACGGCGTTGCGGTCGCCGTAGTGCTTGACGAGCCCGATGACCTCGATGGCGGGCGCGTTGGAGCCGTTGGTCACCGATCCCGCCAGGCTACGAACGCACCGAGTTCTGCCAGGGCATCGCGCGCGTCGGCGGTGATCGGGGCGCGGCTGAGCGCGTCGAGACTCTCGACGACGAGCTCTTCGATGCCGCGCTCCACTTCGGCTACTGCGCCGCAGTCGATCATCGTCTGTTGGATCGCGCCGATTTCTTCGCGCGTGATGTCGGGGGCGCCGATGCGCTCGAGCAGTGCCCGGCCGGCGGTGTCGGCCCGAGCCGCAGTGGCGGCGACGAGCGGAGTGAGCTTGCCTTCGCGGAGATCGTCGCCAACCGGCTTGCCCGTGATCTCAGGATCTCCAAACACCGACAGCAGGTCGTCGCGCATTTGGAACGCCTCGCCGAGCGGGAGGCCGAACGCGGAAAGTGGCGCAGCCAGTTCGGCGGCGCGGCCCGCGAGCGCCGCCCCAAGATGGAGGGGGCGCTCGACCGTGTACTTGCCACTCTTGTACCACTCGATGCGCCGGGCCTGCGCGGAGTCACGCGCGCCGGACGCAGTGGCTGCGAGGTCGAGATACTGGCCAACGCAGAGCTCCACGCGCAGCTCGTCGTAGATGGAGCGCGCCACGGAGTCGAGCGCGCCGACGAGCATGTCGGCGTACACAAACGCAAAATCTCCAACGAGGATCGCAACGCCCTCACCGAATCGACGCTCTTCGCCGCGCCATCCGGACTCCCGATGGGCGACAATGGCCTCGGCGTGTATCGATGCGCGTCCGCGTCGGCGATCGGCGTTGTCCATCACGTCGTCGTGAACCAGTGCGAAGGTATGGAGCAGCTCGAGGGCCGCGCCTACGTCGATGACGCGGGAGTCGTCAGCGTCCCCTCCCGCACCGATGAAGGCCCAGTAGCAAAACGCGGGCCGGAGTCGCTTGCCGCCCGCAGTCACCAGCGAGCGGAGGGCAATGAGTGGGGCCTCGAGGCCGCCATCCACGAGGGTCCAGCGGGTGATCTCGGCGTCGAGGAGCTCACGAACGCGGTTCTCGGTGGCCGTCCCGACCGACGCGAGGCTGGGAGGCGGCGCCGGTGCGACGGCGATGCGATCAGGCATTCGGGCACCTTAGAGGGCGAGCCGCGGTGATCAGGTTTCGAGACGCCGCGTTCATTCCAGAGCTCTGGGGTCGGCAGTATCGAGTGATCGGCGCAAAGTAGATACGATCCCGCGACCGCATCGAGGAGGCCCCATGCCCGACATTTCCGTCGATCAGTTCACTGCAAGCGCGACCGAGTTCTTGGATACCAAGGCCGAGCGACGCAGCGAATCACGGTTCGTGTGGGGTGAGGGAACCGACCGAGTCGGGATTCTCGACGAGAAAACGCCGGAGCAAGAACAGGTCGAGATCGTTGAAGCCAAGGCGTGGAAGGCCGAGGAGTTCGACGCCGGGTTCGGCTGGATCACCGGTCCCACCGAATATGGCGGCGCCGGGCTGCACAAGGATTTCGACCGTGCGTATCGCGAGCTGGTGGCCCAGTATGCGATCCCCTCGCAGAGTCCGTTCGGTATCGGACTCGGGATGGTGGCGCCCACGATTCTGGCTCACGCGATTCCCGAAGTCCGCGAGAAGTACCTGCGGTCCATGTGGCGAGGCGACACCATCGGATGCCAGCTCTTCTCGGAGCCGGTCGCCGGTTCGGATCTCGCGGGGATCCAAACCAAGGCCGAACGAGATGGTGACGAATGGATCGTGACCGGTCAGAAGGTGTGGACGTCCGGTGCGCAGTATTCCGACATCGGTGAGATCATCACCCGAACGTCGCCGGAAAAGCCGAAGCATAAGGGCATGACGATGCTGCTGGTGGACATGCATGCCCCCGGGATCGAGGTGCGCCCGCTCCGCCAGATGACCGGCGGTGCGTCGTTCAATGAGGTGTTCTTCGACGAGGTGCGCGTGCATGACTCACACCGCCTCGGCGATGTAGACGAGGGCTGGACGGTGGCGCTCACCACGCTGATGAACGAGCGGGCGAGCATCGGCGGCGGAGGCGCCGGTGTCGGCTCGATGAGCGTGACTCGGTTCTTCGAAATGGCGAAGCACTTCGGGCTCAACCACGACCCGCTCGTGCGTCAAGGTCTGGCCGACGTCTTCATCCGGATGGCCGTGGCGCGCTACACGAACCTGCGGGCCATGGAGAAACTGCGCGCCGGTCAGCTTCCCGGGCCGGAGATGTCGATCGCCAAGCTGGTGCTTACACAGAATATGCAACGCGTGAATCAGCTCGTTGGCGAGATGCTCGGTCCACGCCTCGCAGCCGACACCGGCGAGTGGGGCACGTTCGCGTTCTCGGAAATGGTGCTGGGCACGCCTGGGATGCGGGTTGCGGGCGGAACCGACGAAGTGATGCGCAACATCATCGGCGAGCGGGTCCTGGGGTTGCCAAAGGACCCGAAGCCGTAGTGCAGCCGTTCGAGCGCCTGCGACATCTCGCACGTTGGTCGGATGCCGACGATGATGCCGTGCTGCTCGAAGAAGCCGCCGATTGTCTGGCGGGGTTCGCCGATGACCCGTTCGGGATCGTCATCGCGTGCCGTCGGTTGCTGGCCTATCACCCGAGCGTCGCCCCGCTCTGGTGGCTGTGCGCGCACGTGTTGAGTGCGGTTGATGCGCGTGAAGGTGCGTGGGCGGCGTGGCGCGCCCACCGCGCCGACTCCACTCCGCTTCGCCTCGCCGGTGCGCTCCCCTTTCCGCACGAGTCGCCGGTCGCGGTCGTGGGCTGGCCTGACATCGCACGTGACGGGTTGGCCGAACGGATTGACTTGGAACTCCTCGCGGTGCGGTCAGGGCGGGCCGACACCCGTCTGTCGCGCCGCCTTCGCACCTCGGTCCAGCAGGTCCGGGTCGTGGATGAAACGGAATTGCTGGTGCTGGCGCCCACGCATCTGCTCGTGGCGCCAGTGGCATGTGGCGGCGGGCGTGTTCTCGTGGCCCCAGGTACCGCGGCACTCGTAGCGGCGGGACGGAGCGTGGGGGCGTCGGTCTGGCTCGTGGTTCCGCAAGGCTTCGCGCTCCCATCCCGCATGCTCGAGGCGCTCGAACGATCCACCGTCGAGTCATGCCGGGAGGTCGATCCGTATCCCAGCTCCAACGCGGTCGCAGCGGGCCGTGATGGGGACGGGATCGACGACCTTACCTACGAGGAGCTCCATCTCGATCAGGTCGACCAAGTGATCGGACCCGACGGCGCCGACGATCCGTCGATGTTGCGCCACCGGGCCGACTGCGCGCCGGCGCCGGAACTGTTACGAATCAACTGATCCGCGTGTCCAGGCGCTTCGCTCGCTACGGTCGCGCGATGGCTCACATCCCCACGACCCAACCTGGCGAAACCGTGTGCGATATCTCCACGATGTGTCTTGCGTGCGGAACGCCGATGCGCCAGGAACACGCGCACTACCGGTGCCCGGCCTGCGGATGGCGCGACTCCTGTTGCGACGGCCCGTACTAAGGACCCGCTCGGACACGTCTCTACCGATCTGGCCAACGCCAGCTCGAACGCGATCTATCGGGCGTTGGGATACGTGGCGCTGGCCGAGGGGATCCGCAACCGATTGTGAACCGGCGAGCTGACGCGTCGCTACCGGCGCGGCGGGGAGTCGGGCGGCTTGATCGCCGGCGGCACCCTGGTTGCATCGGGCCTTCCGTCTGGCGTTCGGTCCGGCGGCGGGCCGGTCGCGGTATTGCGGACGTCGATCACGCGGCCGTAGACGCGGTTCCCGGTACGGACGGCAACGTGGTTCCGGGCCCAGCGCCGCGGCAGCCACCGCAGGGGCGAGACGAGCAGTAGGAGCCCGATCGCGTCGGTGACGAAGCCGGGGGTCAGGAGCATCGCGCCCGCCGCGAGAATGACCGCACCGTCCATGAGCTCCGCGGCGGGCAGCTCACCGGCGCGGAGTTGCGCCTGGGCGCGCCGCCAGGTGCCTGTTCCTTGGCGTTTCACCAAGTATCCGCCCACAATCGAAATGCTGAGCAGTAGCGCAATCGCGGGGAGAAAGCCGATCCAGCCCCCCACCTGGATGATCACGTAGAGCTCGACCACAGGGACGACGACGAGGGCGATGACGATTCCGAGCAGCAACACGCCCGCCAGCGTAGGCCGAAGGACCCGCGTGAATAGGCCCAAGCGCTGCAGACTCCCGAACCGATGTCCCGCTCTTGTTCACTTCGTTCACGGGCCGCTCGGGCCACGGGCGAGCGGAACCCGAATGGCAGGAGCTGCCTCTCCGCTCGCCCTCTACGCGTTGAGCGCGATGACGCCAGGTTCGTCGTCGTGGTCGATCAAGGCGTGGGTGCGGCGGAGATCGTCGATCCGGTCCATCTGGCGAGTGAGTGCGCGGTTCCGCGTGCTGGACAGGTCATCGAACGCTTTGGTGACGGTATTGAGACCGCGACCCAAGGCGTCCATTTTGTCGGCGAAGGCCCCCCACTGCTTGGTGAAATCTCCGAGCACCTCGAGAATTTCCGATGCCGTTCGTTCCATTCGGAAGTTCTCGACGGATTGACGCACGACGGCAAGGACCGCGAACAGCGTCATCGGCGAGCACATGATGATGCGCTGGCTCAGGGCCTCGTCCAGCAGGGTCGCGGCGTGTTCCTGGACGAACGCGTAGAGCTGTTCGTTCGGGATGAACAGGAGGACGCAGTCGACACTCGACGGTGATCCGTCGGTGTAGTTGCGCACCGCGAGTTCCTTGACCTTGGCCCGAACGTCCTTCAGGAAATCGTCCTTGTGGCGGGCCTGTTCGAGCTCGGACTCCGAGTTCACGTACCGCAGATAATTGTCGAGTGGGAACTTCACGTCCATGTAGAGGATCGCGTCCTGCGGGAGCAGAAACGTGAAGTCGGGAATACCCGTCCCGGTCTCGACCGACTTCTGTTTGCGGTACTGGACTCCTTCGACAAAGCCGGCGAGCCGCAGCACGTCCTCGGCCATTCGCTCACCCCACTGGCCGCGAGTCTTGGAGCTTGCGAGCGCTTCGCGTAGGCCTTGCGCGGTCTGGGCGAGTTCGGCGATCCCCGCGCGCTGTTGGGCAAGCGCGCCGGAGAGCTGATCGATCTTGGTGCCGCGCTGGGATTCGAAGTCACGCACAAGCTCGGTGACTTTGCCGAGCTGCGCCGTAATGGTGGCGAACTGCTGCTCCATCTGGCTGCGATCGTGGGCGACCGACTCCCCCGCTCTCGTACGTTCCGCGTCGAGGAGGGCGCGGTTCGTCTCGATGAGGTTGCCGAGCGCAGCCTGCTGCTGCTGTGCCGCACTGCGCGCGATGCGGTCGGCGATTTCGTCAGGGTCGGGTCCCGCCGGTGCGTTGCCCCGACCGCGTTGGACCACGATCGCGGCAGTCCCCGCGGCCGCGCCGATCACGATGACGATCAGGAGCGTGATGATTGCGATGTTGACCATGGGTTCAGCGTCGCACGGGGGTGAGACCATCACGCTCGGTGGTCACTTCTGCCCGGTTTCGCCGCTCGCTCGCCCCACTTTGGCGCAGAAGGTATGCCCCCAGGCAGGCAAAGTGCGCCAAAGTCGGAGACGGGGTCCGGCGTTAGGGTTTCTCGGTGGACTGGGATCCAGATTCGGAGTTGCCGATCAAGCTCGGGCCGTGTTCGAACGGCGAGGAGCGTCCGGTACCGCTTGGTCCGGTGGAACTCGAAGCGATGCGGCGCACCCGCGAGGAAGACGACACCAACGCGCGCCGTCTCGGGATGGACCGGAGAACCTTTCTCCGCAGCTTGAGTGGCGCGGCACTGATGCTCGGCACGCTCGCGGCGTGTACCGACGATGCCAACAAGGCACGCGCCAAGCGCTCCGGTGGGACCTACCGACTCCCGAAGGACGCGGCCACGGATGCCGACGCCGCCAAAGCTGCGCTCGCGGGCGACGAGGTGATCTTCGACGTCCAGACGCACTACCTCGATTACGACCTCACCGGTCCCGGCACCGGTATCGCGGGCATCGACGGCTTGGTCAACTCGTTCCCGCAAGGTCGCTGCGGGGAGTCCGATGCGCGGGCGTGCTACTCCGTTGAACAGTATCTGGACCTGTTGTTCAACCAATCCGACACGTCGATGATGATCCTCACGGCGATTCCGATTCCCGAGCAGGTGAATCCACTCGACCTTCAGTCGATGGAGACGGCACAGCGCCTGGCCGAGCAGGTCTGTGGCGACGGGCGCGTGCTCCTCCACGGTGGCGTGCAACCCACGTACGGTCCCGCGGGCGCACAGATCGACGGGATGGCCGCGTTGCGCCGCGACCACGGCATCGTCGGCTGGAAGGTCTACACGCATGCACCCGGTGACGGGTGGTGGCTCGATGACCACGACTCCGGAGCTCCGCAGGTCGGCGAGTCCTTCCTCGCGCGCGTCGAGGAGGTCGGCCCGAAGATCGTGTGCGTCCACAAGGGGTTCTCGGGCGGGAGCGGGTACGCGTCGCCGGTGGACGTCGGGCCGGCCGCCAAGGCGCACCCGGACATCCGTTTCGTGGTGTATCACTCGGGGTTCGAAGCGGGCGTGGGTGAGGGGCCGTACGACGAGAGCGGGCGTGGCGTCGACCGGCTCATCACGAGTCTGCGGCGGGCCGGCGTCGGTCCCGGCGAGAACGTCTACGCCGAGCTCGGCTCCACCTGGTGGAACCTGATGCGCGACCCCACGGCCGCCGCGCACGTGCTCGGCAAGCTGATGGTCGCGGTGGGGCCGGACAACGTGCTCTGGGGCACCGATTCGCTGTGGTACGGCTCGCCCCAGGATCAAATCCAGGCGTTCCGCGCGATCGAGATCTCGACCGAGCTCCAGGAGCGCCACCAATATCCGGCGTTGACCAAGGATGTGAAGCGCAAGGTCCTCGGCGCGAACGCACTGGCGCTCTACGACCTCACGGTACCGACCGCGGCGTGTGAGTTCACTCGCGACGAGGTGGCGAAACTGCGCGAGACGAACGGCGTCGCGTTGCGCACCTACGGCCCCGAGACCAACCGCGAGTTGCAGGCCCTCCTCGCGTCACACGGGATGGTGTAGCGGCCGCGCGTCCGAACTTGCGTCAAATATCCACCGTCACGGTGGATATTCGACGCAAGTTCGTTAGAACGTGCCGCCGTCGACCGTGATCTTGATGCCGGTGAGGTAGGCGCCGACGTCGGTGACGAGGGCATGGACGACGGCCGCGACCTCTTCGGGCGTGCAGACGTGGCCGAAGGGCGATCCGGCATCCAGCGTGTGGATGTCCTCCACGCCCATCGCACCCTTCACCAGGCGCCGGCCCATCTCGGTCTCGACCAACCCGGGCGCGACCACGTTCACGTGGATCCCGTTCCGGCGCTCCTCCTTGGCCAGGGTCATCGCCAGGGCCTCCAACCCGGCCTTGGCCATCGTGTACGGCGCACCGCCCGCCTGCATGTGGGTGGTCGCGACCGACGAGATCATGATCACGTCTCCCCGCCCCCCTTCACGAGATGCGGCATCGCGCATGCCGGGGACGAAGTGCTTCGCGAGCACGAACCCGGCGAGCGTATGGGTCCGCCAATTGCGCTCGACTTCCGCGACCTCGGTCTTCACGACGCTCAGCCCGCGTGACGCGATGCCCGCGTTGTGGACGAGCAGGTCGATCGGACCGAAATCGTCGAGCACCGTCGCGGCCATCGCCGCGCACGCGTCCGGATCGTCGACCGACGCGGCGTAGGCGGCCGAGCGACGACCGAGGGCCTCGAGGTCGGCGACGGTCGCCAGCGCGGACTCGGTATCGCGGCGGTAATTGATTGCGACGTCCGCGCCGTCGGCCGCGAGGGCCAGCGCGATGGCGCGCCCGATCCCCCGTGATCCCCCGCTGATGAACGCGCGCCGTCCGTCCAGTGCACCCATGTCGCTCCCCCGGTTGAGTGGGGTGTTCTACCCCAACACGCGCCGGCTGAGCTCGGCCACGCGGGCCAGCCCGCGTTCCTCGGCCGTGGCGAGGGAGAGGGTTGCCATCTCGCGGGCGCGCTCGACATCGCCGGTTTGGTCTCGGTTGATCAGTGCCTCGGCCCACGCGACGCGAGTGGCCGCGGCGAACGTGGGCGCTTCGAGCCGCTCCGAGAGGTCGAGCGCTTGGCCGAAGAGCTGCTCCGCTAGGTCCCAACGACCCAGCGCCGCCGCGGCGGTGCCGAGACTCATTCCCACGGGCTGCTCGTAGCTCTGCCCCGTCACCGCGATGACGTGCCCGAACGGCAGGATCGCGTCGAGCGCCCACGCGGCGAGGTCGAGTGCACCGACGAGCGCGGCGGTCCGAGCGATGCCGGCGACCGCTGCCACCCACACGTTGTTGCGTTGGACCGAGGCGAACCCGTCGACCGCGAGAATCTCCAGTTGGGCCCGCGCCAGGTCGAGCTGATCGATGCTCGTGTAGATACCCGTGAGCACGACCCGCCACCCAGCGAGGTCGGGCTCTGCCTCCACGAGGCCGGCGAACAGGGACTCGAGTTCGCCCAAGCGGCCGCGCTCGAAATACAGCCGGTAACTGAGGATCGGTACCCCGCCCGCGGGCAGCCGGTGCTGCTCTTGATACCGCGCCAGCTCGCCCATCAGCAGCTCGGCATCCTCCAGCCTGCCCGACAGCAGCGTGTGCGCGCACCGCATGGTCCGGGCGCGGGCCTCCAATGCGGGCTGGCGTAGACGAGCCGCCAGCCCCTCCATCGCGGCGAGGTCGCTGTCCGCTGCGGCTCGGTTGCCGACCCAAACGTCACCCAACAGCCGGTTGTTGTGCGCGTGGAAGAGCAACAACGGATCGCCGATCTCCTGTGCGAGCGCGGCCATCTCCTCTCCCTCGGCCAGGTACCGGGGAACGACCGCGGGATCGGCGTGGTCGTAGCCGAGTGACTGCCGGAGTAGCACTCGAGCGAGGACCGATCGGTTCCCGGACTGCCGCGCGAGGGTCAGCGCCTCGTCGGCCAGGGCGACCCGCCGGTCGGTGTCCGAGGACCACATCAGGAGCGGCGGGAGAGCCGAGAGCAGGAGGGCTCGCCGCTCCGTGTCGTCGGGTTCGATCACGCCCAAAGCTTCTTCCACGAGCGCGATCACGCGAGGATCGTGATTGGTAATGGCGAGACGCATGGCAACGTCTTGGGCGAGGAGGGCCGCGTCCGCAAGAGCCGCGACGTTGCCATGCCGGCGAGCCGCGTCCGCGGCGGCGAACGCGACGTCGAGCGCGCGCGGATCCGGGATCGCGTTCAGCGCGTTCCCATATTGGGTCAGCAGGTCGCAGCGAGCACTCAGGTCGTCCTCCTCCGCGAGATCCAACGCACCCAACGCGCGCTCGTAGTGGGCGGCGGCCTCTTCGAAGGCGAGCTCATCACGCGCGGCGTCCGCAGCACGTCGGCAGTACTCGATCGCACGGTCGACCTCGCCAAGCGCGGCGGCCTCCCCGAAGTGGCGGGCCAACTCCGGGAGCCTGGACCCGGCGTCGGGTCGGTCGACCAGCGCGCGCCCGACGTCGCGGTGGACCCGCAGCCGCCGGCTCGTGGTGAGCTCGTCGTAGAGCGTCGTGCGCACGAGCGCGTGCGAGAACCGGTAGCTCGCAGCCCTTCCCGGGACGGGAACCACGAGACCGGTCTGCTCGGCGGCCTCGACGGCGTCGAGGACCGAGTCCTCGCCGCCGGCGACGATCGCGGCGAGCAGGCTCACATCGAAGTCCCGCCCGATCACCGACGCGACCGAGAGCACCTCGTTCGCGGAACCCGGCAAGTGCGAGAGCCGCCGACCGATGACCTCGCGCACGCCTTCGGGGATACCGACCTGGTCGATCGAGAGGTCGCTGGTCCACCGCCCTTCCCGGAACACGATGGCCCCGGTGTCAACCAGGTGGCGCAAGACCTCGCCCACGAAGAACGGGTTGCCCTCGGTCTCGGCGTGCACGACACGAGCGAGCTCGATGCCATCGGCCTCCATCGAGTGACCGGCGGTGTGCTCGAGGAAGGCCACCACGCCTTGCTCGTCGAGGCCGGTGAGCGCGAGCCGCTCCACTCCGGGCTCGCGGCGGAGATCGGCGAGCATCTCGGCGAGCGGATGAGTGCGATCGAGGTCGGTATCGCGGTACGTGCCGACCACGAGGAGCTGCAACGACGCGGTGGCGCGCAACAGGTGGCGCAGGAGGAGCAGCGTCGGCTTGGCGGCCCAGTGGACGTCATCGAGGACGAGCAGGACGGGCGTGCGGGCCGAGAGCGCGGCGAAGAACTCCACCG
>JANPBJ010000236.1:0-20472 GCA_031430375.1 Acidimicrobiia bacterium
CGTCGTCCACGTGTCCTACGCCGCGTACCTCCGGGGATATACCTGCCCGGGTGAGATCTGCGAGGTCGAAGGCGCCGGACCGATCACCGTCGCGACCGCGTATCGCCTCGCATCCGACAGTTTCATGAAAGCCGTCGTCAACAACCTCTCGCACCTCCACTCACCAGAGGTCCTCGCGGATGACGACCCCAAGCGGGACTTGACGTGGTCCACCGAGCGAGTTCCGATGAGCCGCTAGGCGAGGCGGCTGTCCGAGCGAATGGGCGACGTCACGTTCCGCACAACCGCTCAGCCACAGGTACCGAACCCTCCAACCTCGGCCGGCTCTGCCACCACCACCACTACCTCAAAACCCTCCGAGACCTCCGAAGAATCGGCCCCCACGGACACCAAAAACTCGTCACCAAAGCAGAGTTCGAACAGACCAGCATCGATACATCCTGATGTTATGATGTGTTGATGCGAACGACACTTCAGATCGACGACGACATCCTGGGCGCGGCGCGGGTCCTTGCGCAGTCATCCGACCGATCGATCGGCCGGGTGATCTCAGAACTGGCCCGCCGTGGACTCCGTCCCCAAGTCCAGCCGACCACGAACGACGAAGTCTTCCCCACCTTTGCGGTCGCTCCTGATGCGGCACTGCCCGACGACGCCGACAACCGAGGCCGGATTCGTCCGGGTCTCATCCAACCCGCGCGCGATACCGACCGCGGCGACGCCGGCGGAGGCCGTCCAGCTTTTGGATCGAATCCGAGCGCGAGCAGGGCACTCATTTCTGCTTGACGACATCGAGCGCGTCGTGGGCAAGGCGGTTCCCGCCGAACGCGTGGTGGGCCATCGTCAAGTCACCGATGCGCATCTGCTCGCGGTCGCCTTCAGACACGGGGCACGACTCGCGACCTTCGATCGTGGGATCCGATCACTCGATATCCACGATGTTGTGACGGTCATCGACTCGAACTGAGTTCCGGCGCATCGGGTGGCGCGTACGCTGCCTGTCTCGACCGAAGGAGATCACCGATGCACGTACCGCTGACGACGCTCGACTTCTTGCACCGCGCCGAGAACGTCTACGGGACGCGGGTTGCGGTCGTGGACGAGCCCGATACGCCCGACGCACCGGGTGGCCCCGGCATTGGCACCATCACCTACGCAGAACTTGCCAAGCGAGCACGGTCGCTCGCGGTGGCGTGCGACGACCTCGGCCTCGACCGGGGCGAGCGGGTGGCGATCCTCTCCCCCAACGCCGGACGATTCCTTGCCGCACTCTTTGGCGTTCCCGCACACGGACGCGTGCTCGTCCCTATCAACTTCCGGCTCAACCGTGAGGAGATCGCATACATCATCGAACACTCCGGCGCGTCGACGTTGCTCGTGGATCCGGAATACGCAGATCTGACCGCGGCGCTTCCCGTCCGCCACCGATTCGTGCTTGGACCCGACACCGATGCCGCGCTGTTCGGCCAAACCGGTGTCCCCCGCTTCGATGCCGAAGACGAAACCGCGACTGCCACCGTCAACTACACCTCCGGTACCACCGCGCGGCCCAAGGGCGTGCAGATGACGCACCGAAACTTGTGGCTCAACGCGGTCACCTTCGGCTGGCACATGGGGATCAACGACCGCGACACCTACCTCCACACGCTGCCCACCTTCCACTGCAACGGATGGGGGCTGCCGTTCGCGATCGCCGGCATGGGCGCTCGCCAGATCGTGATCCGCAAGATCGACGGTGAAGACATCCTGCGCCGAGTGGAACGCGAAGGCGTGACGTTCCTCGCGGGTGCGCCCGCGGTGGTGGCCGCGGTGCTCGATGCTGCGGCGTTGCGGGCGGAGCGGGGCGAGGCAGTCCCTGGGCGCGGCACGGTCCGCATGGTGGTGGCCGGCGCCCCGCCACCGTCGAGGATGATCGAACGGTTCGAGTTGGACCTGGGTTGGGAGTTCATGCAGATCTATGGCCTCACCGAAACCTCGCCGCTCCTGACGGTGAATCGCGGCACCGCCGAGTACGACGACCTCGACGCCGCCGAACGCTCCCGTCGACTCTCGCGGGCGGGCGTACCGGCCATAGGTGTGCGGATGCAAGTGGACGACCAGGGTGAGCTGTTGGCCCGTTCGAATCATGTATTCGATGGCTACTGGGCGCAGCCCGAAGCCACCGCCGATGCGATCGTGGACGGTTGGTTCCACACGGGCGACGGCGGCGAGCTCGACGACGCCTACATCGTGATCTCGGACCGCAAGAAGGACGTGATCATTTCCGGCGGCGAGAACGTGAGCTCCATCGAGGTGGAGGATTGCCTCTTCCAACATCCGGCCGTGGCCGAGGTCGCGGTGATCGGCGTGCCCCACGAGAGGTGGGGCGAGACGGTGAAGGCACTCGTCGTTCGGCGGGGCGGAAACGAGGCCGTCGACGAGGACACTCTCATCGCGCATTGTCGCGAGCACATCGCGCACTACAAGTGCCCCACATCGGTCGAGTTTCGCGATGAGCTGGCCCGTACGGCCACCGGCAAGCTCCAAAAGTTCAAGCTCCGCGCGCCCTATTGGGAAGGCCGCGACAAGCTCGTCAACTGAAGTGAGGCAGTGCGCGTGGGCAACCGACGTCCCGGCGCCTCAGAATTTATCGATGGTCGATGGCGACCTTGATGGCGCCGGACGTCTCTTGATCGGCGAGTGCGGCGAACGCATCGCGCCACTGCTCGAGGCGGAACGTGTGTGTGAGCATGCCGGTGAGATCGATGCGGCCGGACTCGACCATGTCGAGGAACAGTTGGATCCCGTGCTTGCGCACGCCCTCCACCTCCTCGAAGCCAAAGGCGTTCGAGCCGGTGAAGGTGAGCTCCTTGAAGTACACCGGCGTGTCCTCCCACCGTGCCGGGCCGTGCATGCCGAGCTTCACCAAGGTGCCGCGTGCCCGCAGGACGCGAGCGCCCACCTCGAGCGTCTCGGCCGCGCCGATGGTGTCGTAGACCACGTCGATCCCACCGGGGAACGCCATCGGCAGCCCGTCGGCAGGTTGCAGCACGCCGCCGGACCACGCGGCCACAGTTTCGATCAACGCTTCGCGAGGTTCCGGCTCCACGGTGCACGCGCCGAGTGATTCTGCGAGCGCACGCTGGGCCTCGAAGCGCGCCACCGCCATGACCTCCACACTCGGATACAGCTCCCGGAGGATCGCCACCGCGCACGTACCCAGCGCGCCCGCTCCGTACACCAGGACCTTGGAATCGGGGCGCGGCGGGTGGCGGGTAATGCCGTGCAGTGACACCGCGAACGGATCCGCGAAGATCGCCTGCTCGTCGGTCATTGAGTCCGGGACCTTGAACAGCATCGAGTCATGGGCGGGCATCAGCTCGCCGAACCCGCCGGGCACGTCCTTACACATCCCGGTGTGAATGCCCACGGCGATCGGCCCCACGCCAAACGACCAACACTGGCTCAGATCGCCCGCGACACACGCCGGGCAATGCGGCTCGACCCCCCGCGGACCACACGTGAGCCACGGGTTGAGCACCACCCGGTCGCCGACGGCGAGACCTTCAGCCTCGGGCCCCAACTCCACCACGTCGGCGACCACTTCGTGGCCCATCACGTGCGGAAAGGACACGAAGTTCTTCATCGGGTTATCCCGGAACGAGCCCGATCGTTCCGGCGATGTGAAGCTCGCGTAGTCGAAGAACGCCTGCTTCGATTCCGAGCCGCAGATGCCCACGAGCCGCGGTTTGGCGATCACCCAATCGGAGCCGAGCAGGGTTGGATCCGCCATCTCGATGAGGCGCATCGGCGCCGCCGCCAACATCTTCAGATTGCGGTTCTCCGTATCCGGTTCGGGAACGGACTCGGGCTCGGTACCAAAGAGGAGGGCGCGCATGCCGTGAGCGTACGCAAGCCTGACGCCCGTGTCAGGTGTGTACCTTGGCGGACATGGCACCACCCCGCGGACCCCAGCCCAGCGAGGCGCGCCTCGCGCTCACCAACGTGCGGATTCAGCGAGTCGCCAGTTCCATCTACGTCTACGACGAGCGGATCGTGATCAATACGACCGCCGGCGATCGCACGATCCCGATGGCGACGTTGGCGCGCGTCGCGACCCGGAAGTCGTGGCGCGGCGCGCGCCTCCTGCTGGCACTCGACAGTGGTGAAGTACTCGACGTCAGGAAGCTTGGTGCGTCAGCCACCACCGTCGCGCATCGCACCATTCTCGACATCGCCCGAGGCAAGGCTTGACAAGGACGCGCTCGGGGCAGCATCCGATGGTGGAACGTCGGGGGTGGTGATCGGCTTGGTGGCAGTACCCAAGTAGCGCATCAGACTGGCCGCGAGGCCATCGAAGCTCCCGCCACCACCACCGGTCACGAGCACCTCGGGCACGACCGTGATGTGACCCTCCGCGATTGCGTTCGCGATCGCTACGAGCGCAGTTGCGGCCTCGCCCAGCGCCTCCTTCTGCGCTTCGAAGCCGGTCGCCCGCGCCACACCGAGCGCTTCGGTCGCCTTCGCCTCGGCCAAGCCGACCGCCTCGATCTTGGTCGCCTCGGCGCGGCCGGTGAGCTGCACGTACGCCGCCTCACCCGTGGCCTCCGCTTCCCGCGCGTCGGCGCGGCTCCTCTGAATGTCGACGCTCACTTGTGCGTTCGCAAGTTCCGCCTGCATGTCGGCCGTGCCCTTCGCCTTCTCCATCGCGATGCGAGTGGTCTGGGCCCGCTCCATCTCCTCGAACGTGGCCTTCTCCTGGTTCGCGATCTCGCGCTTGGTGAGGACCTCCACCAGTTCGGCTGGGAAGTGCACGTTCTGGATGTAGACGCCTTTTGTCTCCACCTCATAGAGCTGCAGATACTCGGTCACGTGAACCAGAGCGGCCTGTTGCACCTGCATGCGGGTCTCGATGAACGTGACCGCCGGCTGGTCTTGCAGGGTGTTGCGGAAGTGGTTTCCCACCGCCGACTGCAGCACCTCGTTGACCAGGTTCAGCATCGTGCCCACCATTGAGATCACCTTCGGGGCACGAGTGTCCGGAACATGGATCTGCACCTGGAGTTCGATCGAGAACACGAAACCCTCGCGGCTCTTCCCCTCGATCGGCGCGAGGTGGGCGTCGAGGTTGTGCGAGGCGCTGATCTCCTTCGACCAGTTCAGCGTCAGGATCGAAGTGGGAACGATCTCCGCGGCATAGCACCGAGGATTGATCGCGTACTTGCCCGTACGCAACGGTTCGCGCCAGATACCTCGATGGCCCGGCGACACGATCGAACCGAATTTGAACTCGGTGCCCGACGTGTCGAGGGTGGGTAACCCCACGAACGCCTTGATCACGGCAACCTCACCCTGGTTCACGACCAGCATCGGCACCATCTCGACGCGCACCAGGAACGGGTTCAACAGATACGCGCCGTAGAGCAGCGGGTCGTGTTGGAGACCGATCTTTCCGCCGTGGTCCAAGAACTTCTGGAGGTCCTGGTAGTTATTGTGCTGGACGTTCTTGCTGCCCAGCAGCATCTCGATGATCCGGGCGTCGGTCTCACTCGTTGATGCGCCGCGCGTGACGGCATCCTCCTCCATGCCCGTGACGTCCGTGTAAGCACCCAGCCGGCTGGCAATGTCACCGGAAGCGAGCGGTTCGCCCTCCAGCGCGGTCACAATTCCGATCATGTCGGTGGGACCTTCGGGCGATATCACCACCACCCGCAGAGCCTCAGCCGCCAGGCCGAACGATGCCGGCGTCAGCATTCCGCCGCTCCCGCGGGTGGCCGCGGCAATGTCGGGCGAGATCGGCACTCCGTACACCTGGCCCGGCGTGAGTACCACGAAGGCGACGGGATGGATCGGAACCAATGTCCCGGGAGGAAGGACCGGACGTTGGACACCTTTCTGTCCGCCGCCCTGTACGAACGTCGCGAGATTGGCGAAGTCGCCGAACTCGGTTCGATAGACGCCGGACTTCGCGCCGATCGGAAGGGCGTCGCCAACCTGGGCGATCACGACCCCGATCTCTCCCGCCGGGACCTGAACCCAAGGAAACTTTGAGACCGCGAACACCGGCCACAGCTTGAACCGGAGTCCCGGCATCAGGAGCTCGCCTTGATATCCCGCCTCTTTGTGAAAGGCGATCGGGTTATCGTCCGGCAACTTTCGGAGCGCAAGGCGCTTGTTGACCAGCCCTACCTCCGCCGGTCCGATCAGGTGTACCGACTTGAATCCCAACGCGGCCAACAGCACCATGATGACGAGAACTGCGTAGCTCACTGCCCCACTCCTTGGTCGCGAGTTTTCTCATTCGTACCACGAGCATCCGGGCCCAAGCCGGTTTCGTTCCCTCCGGCGAGCCATGCTGTGCCCATGGCCGGACGACTCCACGGTGAGGTACACCGCTCTGATCGAATCGGCTGGCTGCGTGCTGCGGTACTCGGCGCGCAGGACGGTGTCGGTTCCACGGCCAGCCTGCTGATTGGTGTGGCCGCCGCCAGCTCGGACCGCGATGCGCTGATTATCGCTGGAGTCGCCGCGCTCGTGGCCGGCGCGATGTCGATGGCCGCGGGCGAATACACGTCGGTCTCTTCTCAACGAGACACCGAGCGCGCCGACATTGCCCGTGAATCAGTCGAGCTCGAGGAGTATCCCGACGTTGAGCTCGAGGAACTCACCCAGATCTACGAACACCGCGGGCTGCCGCGTCCGCTCGCTCGGCAGGTGGCGATTCAACTCACCAAGACGGATGCGCTCGGATCGCATATCCGCGACGAGCTCGGTCTGGCCGTTGGTGGGTCCGCTCGTCCGGTCCAGGCCGCCCTCGTGTCCGCGCTCGGGTTCGTCCTCGGCGCCGGCCCATTGGTGGCGTTCGCGGCCACAGTGCCTTCCGGCTGGCGCATCCCCGCGATCGCCGTGACCGCGCTCGTGCTGCTCGCGATCGTGGGCGGACTCGGTGCCAGAGTGGGCGCGGCTCCCGTCCGGCGCGCTGCACTCCGCGTCGTCGTGATCGGAGGCCTCGTCATGGCAGTCGCCGCCGCGATCGGGACCCTGCTCGGCCACGTGGTCTGACCGTCGCTACGGAAGTGCGGCCCTCATCGCGGGGGCGAGGTCGCCGTGGGCGGCCACGTGCACACGCTCGAGGCCGAGCCACTCGGCCATCAGCAACAACTCGGCCGCGAGTTCCTCCGCCACCTCGGGTGACGGAACCGGATCCTCTCCGAACGCGCCCCTCACCATCAGCGTGGACCCGGATCGATCCGCCTTGAGATCAACCCGGGCCACGAGACGATCGCCGAGGAGGAACGGCAACACGTAGTACCCGTGCACCCGCTTGGGCGCGGGAACGTAAATCTCAAGGCGGTACCGAAAGTCGAACAGCCGCTCGGTCCGGGACCGCTCCCAGATCAGCGAGTCGAACGGTGAGAGCAACGCTCGAGCGCGGACCCCGCGCGGGACGACGGCGTCGGGGTGCGCATACACCGGGCCCTTCCAACCCTCGACAGAGGCCGGCACGAGCCGGCCCGCCTCCACCAACTCTTCGAGCAGCGGTCGACACCGAACCGTATTCAGCCGGTAGTAGTCGGCTAGGTCCTTCGCGGTTCCCATGCCATGCGCCCGCGCCGCGCGCACCAACAGTTCCTTCCACGCGTCGACCTCACCGGGCGGGTCCGCCACGAGGAGCTCCGCCGGCAACATGCGCGCCATGAGGTCGTACTCGCGCTCGAAGTTCGAACGGCGACGCGCCGAAACCTGGCCGGTGAAGAACAACACCTCCAGCGCCTGTTTGGTGTGGTCCCAGCCCCACCATGGTCCCGACTTCCCGGCGCGGCCTTCAATGTCGCTCGCGGCCAGCGGTCCCCGCGCCGCCACCTCCTGCAGGAGCGCGTCGACCAATCCCGGCTGCTCCCGCGCCAAGTTCGCCAACCCGCTCCACATTCCTTCGGCCGATTGCATCTTCCACCGGAAGAGGCGATGCGTCTCCACCGGGAGCAAGGACGCCTCATGGGCCCAGTATTCGAACAGCTCACCGGCCGCCAACATCTTCGGGAGCACGTCCCGAGGGTGGGGTCCCAAGCGGGCAAAGAGCGGAAGTTCCTGCGACCGCACCAAGACGTTCACCGAGTCGATCTGGATGATGCCGATGCGATCGAAGACCTTGCGCACGTGGCGGCGGTCGACGCGGCCAGTGGGCCGACGCTCAGCGAAGCCCTGCGCGGCCAGCGCCATCCGCCGCGCTTCGGAGATCGATAGCTCGATCACGCGCGGTCCCCCATCCCAGCCGCGAGACTGCGCCGATGCGCACACGCGAAGACATCAACCACCAATTCGACCTGACGGGCCGAGTCGCGATCGTCACCGGCGGGAGCCGCGGGATCGGCCGTGCGATTGCGGAGACCTACGCCGCGTGTGGCGCGGCCGTCGTGATCGCGAGCAGAAAGGCCGAGGCGTGTGATGCGGTGGCGAACTCGATCCGCGATGCGGGCGGAATCGCAATTGCAGTTCCGACCCATGCCGGCCGCGTCGACGAACTGATGGCGTTGGTCGCGTCGACCGTGGACCAGTTGGGAGGCGTCGACATTGTGGTGAACAACGCCGCGAACGCGCTCGGGCTGCCGATCGGTACCATCACCCCGGAGGCCTGGGAATCGTCCTACGGGACCAACCTGCGCGGTCCACTGTTCCTCGTCCAGCACGCGCTCCCTCACCTCGTCGCGAGCGGCCGCGGCCGCATCGTCAATGTCATCAGTGCGGGCGCGTTCACCCACGGAACGTACTTGTCGATGTACTGCTCGGCGAAGGCGGCCATGTTGCAGATGACCCGAGCGATGGCCGCGGAGTTCGTCGGTCACGGCATTCGCGCCAACGCGCTGGCTCCCGGCACCACCGACACCGACATGGTCCGCAACAACGACGAGGCTGCGCAGGCTCAGATGGCGAACGCCGGTTTGATCAAGCGCATGGCCGCACCGGAAGAGATCGCCAACGGAGCCCTGTTCCTCGCGAGCGACGCATCAAGCTTCATGACCGGCCAAGTCCTCGTCATCGACGGCGGCCTGACGACGCACTAACTACTCGTCGAGCCCTCGCATGGCGCGGAACTCATCGGTGGTATTGACGTGCGGGAACGGTTCGGCCGGAACGGGTACCCCGAGCTTCTGACAGATCGGCTCCCACCCATCCCCGGGCTGCCAATCGATGAGACGTTCCGTGGGAACCGTGGCGCGCACATGCGCGTTGTGTCGTTCAAACATCGCTCGTGACGCGTCGGCGTCGTTGGGCTGGAGCCCGAGCTTCGCCACCATCTGGCTCCACTCCGCCATCTCGGGATCTTGGGCAGCGTGCTGGATCGAAGGAATGATCGTGTTCGACGCGCTTTTCCACCAGCCCGCCGTATCACGCGACGAGAGCAGCACGAATGCGTCCGGGTACGCCGCCGCCAACGGCTCCCACACCGCGGCGTTCGGGTAGTCGACCGTAGCGACGTAGCCGGCGTAAATCTCCGACCAGTCGACGGCTTCACCACTGAGCGCCCGGTTCCAGATGGCCACATGTTCAGGGTGTTCGAATACTTCGACCATGTGGTAGCAGGGGCCACCGAGCAATTGTTCGAGCGCGACCTTCAGGGACATCGTGCCGGTACGACCAAGTCCGGCACCGATGACCTTCAAATCCATGCCTACAGCGTCAACTTGGTGTGATCCATGACGCATGACCGTTCCGCGCCCTCCACGATCTGACCCGCTCCTACACCGAGCAGTGCAGCAAACGGACCGCACTCGTTGGGACGGATCCACACGTGGACCTGAATGTTCGGGCTGAACTTCTCCGGCGCGAACGGCGACGTGCAGTTGCCCTGGGCGTCGGTCAGGCCACGGACTTGGGGTCCAAGTTCGGGCGTGGCCTTCGTGAAGCACAAGTTGTCGTGGTAGTGGAACTGCACGAGTGGGCTGTCAATCGGGTGTGGGTTCTCGAGCGTGTACCTGTCGGGCAGGATGTACATCGCCGCTTCGAGGGTCTTCGTACCTGTCGCCCGGTCGACCTTGTAGACCAGCGACTCGGGGTAGTTCGGGTCGAAGATCGTGTCGTCGTTCACCCAATCCCAGTGGAGCAGGTGCTCTTCGCCGGTTCCACCATCGCCGATCGACTGGAAGCCGTCCGCCTTCGCCTTCTCGATGTCGCTCCACTTCGGCAAGATCTTGATCGTGCGAACCAGGAGGTCGGTCGCTTCCTTTTCTTTCTGCGCGCTCACTCCCTGCACACCGGAGAGATCGACGCTCGCCGCGTCGACGAGCCCGTCGGCGCCCACCTTGAGCGGGTTCGCCAGCTTGTAAGGCTCGCTCTCCTTGGCCGCGCCGTCGCACTTCCCGTGGTTGTGCTCCGCGTAGTCCTTGTCCATGCACTTCATTTCTTGGGCCGACATCCCACCGTGGTCCGCCGCCGGCTTCTCCGTCTTGACACTCGCCTTCCCGCCACCGCTACTTCCACAGGCGGCGAGCACGACGACAATCGCGATGCCGGTAGCGGCGGAACTGAACACACGGGACACACGCACGAGGAAACCCCCAGGTCGATGAAGGGCCCCAGCCTACCGAAACTTGCACACGGAGTGCATGTCGGGGACGGCCCGGGTTATTCGGCTTTCGTCTTGCCTTTGGCCTTTTGTTCACGCTTCCATGCCCGGACCTGCTGGAACGCCTCGCGTGAGTCGATATCAGCCACCGAGCGGGGCGCCACATCTCCGAACGGACCCGCCAGGTGCTCCCAACCGGCAGGGGCCTTCCCCATGCGCTTCCCGAGGATCGCGAGGAAGATCTTGGTCTTCTCCTCGCCGTAGCCCGGCAGCGCCCGGATCCGGTCGAAGACCACTTGCGGATCCTTCGTGCGCTTCCAGATCTTGGCGACGTCGCCGTCGTATTCGGCAACCACGTGCTGACACAACGACTGAGTGCGCTTGGCCATTGCGGATGGGAAACGGTGGATCGCCGGCTTCGTGCGAAACGCTTCATCGATCGCTTCGGGCGACATTGCCGCGATCTCGCGCGCGTCGAGCCGGCCCAGGCGCGACTTCAGCGTTGCCGGGCCCTTGAACGCCCACTCCATCGACACCTGTTGGTCCAGCAGCATGCCGATGACGAGCGCTAGGGGCTCGTCCACCAGGAGCTGATCGGCATCGGCATCACCGGTGATGGGAAAACGTGCGCGCGCCATTGCCGCAGCGTACGCGACAGGACCGGCTCGTCAACCGAGCCGGTCCTGGGCATCCAGGTGGTTCTCCGATCAGCCGAAGCTGACCACCAACTGTGGGGCGTTGGCACCCTGCCGACTCGAGAACGCCACCAAGTTGGTGCCCGCATTGGTGAGCACGAAGCTGTACTCACCGGACGCGCTCACCACCGGCGTGACATCGAACTCGACCCATTGATTGAGCGGCGCGCTCTTGCTGGCACTCAGCGCGACCCCCGTGATCGCGGGTCGGTTGTTCCAGGTGATGCCGGTCTCGCTCCAGGTCGCATCCGCCGTGCGGTACAACGATCCGGTTTGGTTGCTCGAGTCCGTGACGAACAGCCTCACCTTGGCCGACGTCGGGGTTGCGGGCAGAGACCCAACGGAGAACCGGAAGTTCGGCTCATACCGCGTGTTGCTCTGGCGGTACCCAAGCATCGTGACTGCCGTTCCGAAGTTCGTCGTCGCCTGATTCGAACGCACGTAACTGTCGGCGGTGGCGGCGAAGGTGACCGGTGCGGGCGCCACGTTGATCACGCGGATCGCGGTGGTGCTCCCAGCCAGATTGGCCGCGGTGAGCCTCGCCGTGTAATCGCCGACGCCCGTGTAAGTGTGCGACGGGTTCGTGGCTGTCGACGTTGTTCCGTCGCCGAAGTCCCACAGCCGACTCGTCACGGTGCCGACGCTGGTATCGGTGAACTGCACCGCCAGCGGAGTCGCACCCGAGACCGGCGCGGCCGTGAAGGACGCGCTCGGCGGACCCTCGAGAATGTTGAACACAAAGACGGCGTACTCGAGTGGATCTTCGATGTCGCGCAGGTCATCGCCGTCGGACACGAAGATCTGACCATCGATGAACTCGACCGCGCGCGCGTCGAGGATGCCGAAGGGCGAGAGGTCAAGGTCCCAGCCGGGCCGTGCGACGCCGGTTGAGGCATCGAGCACGTACAACCGGTTCCCGTTCGTCACGACGATCGCGCTCTCGCCATCCGGGGTATAGGCAACGCCCGTGATGCCGCCCACCACCGCCGAGGTGCCGGTCACGCCGATAGTGTTGGCCGCGTAGTCGTAGCTCGCGATGCCGAGGCTATGGGTGATGAACAGCCCGGTGCCGGGACGCCAGCCGGCGCCGGTCGGGTCGGTGCCCTCGGGGAGGACCTGGTAGGACTCCACCTGGAAGTGCCCGTCGATGTCGCGCAACAGGCGGAAGGCCGTCGGATCCATCAAACCGGCTCCGCAGCAGTTCCCCGAGAACGCATAGAGGGCGTCGCCCGTCGGGTCGTAGGCGACCGCCTCGAGGTCGTCGGTACGGGACTCACCCGCGGGAGCGCCGATACCCCCCAGCGGCAGCGCGTCGGTGAAGTCGGCCCGGGACACCGTACGACGCAGGATGCTCGTGGCCGCATCGAGCTCGTACAGGCGGTCGAAGTTGTCGTCCGAGAGCCAGAGCGCGTCGTCGCCCGGAACGTAGGCAGACCCTTCGAGGTCGTGAGCCAGAACCTCGGTGCCCGAGAACGGAGCGGTGCTGAAGGTACGGCTCAGGCCCAGCACCGGATTCGCCAGCGCCGGAAGCGAGCTCGACGCGCTCGGCGCGAACGACAACACCAGTTGCGGCGGGCTCGAACCCTCCCGGCTCGAGAACGCGGCCAGGTTGTTACCGCCGTCGTTCAGCGTGAAGCTGTACTCACCGGCCGCGGTCACGTTCGACGTCACGTCGAACTCGACCCACTGGTTGACCACCGCCGTCCGACTCCCGCCGAGTGAGGTACCGCTCGTCGCCGGGCGGTTGTTCCAGGTGATGCCGGGTTCGGACCACGTGGCCGACGCTGTGCGGAACAACGATCCCGTCTGGTTGCTCGCGTCGGTGGTGAACAGTCGCACCTTGGCACTAGACGGGGTGGATGGCAGCGCACCGACCGAGAACCGCCAGTACGGCTGGTAGGTGATCCGACCGGACCGGTACGTCTGGATCGTGGTTGCGCCACCAAAGTTCGTGCCCGACTGATTCGAGCGTACGTAGCTGTCGGCGACGGGCGAAAGCGTGATGGGCGCGGGCGCGATCGAGAGGTAGTTCGTGCGCACCCGGGCGTTGGTGCCCGTCGGGCCAGCCACCGTCAGCGCAACGGTGTAGGTGCCGTGGCCCGCGTAGGTGTGTGCGGGGTTCTGCTCGGTCGAGGTGGTTCCATCGCCGAAGTCCCATGCCCAGGCAGTCGCGCCACCGACACTCCTGTCGGTGAACTGCACCGGCAGCGGCGCGATACCCGCTGTCGGCGTCCCGGTGAAGTCCGCCGCGAGCAGCGGTGGGTTGACCGCGACCGAGACGAGATCGGTCTGCGTGACCGCCGCGGTGCCCTTCGAGTTCGTGATGGTCAGGGTCACGCTGTAGATACCCGGCGTGCTGTAAGTGTGCACCGGGTTCTGGTCGGTCGACGTCGTCGCGTCGCCGAAGTTCCAGGCCCACTGGGTCGGGACGCCGGTGCTGCGGTCGGTGAAGGTCGTGACCAGTGGCGCGATGCCCGCGGTCGGCGCGGCGGTGAAGGCCGCGACGGGAGGATCGGAGCCGTCGACGATGTCGAGCACGAAGATCGCGTACCGCAGCGGATCGCCGATCGGACGAAGATCGTTCCCGTCCGAGACCAGGATCTGATTGTCGATCAGCTCGACCGCGCGCGGGTCCAGGATGCCGTAGGGCGAGAGGTCGAAGGACCAGCCGGGCACGACCGACCACGTGGTCGGATCGACGCGGTAGAGCTTGTTCAGGTGGCTCGTGACGAGCAGGTCGTTGCCGTCGGGCGTGAACGTCGCGCCCACGAGTCCGACATCGACTCCGCTGATCGTGATCTGCGGCCCGACCGTGTTCGTGACTATGTCGTAGGGGGTGATCTTCTGGCCCTTGACGAAGTACAGACCGCCACCGGGTCCGGCGCGCCATGCCGCCCCGGTCGGGTCGGTGCCCTCGGGCAACGCCAGGTAGTGATGCACCTGGAACGCGCCATCGATATCGCGCGTCAGCACGAAGACCGTCGGGTTGAACGGCGCCACCCCACAGCAGTTGCCGCTGAACACGTAGAGCGTGTCGGTGTCCGCGTCGTAGGCCAACGACTCGAGATCGTCCGAGCGCGCCGCGCCGGCCGGAGTCCCACCACCATCGGGCAGGGCGTTCGTGAAGACACTGGTCGGGATCACCCGGCGTAGCTCGTTGGTCGTGGCGTCAACCTCGTACGCGCGGCTGGAGTTGTCGTCGAGCAACCACAACGCGTCGTCGGACTCCACGAACGCGGAGCCCTCCTCATCACGTGCCGATGTGCTCGTGCCAACGAAGGGAGCGGTCGTAAAGGCATGGTTGAGGCGGAGGCCGACGTTCGGGGGGCTCGGCAGCCCGGAGGATGGCGTCGGGTTCGCAAAGGTGAGGACCAGCTGCGGCGCATCCGCGCCCTCTCGACTCGAGTAGGCGACGGGATCGGCGCCGTTGTTGGTCAGCGCGAAGCCGTACGCACCGGAGGTCTTCACGAGGGATGACACGTCGAGCTCGACCCACGCCCCGGCGCTCGGGACCTGCGCGGCCCCAAGGGCGGGACCCGTGGCCGGTGGCCGGTTGTTCCAGGTGAGCGCGGTCTCGCCCCAGGCCGCCGTGGTGGTCGCGTGGAGATCGCCCGTGGTGGTCCCCGAGTCCGTGACCATCAGCCGCAGGGTCGCGGTCGCCGGCTGGGCCGGGAGGGTCGGAACTGTGAACCGCAGGTACGGCTGGTACGACGCGGTCGTCGATTGGCCCTGCAGGGTGGTTTCGGTTCCGAAGTTGGTGGTCGGGAGATCAGATCGCACGTCGGCATCGGCACTCGGCGTCAGCGTGATCGGCTCGGCCGTCACGGTGATGAAGTCGGAACGGACACGCGTATTCGTGCCCGCACTGTTCGTGACGGTCAACGACACGGCATAGCTGCCTGGCCCGGCGTACGTGTGCGACGGGTGCTGATCGGTTGCGGTTGTTCCGTCGCCGAAGTCCCACGCCCACTGGGCCGGGTTCTTCACGCTGGTGTCGGTGAAGTCCACCGCAAGCGGGAACTGGCCGGTCGCGTTGGTGGCACTGAATCCGGCGATCGGCAGCTGGTCGGCCACGGTGATGAGGTCGGTCTGTGTGGATGTGTCGGTGCCCTTGGTGTTCGTCACCGTCAATGTGACCGTGTAGTTGCCTGGGACGGCGTAAGTGTGCGCGGGGTTCGTGAGCGCCGAGGTGGCGCCGTCGCCGAAGTCCCAGGCCCAACTCGTGGGGCCGCCCTGGCTGGTGTCGGTGAACTGCACCGGCAACGGGTACTGACCGGTCCCTGGCGTCGCGGTGAACGACGCGGTCGGCTGGACGCTGAGGTCCAGGATGTCGAAGACGAAGACGGCGCGACGAAGCGGGTCGCCCGCCGGACGCGTCCCGCCGTCGGAGATGTAGAGCTGATCGCCGACGACCTCGATGGCGCGAGGGTCGAGCACACCGAAGGGCGTGAGATCAAGCGTCCAGTTCGGGACGATGGTCCAACTCGTGGTGTTGACGCGGTAGAGCTTGATGCTCGCCGGGTCGGGGGGAACGGCTGCGACGAACGTCGTCAGAAAGAGGTCGTTGCCGTCGGGCGAGAAGGTCATGCCACCGATGGCGGCGTCGATGCCGGGGATCGTGATATCCGCGCCGAACGTGTTGGTGGAATAGTCGTAGGTCTTGATCTTGGCGCCCTTGCCGAAGTACATGCCGACGCCGGCACGGAAGCCTGCACCCTTCGGGTCAGTGCCCGCGGGAAGCGCTTGGTAGGACTCCACTTGAAACACACCGCCGCCGTCGCGCACGAGACGGAAAACGGTCGGGTCCAGGCCCAGTGCGGTGCAGCAGCTGCGCGAGAACACGTACAGCGCGTCGCTCGTGGGGTCGTAGGCAACCGCCGCGAAGGAGTCGCTGCGGCTCGGACCCGCCGGTGCGCCGACGCCGCCGACGGGCAGCGCGTTCGTGAAGTCGGCCGTGGGGATCACGCGCCGAAACGCGTCGGTGGAGGCATCCACCTCATAGGCCTTTGTCGGATCGACCAGCCAAAGAGCGTTGCCGCTGGGGACGTACGCGGAACCCTCCTGCCCACTTGCCGTGGTAGCCGTGCCCGCGAACGGAGCCGTGGTGTAGGCGCGGTTCAACGACAGCGCCGGGATACCCGCCGTCGGTGACGCACCAGCGCCCACCGCGCCGAGCGTGAGCAGCGATCCCAAGATGGCGGTCGCGACCAAGCCTGAAAAGAACCGACGTGCTGTGCTGACCACGGGTCAGGCCCCTCTATATCGTCCGAAGTAGGTCAGAACTTTATATTGAACGTGTATCGGACGTCCCGGGTCGAATGGCCCAGAGCAGACTGAAATCCTTAGGTTTGGGGAGCCCGGCCGCGCCGAGACCCGCCGGACGGGGGATCCGGCGGGCCTCGGCGCGAAGCGCGAGCGCAGTGCAGAACTACGCCGCGGGCGGAAGGAGCACGCAGTCGATGACGTGAATCACGCCGTTCGAGCCCATGAGGTCGGTCTTGACGATGCTGCAACCGTTCACGGTCGCCGCGCCGTTCGCAACCTTGATGTCGAGGTCTTGTCCCTCGACGGTTTTGACCATCTGCTCGGGCTGGAGATCCGCTGCCATGACCATTCCGGGCACCACGTGGTAGGTCAGGATCTTCGTCAGCTGAGCCTTGTCGGCAAGGATCGCTGACAACTGCTCAGCAGGGATCTTTGCAAACGCCGCGTTGGTTGGCGCAAAGACCGTGAACGGGCCGGGACCAGAGAGCGTTTCGACCAACCCAGCGGCAGTGACCGCCGTAACCAGGGTGGTGAAGTCCGCGTTCCCACTTGCAATCTCGACGATGGTCTCATCGGCGGTCGTGGGCGGTGAGGTGGTCGTTGTGGTTTCCTTGGCCGGCTTCTCTGTCGGCTTGGAGTCGGACTTCGTGTCATCGCTGCCACAGGCAGCAGCTGTGAGGGCCAGAGCTGCCGCGAGGGCGAGGACACGCACCGGGAATCGATTCATGAGTTTGCCTTTCGGTTTGGGGTTCCCAGTTTTACTACTAATATGATTCGAATGCAAGACGGCCCCTACGATCCCCCCTCGATGCAACCGAATACCCCTCCTGCGGACGATTCCTCCCTGATCGGACTCCGAACCGCCGCCGAACGCCTCGGCGTCCACTACATGACGGCCTACCGCTACGTGCGCCTCGGCACCCTGCCTGCCACCAAGGCTGGTGGCGAGTGGCAGGTCAAGGTCTCCGATCTGGCCCGAGTGACGCAGCGGGACGAGCCCCGACCGGGCCCGGGTGGGCTGCGTTGGCCGAAGTATCGAACCCAGCTCGGCGATCGACTCGTCGCCGGTGACGAAGCCGGCGCGTGGTCCGTCGTGGAGCGTGCACTCGCGTCGGGCGCCACGGCTCGAGACATCCACCTCGAGTTGATCGCACCGGTGCTACAGACGATTGGCGAGAAGTGGACCCACGGCGATCTCGATGTGGCCGACGAGCATCGGGCATCGAGTGTGGCCGGTCGGCTCATCGCCCGGCTCGGGCCTTTGTTTGCGCGGCGGGGCCGCAAGCGGGGGGTCGTGGTCGTCGGGGCGGCGGCCGGCGATCACCATTCGATCCCGGTCTCGATCCTCGCCGACATCCTGCGCGGCGAAGGTCTCGAGGTGATCGACTTCGGCTCGAACACTCCCCCGGAGTCCTTCGTGAGGATCGCCATCGACCGCGACGACGTGGTTGCGATCGCGATCAGCGTCGGCTCGGACGTGAACCTTCCGAGCGCCCGACAAGCGGCAGCCCACGTCCACAAACATGCGCCCGGTATCCCAGTGTTCGTCGGCGGACCTGCGGTGCTGACCGAGGCCGACGCGCGCGGTTTGGGCGCCGACGAGTACGGGAGATCCGCGCTCGACGTTGCCCTGCGGTGTCTCGAACTGGCGCGCGCTTAGCGGGACGAACCGAAACAGACGAGCCGGTCAGGTGATCACTCCGAGCCGGGGATTCCCCGGTCCGTCGACCAGCGCGCCGGCTTCGAGACCACCGAGCCAGAGCTGACGGTCGAAGTCCTGGGATGGATTCGCCGGCTCAGCTACCCGCACGCCATCTGCCATGTAGATCACCGTCATGGCCGGACGCATCCGCGTGGTTGGATTCGCCGACGCTCGGTGCAGGGTCCAGCCCCGATGGAAGGTTGCGTCGCCGGCGCGCAGGTTGCGATGGGTTTGCAGCGCAATACCGCGATCGCGGACGAGCGCATCGAACCGGCGCTCCGATACATCGGAGATGGCACCACCACCGAGGTCGCCCATGCGATGCGTGCCGTTGCCGAAGGTCATCCCCTCGACGGGATCCGTCACGTCGGTCAGCGGCATCCACATCGTCACCGTGTCATCGGTGTCGAGCGGCCAGTAGAACTGGTCCTGGTGCCAGGGCGTCGGTCCCCCACCGGGCTCCTTCAGCAACGCCTGGTCGTGGTACAGCCGCACCGCATCGACGCCGAGGAGCGCGGCCGCGACCGATGCGAACCGCGGCGCGAGCGTGAACCGCGCCACGGTCTCGTTGTGTTGCCAGAGGTTGCCTGCCTGGATGAAGGCCTTGCCGTAGGTGTCGCGCTTCTCGATCGGCCGGCGATCCCATCGGATGCGTTCCGCGGTCTCCTCGATCGCGGGGCGGAACGCCTCGGCCTCGGCTCGGGTCGCGAGTCCGTCGATGCGAACGTGCCCGCGTTCGGTGAACTGGGCGACGAGGTCGGACGTGATCGGGTGCAGGTCGTTGAGCACGGGAAGGTCTGGGTTCACCTCGTCAGTCTGGACCACCGCGGAGAAGATTGCGTCCGTCACCGAAGCTCATGCACTACTCGTTGCGGAGTCCGTACGCGGGTGGTCGGCGCACTGTACGACGCGCCACGGGGACCGCCACAATCACGGCGACCAGCAGCGCCACCCCGGCCACCAACGCGCAGGCGCCCCACGGGACCAGAGCCTCGGGTACCACGCGCAACCGGTCCGCGAAGGTCAGCCACGCGATGCGCCCCGCGATAATTCCGAGTGGCAACGCGACCGCCAATGAGACGAGGACGTAGGTGCAGGCCTCGGTCACGACGGTGGCCCGCACCCGGCGCCGGTCGAACCCGAGTGCCCGCAACACCGCCAGGTCAGTGCGCTGGGCGCGGACCGCGCTGATCAGAACATTCACGAGCACCGCGACGGCCACGAGCCCCATCATGAGCGCGAATGCAAACGGCGCGCGGTCGACCGACCCGAGGTCACGAACCTCGGAAAGGGTCTCGCGGTGGGCGGTGTCGATGAAGAACTCATCGGTGGCATTGGCCACGCCGAGTCTGCGAGCGACCGCATCAAGGACCCTGCGCGCTTCGGCGTCGGGCTCGAACCGGAGGAACACGCCGTCCGGAGATCTGTCCGGGTTCAGTCGCCCGACGCCGGCGAGGGTGAGCGACGCGCCGCGGCCCATTCGATCGGTGAAGGGAACGGCCCCCGTACCGACGATCTCGAAGGTCGCCCGAGTCTTGGCCCCTGGTTCGTCCCACGAACCCGCCTGGCCGTGGGCCACGACGGTGTCACCCACGGCGAGGCCGAGTTCCTCGAGCGTCTCGGTCCCGACGAGGATCTCGCGACGGGTACGCGGCGCCCGACCGCTGATCACCGATGGCCCGACATCCGAATCGCCGGCGAAGCTGAACATTCCGACCCCACGAGCCACGCCCGGTGGGCGGTCGCTGCTCACAGAACCTCGCACTCCCTCGAGCCTCAGTTGCAACCCGTCCGGAAACGGCGAGAAGAACGTTCCCGCGGCAAACGCCTCAACGCCCGGTTGCTCGCGCAACGCGGCCTCGACGCGAGCAGTACTGACCGGTTCGTCACCGTCACCGACCCCCCACACCGCGTCCCAGTTCCATCCCGTGAGCCGCGGGGTCTCGATCAAGTGGTCAAGGCCCGCGCCGAACGTGAGCGCGCCGGTCACGGTGAACAAGGCGAGCGCAATCGCGACGACGCTGGTGGCGATCGGCGCACTCCGCCGCCCCGCGCTGCGTTCCAACGCCATCCGCACTCCGCTGGACACACTGGGCGTGGCACCGGCCCGCACGAGGGTGCTCGCGATGCGAGACCGGCGAGGGCGAACCATCGCGGGGCCAGACGTGGGGCGCCGGGAGATGACCCAAGCGGCCACGCCGCCAACGAGCACGGTGAATCCGAGCGTCGCCGCCGCGCCGATCACGACGACAGTCGAGTCAAACGCA